>DATCDK010000267.1:0-26919 GCA_036510735.1 Acidothermaceae bacterium | reverse complement strand
TGGCGCCAAGAGGCTTCGACCAAAACTGCCCAGATGTTTAGCTTCGGATTTCCGAGCCAGTCGATGAAGTTGGTCTGACCGTTGCGGCCGATCAAGCTGTTGATCAAACCGTAGTTGTTGGAGTACATGAGCTCCCAGATGATGCCGATCAGCGCAAGCGACAGCATGACCGGCAAGAAGAGCAGGCTCTGATAGATGCGACTCCCGCGAATCTTCTGATCGAGCAGCACCGCGATCAAGATCCCGAGCGGAGTGGCGAAGCAAATGAAGACGACGAGCCAGAGCACGTTGTGCTCGAGCGCGGGAACGAACGGTGGGTAGTTCGTCGCGATCTGGTGATAGTTCTGAATGCCGTCAGCACGGATCGCCTTGAGGCCGCCGATGCCGCTCCACGTGGTAAACGACAGGAACACCGTCGCAATCGCCGGGAACCACACAAAGAACAGGACGATGGCCAACGGGATGAAAACCATCAGCGACAAGACCACCTTGTCGCCGGCCGACAACATGCGAACTCCTCGCCGGCGGCGCTTGCGCACCGCCGGCGAGGAGCCGATCGCTTGAGTAGCTGCGACCATCAGCTGGTGAACACCGTCTTTGCCTGCCCCTCAAGGGCCTTGAGTTGCGACGCGACCGCACCTGGGTCGTTGAAGAAGCTCTGGATCATTGCCGCAACCGTGTTGTCTGCGAAGTCGGGGTTCGTGTCGCGGTCGAGGAACTGAGCGATGTTCTTCGAGGCCTTGATCAGTTCGACCGACTTCTGCTGGATCGGGTTGTAAGTGCTGGTGTCGGCGTTCGTCGCCGCTGCGATGTCACTTGGGTCGGTCTTGCCGTACAGCGCCTCCGCTTGAGCTGTCCCGATGTACTCGAGGAGCGCGGTAGCGCCGGCCTGGTTCTTGACCTTCTTGCTCATCATGAACCCATCGATCGGGGCGTCGATGGAGTCCTGAGCGTTGGCCGGGTCAATCGCCGGGTACGGGAAGAAGTCGAGGTCGGCGAGGTCGGGCGCTGCAGTGAATTGCTGTGCGACAAATGAGCCCAGGAGGTACATGCCGGCCTGCTTGTTGAGCAGCGTCTTTGCGGCGTCCTGCCAGATGCGCCCGTTGGCGCCCGCCTGCTGGTAGGGCAGGATCTCGGTCCACTGCTTGAACACGGCAAGCACCTTCGGGTCGTCCCAGCCGACCTTGTGCGCCATCAGATCCATGTGGAACTGGAACCCGTTCAGGCGCATGTTGATGATATCGAAGGTGCCCAGAGCGGGCCAGCCATCCTTTTGACCCATGGCCATCGGCACCAGGCCGTCCTTCTGCATCTGCTTTTGCAGCGCGACGAACGCGTCCCACGTCGTGGGGATCTGGTAGCCCTTGGCTGCCCAGACGCTCTTGCGGTAGAAGACCGCCCACGGGTAGTTGTACAGCGGCACGAAGTAGTAGTGCCCGTCATCGCCCTTCGATGCAGCCTTGAACGCGTCGGAGAAGTTGGCACCGATCTTGTCCCACACGTCGTCGATCGGAGTCGCGAGGCCCTGCGAGGCGAAGAACCGCATGCGGAAGCCGGCGAACCAGGTGAACAGGTCGTCAGGAGTGCCCTGCAGGTAGTTGTTGATGTTGTTCTGGAACGTGTTGTGGTCGACCGTGTTGATGGTGACCTTGGCGTTCGAGTTGGCCGACGTGAAGCCGCCGATCATCGCCGCGAAGGCTGCCTTCGGCACCGCGTCGGAGTAGTTCGAACCGAACGAGATCGTGCCAGTCGCCGCTCCACCGCCGCCACCGGAAGCCGATGAGGGTGCCGCAGCAGCACTGGACGGCGCAGCGGCAGCGCTCGAGGGCGCGGCAGCAGCCGACGTGGTCGCGGCGGGCGCAGCCGAACTGGGCGTGCTCACGGTCTTCTTGCTGCTGCTGCACGCTTCAAGTAGCGCGCCGGGGACGACGGCAAGACCGGCAGCTCCGGCCAGACCCTTGAGTACGGATCGACGACTCAGTGGCGACTGCGCGCCGGGAGTACCGGACTCGGAGTCCGACATGGTGCCTCCATCAGTGTGGGGTGCGGGTGAGAGTGGGTCGGGGGCCAAAATTGTGGGGTGTGGTGGATCGCGAACGCTTGCACAACAGATTCGAGCGGGACCCATCAGAAGCGCTCACAGCAAACCGCTCGCCCGGACCGCTGTCAAGCATCGCGAAGGTTGCGATTCGGTCTCGCAGTCGCCTCCGTAGTTTGAGCCCAAATCGAGTCACTATCGCTGCGAGAGCGTGACTTCAGCGAGACTTCAAGCCTGCGTACCTGGAGGATCGACGCTGAGCGCGGACCCAGACGAGTCACGTGTGAGGGCGAGCGGCGATTGCGGTGGGGCGCTGAATCTTGTGTGAACATGGCGCGTTCTGTGTAGGGTGACGCCACCATGACCGCCTCTGGTAGCAACCGACGCTGGCCTCGTGTGCCGGGTATCGCCTTCGGCGGCGATTACAACCCAGAGCAATGGCCTGAGGACATCTGGGCTGAAGATATCGCACTTATGGGCGAAGCGGGCGTATCGATGGTCACCGTCGGCGTCTTCTCGTGGGCGCTGTTAGAACCGGCCGAAGGCAGCTACGACTTCGGCTGGCTGGACCGAGTCATGGATCTGCTGGCCGCGGCTGACATCGGCGTCGATCTCGCGACCGCGACGGCGTCGCCTCCCCCGTGGTTCTCGCACCGCTACCCCGAGAGCCTCCCGGTCACGCGAGAGGGTCACCGGGTCTGGCAGGGCGGCCGGCAGGCGTACTGCCCGAGCTCGACCGCGTACCGCGCGGCGTCAACTGCACTGGCCGGCGCGCTGGCGAACCGCTACGCAACCCACCCCGCCTTGGCGATGTGGCACGTGAACAACGAGTACGGCTGCCACACCGCGGAGTGCTTCTGCGACGTGAGCGCCGCCGCATTCCGCCGGTGGCTGCGCGAGCGTTACGGCGATCTCGATCGACTGAACGAGGCCTGGGGTACCGCGTTCTGGAGCCAGCACTACTACTCCTTCGACGAGGTCATTCCGCCGCGGCTGACGCCAACCTGGGGCAACCCGACGCAGAACCTCGACTGGAAGCGGTTCTGCAGCGACGAGTTGCTCGCCTGCTTCATCGCCGAACGCGACGTGCTGCGCGCCGCCACCCCAGAGCTCCCGATCACGACCAACTTCATGGGGGCATTCAAGCCGGTCGACTACTTCAGCTGGGCGCCGCACGAGGACATCGTTTCCGACGATCACTACATCGTGGGTGCCGACCCCGCGAACCATGTGCGTCTCTCGATGTCTGCCGACCTGATGCGGTCGGTTGGCGGGGGTAACCCGTGGATCTTGATGGAACAGTCGACGAGTGCCGTGAACTGGCAACCGCGCAATCTCGCGAAAGCCCCTGGCCAGCTGAAGCGCAACAGCCTGCAACATGTCGCTCGAGGTGCTGACGCGGTCTGCTTCTTCCAGTGGCGGGCGTCGCGACGCGGTGCGGAGAAATTCCACTCCGGGATGCTTCCGCATGCCGGAACCGATACCCGAGTCTGGCGCGAGGTCACGGCGTTAGGCGCGGACCTGAAGCGCCTCGCTGAGGTCGCGGGCAGTCGCGTTGAGTCCGATGTCGCGATCGTCTGGGACTGGCCGGCGTGGTGGGCCGTCGAACTCGACTCCCACCCCTCAATCGACGTCCGGTATCTCGAACTTGTCCGCGCAACCTACGAGGCGTTCTGGCACCTCGACGTCACCATCGACTTCGTCCGCCCTGACGCCGACCTGTCTGCCTACAAGGTCGTCGGGGTCCCCAGCCTCTACCTCGTGAGCGACAGCGCAGCAGCGAACCTGACCCGTTACGTCGAAGCAGGCGGCCATCTCGTGTGCAACTTCTTCAGCGGGATCGTCGACCCTAACGACGCGGTGTGGCTAGGCGGTTACCCGGGCGCCTTCCGCCAGCTACTCGGCGTCCGCGTTGAAGAGTTCTATCCGCTGTTGGAGCATCAGACCGTCACCCTCGCGGACGGCGGGAGCGGCGGGGTCTGGACGGAGATGCTGACGCCTGTAGGGGCGCAGGTTGTCACGACGTACGTCGATGGCCCGCTACCCGGTTGGCCTGCGGTCACCCGCCGCGACGTCGGGGCCGGCGTTGCCCACTACGTCACAACCTTTCTTGACGCGCCCTCGACTCAGCGATTGCTGCATGGGATCTGCCACGCCGCGGGAGTCGCCACGCGGAGCCCCAAAACCGAGTCTTGGGCTCCTATCATCGAGGCTGCTGGCGTCGAGACCATCCGCCGACGAGGCGACGGCGCGAGCTACCTGTTCGTCATCAATCACACGGATCGGGAGGTGGACGTGCCCGCTACTGGAGTCGAATTGCTGAGCGGGACACCCGCGACCGACTCGGTGCACGTCGCCGCAGGTGGCGTTGCTGTCGTGCGAGAAGCAGCTACTGCTGTGGCGGGGTGAGCGCGGTGCTCGCCAAGCAACGGCAGTCGATGATCCTCGAGCACGTCAGGCGCTCAGGCGGGGTGCGCGTCAGCGAGCTGACCGAACTCCTCGGGGTTTCGGACATGACGGTGCGACGCGACCTCGACGTCTTGGCCCGCCACAACCTGATCGAGAAAGTGCACGGCGGCGCGACCGTCGCGTCGGCTCCGAGCATGGACGAGCCCGGGTTCGTGGCCAAGTCGTCCCGCGAACTCTCGGAGAAGGAAGCCATCGCTGCGGCGGCCGCGCGATTGGTTCGCCCTGGCACGGCGATCGCGCTCTCGGGCGGCACCACGACGTTCGCGCTCGCCCAACGCATCACCCATGTTCGTGACCTCACGATCGTGACCAACTCGATCCGGGTCATCGATGTGCTGCAACAAGCGCCGGGCGCGCCGACGGTGATCCTCACCGGTGGGATCCGCACGCCGTCCGACGCGCTGGTCGGTCCGGTCGCCGACCTCGCCATCCGATCGCTGCACTTCGACATCTTTTTCCTGGGCTGCCACGGAATGGATCCGCACGCCGGACTCACCACCCCCAACCTCGCCGAGTCAGAGACCAACCGGGCGTTTATTCGCGGTGCACGTCAGGTCGTGCTGCTAGCCGACCACACGAAGTGGGGCACCGTGGGCTTGAGTTCGTTTGCCGATCTCGACGAAGCCGACGTGTTGATCACCGATCCCGGCTTGTCCGACGATGCGCGCACGACGGCGTCGGAGCACATCGACCGCGTGATCGTCGCCGGCACTGGGCCGGACAGCGAAGCCGGCGGACTCGCCGCCGTCCGCCAGATCTAGGCTCGCCAGATCTAACGCAGGCGGGCACCCCAGCGCGACGTCACGGACTCCCCCGGCTCGAGGCGCTGCAAGCCCCAACCGGTCTGGAACGCGTTGGGCGCTGCGGTCATCGGCTCAACCGCGAGGCTGCGGCGGCGCAGCGGTACCGGGAGGTCCTCGCCCGTGTAGACCTGCCAGAACCCGAAGTGGGCATCCGCCCACACCTCGACGGTGTGATTGTCCGGGCCGGTGACGGAAACCTTCGACTGCCCTGCCGCATCAGCGATGACGTCGGTAAAGCCCGTGTCAAGGACGCGGCCCGCAAGTGGTTGGTCGCCGCGGAAGTCGTACGCGGTGCCCTCGACGGGCTCATGGCCCACGGGTATCAATCGGTCATCGACGAGAAGCCTGCGCGACGCGTCCATGTGGAGCCTGCAGTCGTCGATAGTTCCGCCTGGCCCCGCAGACACATAGGGGTGAAAGCCGAGTGCGTAAGGACACGCCTGGTCGCCGCCGTTGGTCGAGGTCGTTGTGACGACGAGGCCCTCATCGCGCAACTCGTAGACCACCACCGTGTCGAGTTGGAACGGATAGCCGGGGCTGGGCAAGAGTCGGCAACTCAACGTGACGAACGTCGGCGCGTGCTCGACCAGCGTCCACGGCAACCAGGCGGCAAGGCCGTGCAGGGCGTTGTGGTTGCTCGGCTCGGTGAGCGCGACCTGCTGTGACACGCCGTCGAACTCATAGCTGCCGTCGCGCAGCCGATTCGGCCAGGGTAGGAGCACGGCGCCGTGGTACGCCCAGGAGACGTCGTGTTCTGGATAGGACTGGAAGATCTCGCGGTCGCCGTCGCGGTATTCGCGCACCGCCGCACCGACCTCGACGACGGTCGCCCGCTGGTTGCCATGAGCAATGCGATGCTGAACGCCGCTGGGCACCACGCGCCCAGGGTACATAGCGACGGAGGGTACACACCGGCGGCCCAGGCACCCCGGCGCCGCTGAGCGGCCGCTAGCCATCCGCTAATCATCAGAGCCAAACGAGTCCGAACAACCTGCGCTATCGTTCTTGTTGACTTCAACAGGTTTCCTGTGCCAGCCTCGGGCCCGACCTTGGCTCGTCGTTGCGTCCGACCACGAAAGGCAGGCAGCTGGTGGTTGCGGAGGCACGGGACGCAGCCCGGTGAGTGCACTGCCTGGTCACGGCTCTGCTGCCGGCGCCGCGCGCGGCGCTGCTCACAAGACCAACACCTTGTTAGCCGACGGCCGTGAGTTGATCTATTTCGACGAGCCGGCCAACCACGCCGACCGCACGAAGATCGTCGACCGCCGGGTACTGCCGACGTCGCATCCCTCGTCGACGCTGCGGCTTGACCGGATCCTCGACGAGTGGGTGGCGATTGCCGGGCATCGGCAGACCCGCACCTATCTGCCGCCCGATAGTGAGTGCCCGTTGTGCCCTTCGAACGCGACCCACCTGTCCGAGATCCCGGCAACCGACTACGACGTCGTGGTGTTCGAGAATCGGTTCCCCTCGTTCTCGCTGGGGTCGTGGGTCATCGACGAGGTCGATCACAGCGGGGCTAACAACGACGACGGGATGTTCACGACGGAGCCCGGCTTCGGTCGCTGCGAGGTTGTCTGCTTCACCTCTGACCACGACGCCGCGTTCTCCTCGCTGACGCCAGCCCGGGTACGCACGGTCATCGACGCATGGGTCGACCGCACAGAGGAGCTTTCGCAGAACCCCAAGATCGAGCAGGTCTTCTGCTTCGAGAACCGCGGCGAAGAAATAGGGGTCACGCTCAGCCACCCGCACGGGCAGATTTACGGCTACCCCTACGTCACGCCCCGGACCAAGCAGATGCTGGCCAGTGCGCGTGCCCATGCCGACGCGACCGGGCGCAACCTGTTCGCCGACGTCGTCACCGCCGAGACGCAGTCCGGCGAGCGCGTCGTGGTGCAGTCCTCGTGCTGGACCGCCTTCGTTCCGTTCGCGGCACGGTGGCCGCTCGAAGTCCATCTCTACCCGAACCGCCAGGTACCCGATCTCCCGTCCCTCACCGAAGACGAACGTGCCGACCTGAGCCGCGTCTATCTCGAGGTCCTGCGGCGCATGGAAGCCGTCTACGACGACTCGCTGCCCTATATCGCCGCCTGGCACCAGGCACCGGTCAGAGTCGACCGCGACCTCGCGTATCTTCACCTCGAGGTGTTCTCGATCAGGAGAGCCCCGGGGAAGCTGAAGTACCTCGCGGGCTCGGAGTCGGCCATGGGGGCCTTCGTGAACGACGTACTGCCCGAGGAGGCGGCCAAACTGCTGCGCTCCGTGACACCGGACATCGCAGACCTCATAGCGGACGCCGCGGAGTATGGCGGCGCCCAGTACAACGCGGCCCAGTACAACGCGGCCCAGTACGGCCACCTTCGGTGAAGCTGCTCGTCACCGGCGGCGCAGGCTACATCGGAAGCGTCGTCAGCAGGCTGCTGCTCGATGAAGGGCACGAGGTCACGGTTCTCGACGATCTGTCGACCGGACATGCCGATGCCGTTGCCGACGGCGCCGAGTTTGTCGAGACCGACCTCAGCCACGCTCACGACGTCCTCGCACGCGCACGCTACGACGGCGTTCTTCACTTCGCGGCGAAGTCGCTGGTCGGCGAGTCGATGGTCGAACCGTCGCGGTACTGGCGCAACAACGTGGGCGGCAGCCGCGACCTCCTCGATGCGGTCACCGCGCACGGCGTCCCGCGATTCGTCTTTTCTTCTACAGCAGCGGTTTACGGCGAGCCCGACGAGATCCCGATCCGTGAGACCGCACGCACCCGGCCGACGAACGCCTATGGCGCGACGAAGCTGGCTGTCGATCTCATGATTCGCGACGAGGCAGTGGCACATGGGCTTGGCGCTGTTAGCTTGCGGTACTTCAACGTCGCCGGAGCAGCGCGCGGCGCGGGCGAACGACATGCAACCGAGACGCACCTGATTCCAATCGCACTCGACGTCGCCGATGGCCTGCGCCCTGTGCTCGATGTGTACGGCACCGACTGGCCGACTCCCGACGGCACCTGCATTCGCGACTACGTTCACGTCGAAGATCTCGCCCAAGCACATGTGCTCGCCCTACATGCAGCACGTGAGGGCACCCACCTAGTTTGCAACCTCGGCAACGGTGGCGGGTTCTCGGTTCGCGAAGTCGTCGAGACTGTGCAGGCCGTGACCGGTCGCGATGTAGCGATACGCGAGACGGCACGGCGGGCCGGCGACCCTGCGCAGCTCGTCGCGTCGCACGACCTCGCGGCTACCCAACTCGGCTGGACGCCGACCGCCGACCTCACCCAGATCGTCTCCGACGCCTGGGATTTCCACCTCAGCATCAAGAAAGCGGCGCGCTCATGACCGCTGCCGATCTGTTCGCGAAGACCTTCGACCGGCCGCCGACCGGAGTTTGGTCCGCGCCCGGCCGGGTCAACCTCATGGGCGAGCACACCGACTACAACGGCGGCTACGTCCTCCCGTTCGCGATCAACCTGCGTACGCATGCGGCGGTGACGCGTCGCGATGACGACCGCGTTTCAGTGCAGTCGCTTCAGCGGCCCGGGGAGCTCATCGAGTTCGCTCTCGACGAGCTGAACCCCGATGACGCAAGCGGGTGGGCCAGCTACGCACTTGGTGTTCTGTGGGCGTTGCGAGGTGCCGGGCACCGCGTCGGCGGTCTCGACATCGTGCTCGACGGTCAGGTGCCAAGCGGCGCCGGCTTGTCGTCGTCCGCCGCAATCGAATGTGCTGTCGGCCTTGCCGCTGCGGAGCTCTACGAGATCGACATTCCTCGGGCCGAACTGGCGCGGATCGCGCAGTACGCGGAGAACAACTTCGTTGGCGTTCCGTGCGGGCTGATGGACCAGATGGCTGCGTGCGTGTGCGAAGCCGATCACGCGCTCTTCTTCGATGTGCGCGACGACGTCAGGGAACAAGAGCCGTTCGCACCGCACGATGAGGGACTCGCGATGCTGGTCATCGACACCCGAGCCCACCACGCCCACGCGGGCGGCGGATACGCCGAGCGACGCAGGGCGTGCGAGGAGGCGGCACGACAGCTTGGGGTGCCCTACCTGCGGGACATTCCCGGGTCGGCGCTCGAGTCGGCACTTGCCCAACTCGACGGCGATGTCCTGCGGCGGCGCGCGCGGCACATCATCACCGAAAACGAGCGCGTGCTGACCATGGTCGACCTCCTGGCCAGCGGTGCACTACGTGAGGTCGGGCCGATCCTTACCCAATCCCATCGATCGATGCGCGACGACTTCGAGATCAGCGTGGCTGAGCTCGACACGGCTGTCGACGCGGCCATTGACGCCGGGGCGCTCGGCGCGCGGATGACCGGCGGCGGCTTCGGTGGGAGCGCGATTGCACTCATCCACGCGGCGAGCCTCGACGAGGTCAGCCGGGCGGTCGAGGCTGCATTCGAGCGGAACGGCTTCACGGCGCCACAGATCTGGTCGCCGCGTGCGTCATCGGGAGCAAGCCGCGAGTTCTGAGCCTGACCGCGGCCACCTACATCGCCTGGTTCGCGCCTGTCGGTTAGGGTTCCGCCCAGGGATCGTCGGCGTTTCTCGGTGATCCGCGTACCGGAACAGACGTAGCCGATTTCCAGGGGGATACCGCGATGCGAGTGGTCGGTGCGGTCGCAGCGACGCTTGCGGCGCTGGCTTCCGTGGCGATCGGGCTGCCCATCGCGCCCGGATCGGTCATGGCCGCAGAACAGTCCTCCGGCGCAGCGGCTCCTGTTGCCGCGCCGGCCCCGACACCTTCACCCACGACCGGACAAGGCACGCTGACCCGCGTCGCCGGCGCCGATCGCATCGCCACGTCGGTTCGGATCTCCGAGGTCGGCTTCCCGAACAAGCTTTCGGCGACTGCCGTCGTGCTCGCGCGCGCGGACGATTTCGCGGACGAGCTCGCGGGTGGGCCGCTCGCCGCCCGCTTCCAGGGCCCGTTGCTGCTCACCCCGAGCGCGGGACTCACCGACGCGGTGCGGCTCGAAATTCAGCGTGTTCTTGCTGTCGGCCACACGGTCTACTTACTCGGCGGAACCGATGCCATCTCCGCGAACGTCGGCACCAGCCTCCAGGCCCTCGGCTACAACCCGGTGCGGGTCGATGGCATCGACCGGTATGACACCGCGGTCAAGATTGCGAACATCCTCGGCGACCCTCCGACCGTGTTCGAGGTTGACGGCACGAACTTTCCTGACGGTCTCTCCGCTGGTCCGGCCGCCGCGCTCAGCCACGGAGTGATCCTGCTGACCGCCGGTCACGTCCAGGCACCCGAGACCGCGCAGTACCTCGCGACCCACCCGAAGGACGTCCGCTATGCGATTGGCGGCCCGGCCGCCGCTGCCGACCCTGCCGCGCAGCCCTTGGTCGGTGCCGACCGGTACGCGACATCGATCCTGGTCGCGAACCAGCTGTTCGCGTCGCCGTCGATCGTGGCGATCGCGAGTGGCGTCGCCTTCCCCGACGCGCTATCCGGTGGCGCGCTGGCGGGCATCGACGGCGCGCCCATGCTCTTGGTGCCCAGTAACGTGCCGCTGCCCGCTTCGATGCAGAGCTACTTCGACCGCTACTCCAACACCGTGCAGTCCGCGTGGCTGTTCGGCGGCACGACGGCCGTCAGTACGCCGGTAGCCAAAGCCATCGCCCAGGCGCTCGTCTTGGTGCCGTCCGCGTCGTAAAAGCCAGACTTATCGGCGGGCTCGGCGCACGGCCATGATCGCCGCCAGTGCGAGCAGCGCCGCCATCCCGCCGGCTGCCGGCTTGGGCACGCGCTTGACCACCGGCGCGATCTGCGCGAATCGAGCCTGCGCCGCACCCGACCCGTTTGACGCTGGTTGTGGTAACTGCGCCGCGGTGGGGGCCGCGCCTTGCTCTGGCCCTAGATGCAGCTTCACCCGAGCACCATCGATCACCGTGGTGACGCCGTCGCGCATCGCGTCGACCCCGCGCTTTGCGACGCGCTTCGGGTCGAGGCGGCCGGCGATCGTGTCGACCGTGTTTGCGAGTTCCTCGCGAGTGCGTTCGATCGAGCGCAGCAACTCTTCGGGATCACTGGCCACAGTTGACGCTCCTCGAAAGTCGATCTGATGGGGGAAGTTAGTTTCGCAGGTCGATGGCGACTTTGACATCGTCGTCATTGCGCGCGAGTGCGTCGGCGAAACTCGTCAGCGGCACCTTCCGGCTCACCAGCCGCGCTAACCAGGCCACGTCGGCCTTCGCCAGCGCCTCGGCGGCTTGTTCGTAGTGCCGGCGCGCGGCGTTGACGCTGCCGAATAGCACAATGTTTTCAAGCACAATCTGCTTGTTGATCATGTTCACACCTATCGGCACCTCGCGGTTGCCCCCAGCGATCCCGGCGAGGCAGATGACGGCGTCTTTGGCGACGACGTTAATCAGCTCGAACACGAGCGGGCCGTAGCCGGTGCATTCGATGACGATGTCCGGGTTGATGCCTACGGCCGACACGTCGCCACTGTGATACGTCGCACCGAGGTCAGCGACGAGTGTCGGCTTCGGACCAGAATCGATCCGGTCGAGAACATGAACCTCATACCCTCGCTGGACGCCGAGGAGTGCCGCCAGTAGTCCGATTGGACCCGCCCCCGTAATGAGGGCGACCTTGCGTTGGAATGGCGCGCGCGACGCGATCTTCTCGCTTTGCTCCCACGCCTTCGACACCACCGATGTCGGCTCCATCAAGACGCCGCAGTCGCCGAGTCGCGGATCGAGCTTGACGGCGAACTCGGGTTCGACGCGCCATTGGCTCGCCGCGTACCCGTTCCGCTCCTTGATGCCCCGCTCCGTGTAGTTGCCGTTGCGGCAGAAGTCCCACTGACCCATGCTGCACGGCTCGCAGGGCAGCGGGTCAGGACGCCGCACGATGCCCGCCACCAGGTCGCCGGCCACGAAGCCACTATCTGCAGGCGCGTCGATCACCTGCCCGAGAGACTCATGACCGAGCACAAGACGGTCTTGGCCGGGCGGCACCCATCCGTAGCCGTCTTGGATGATCTCGATGTCGGTGCCACACACGCCGACCAGCAGGCCCTGCACGAGGAGTGCGCCTTCTTCGGGCAGCGGATCCGCGTGATCTGTGACAGCGGCCGTCTCTGGTTTGCCCGGCACCACCGACAGTGCTCTGACGCTCACGCTGTCTCCCCGCCCATCGACGTCCCGCCCTCGTTTTGGCGAAACTCTTGCGCCCATCATGTCCCAGCCCGCGGTCGACGCTCGAGGTGGCCGTCGGGCTTCCGCCGCCGACGGACAGGTAGCGTTCTGCGCATGAGCTCACAGGTCCAACTGAAGGCTGGCGACCCGGCACCGGACTTCACCTTGCCGGACGCCGACGGGAAGCCCGTCTCGTTGAAGGACTTTCGTGGCCGCCGCGTCATCGTGTACTTCTACCCGGCGGCCATGACGACTGGCTGCACTAAGGAGGCGTGCGACTTTCGCGACAGCCTCGCCCAGCTCAACGGGGCGGGTCTTACCGTCATCGGCATCTCGCCCGACCCGGTCGCGAAGCTCACAAGGTTTCGCGACGAGCAAGAGCTCACGTTCCCGCTACTGTCGGACGTCGACCGGGTTGCGCTCGACGAGTACGGCGCGTATGGCGAGAAGAAGCTCTACGGTAAGACGGTTGTCGGTGTCATCCGTTCGACGTTCGTGATCGGCGCCGACGGCCGGGTCGAGATCGCGCAGTACAACGTGAAGGCAACCGGTCACGTAGCAAAGTTGCGCAGGGAACTCGAGGTCTAGTTCCAGGGGCCGTAGCCCAATGGCAGAGGCACGCGGTTTAGGTCCGCGCCAGTGCGAGTTCGACTCTCGCCGGCCCTACTTTGTGGAGTGTTGAAGTCCAGCGCTCGTTCTTGCGGGCGCAGGACTTCAATGCTCTACGGCTGGACGCCGGATGCAACCCTCGCTGACGCTAACGGAACGTTCGTCGTGAGCCCTGATCATGGGGCTGCTCCTCGCCCGCTTCAAACGACGCCAGCCTCGGCAGATTAACTAGTTCGGGACGTCGGAGCCGCGCCACGCGGTGAACAACCGCGCGTAGTGCCCATCGGCCTCGACAAGGTCGGCATGCGGACCGAGCTCGACGAGGTTGCCATCCTCGATCACCGCAACGCGATCAGCCCGTTCTGCAGTGGTGAGGCGGTGCGCCACCGTGATCGTCGTCCGACCGATCGTGAGTGCGGCCAGCGCGCGTTCGAGTGCGATCTCGGTACCCGGGTCGATGCTCGAGGTCGCCTCGTCCATGACCAGCACGGCCGGGTCGGTCAATGCCGCGCGCGCAAGCGACACCAGCTGGCGCTCACCGGCCGACAAATGCGTGCCGCGTTCGCCCACGTCAGTGTTCAGCCCGTCAGGGAGTTCATCGAACCGCTCGCCAAGCCCCAGCTCGGCTACCACCGCCCGAGCCTCATGTTCGTTCGCCCCGGCGCGGCCAATCAGAATGTTATCGAGCACCGAGCCGCGAAACAGGAAACCCTCCTGGGGCACGACGACAATGCGCTCCCGCAGATGCGCAAGGCTCGCCTGTCGTAGGTCGACGCCGCCGAGCTGCACGGAACCTGCGCTCGGGTCGTAGAGCCGCCCGATCAACTTCGCGAGCGTCGACTTGCCTGCGCCGGTCGGGCCGACGAGCACCAGGTGCTCGCCCTGACTGACATCGAGGTCAATGCCGGTCAGCACCGATCGCGACCCGGAGTCCTCGCCGTCCCAAAGACCGTCGTAGTCAACGGTGCCGTCCTCACCACCGTGGCCGTAGGCGAAGCTCACGTGCCGCAACTCAAGGCGTCCTCGGGCTGGCAACCTGACGGGTTCTGCGGGGTCGACCATCGACGACTCGGTGTCGAGCAACGCAACCACTGTGCTCAGTGCAGCTCCCGACGACTGCAAGAGGTCGAACAACTGGCTCAGTGCCTGGATCGACGCGAAGAGGTTCGCGATGTACAGAACGAACGCGGCAACTGCACCGACCGATACGAGGTGCTGGCTGTACAGCACGCCGCCCAAGACGAGCACGACAACGGTGGCGAGAACACCTGAGCCCTCGATCTTGGGGAAGAACACGGCGCCCAGTCGCACGGTGGTCATTTCAGCGTCGAGCTGCTTCTCGTTGTGCCGGTCGAAGTCAGAGGCGACCGCACGCTCCCTACGGAACGCCTGCACGACGCGAACACCAGCGAGTCCTTCGTCGATGGCGGCAAGTGAGCGCCCGATGCGGGTGCGTACGTCGGTGTACGCACGCGTCGACGTCGTCTTGTAGTGAGCCGCAGCGACCAGTACCGGAACGAGGCAGACCGTAGTGGCGAGGAACAGCAACGGCGATGTGATCAGCAGCACGACGATCGAGAAGAAGAACAGACCGAGGCTCATCGCAAATGAGCCGAGGCCGTTTTGAACGAGCGTTTCCAGCACATCGATATCCGCAGTCATGCGCGAGAGCAGTTGACCAGAACTCTCGGCATCGAAGAACGCGAGCGGCTGGCCGAGCAAGTGATTGAACACGCGCTTGCGAAGGTCGTTCAGCACGAACTCGCCGGTCGACGAAAGCAGCCAGGTTTGCGACGACGTAAGGAAATACGAGGCGATCGCCGCGACCAGGTAGCACGCACCCGCGATGTTCACGACGCGCATCGAGTGATGGTTGACGAGTCCGTTATTGATGGCGTATTCGACCAGCGCAGGGCCGGCGAGCGTCGCGGCCAGTGCGAATACCAGCACCACGAGGGCCGCGATCGACCTGCGCCGATACGGGCGCAGCATCGCTAGCGATACGCGCACAAGGTGTTGGTTCGGAACTGCGACCGCAGGTCGGACTCTTCTCAGCCGCATTGATCGAGCCCCGTCACATCGTCGTCCGTGTCGTCGGCGATTCCGAGCACCTGACGGTAGCGAGCAGACGTTGCCACCAACTCATCATGTGTGCCGGTTGCCGCGACCCGACCGCGGTCGATCAGCACCACCCGATCAGCCATGGCGATCGTCGCTGCCCGATGCGAGATGAGGACGATCGTCTGATCGTGGGACAGGCCCTCAAGGCCTGCGATGATCTCCCGCTCTTTTTCCGCGTCGACCGCCGACGTCGCGTCGTCGAGGACAAGCACCCTCGGGTCAGCCAGGATTCCGCGGGCGAGCGCCACTCGTTGCCGCTGCCCACCCGATAGCGACAGACCCCGCTCACCGACGACGCTGTCGTACGCGAGCGGCAGTTCGGCGACGAACTCATCAGCCTGCGCCACCTGCGCCGCATGCTCGAGTTCCGCGTCGGTAGCTTCGGGAGAACCCACCCGCAGATTGGCCGCGATCGTGTCGTCGAAAAGGAAGTTGTCCTCGAACACGACCCCCACTGCAGCGCGCACGGTGTCGGTCGAGAGCTCGCGGAGATCGACGCCCTCGATGCGGACCGCGCCCGTCGTCGGGTCGTAGAGGCGGGCAAGCAGCGCGGCCACCGTGGTTTTGCCGCAACCCGTCGGCCCGACGAGCGCGACGACCTCGCCGCTGGCGATCTCGAGGTTGAATTCATCGAGCACGAGTTCGTCGCTGCCTGGATACCCGAAGGTGATGTCCTCGAACGAGACACGACCCACGTGAGACCCGCGAGGCAACGGCACTGGATCGGCAGGCTCGCGGATCGTCACCCGGTGACTCATCACCGTCTCTAGCCGCCGCGCCGACACCAGCGCGCGCTGCACTTGGACGACGAACCAGCCGATCGCCTGGAGTGGTCCCGTCACAACGGCGAGGTAGGTGTTGAACGCAAGCAGCATGCCGACCGTGAGTTCGTGGTGCAGCACGAGATAGCCGCCGAGCCAGTTCACCGCGACCAGCTCGAACATCGGCATGACGTTCAGCAGCGGGTTGTAGCGGCAACGCATCCGCACGATCTCGATCGATCGGGCCCGAACGGCATCCGCCTGGCGGCCCAGCCGGCGCTCAAGGATCGACTCCGCACCGAAGCCCTTGACCGCGCGTATCCCGCTCAGTGCCTCCTCGACGACACCCGCCAGATCGCCGCGTTCGCGCTGCAACTCCCCGAGGATCGGGCGAACCCGTGTCGAGTATCGAAGGGACGTGTACGCGACGATCGGCAGGCCGGCGACCGCGACGAGCCCAAGAAGCGGGTTGATCACGACGAGGACGATCGCAACGGCGACGATGGTGACGGTGTTCGCGATCCAGATCGGCGACGACGACACCAGCGCTTGGATTTGGAAGAGGTCACTCGTGACTCTCGAAAGCAGCTGACCCCGGTTCACTCGATCGTGATAGCCAACATCGAAACCGAGGAGGCGGGTGAAGAAACTTCGCCGCAGCTCTGCCTCGACGGTGCGCGAGGAGATGCCGTTGAAGTAGCGCCGCAGACCTGAGGTGACGGCTTGCACGACGCCGAGGACGGCGATGATCCCACCGAGAATCCCGAGAGTGCGCCAGTGATGACCGATGAGGCCACTGTCGACGGCGCGGCCGCCAAGTTCGGGGATAGTGACGATAGCGGCGGTACAAATGAGGGCTGCTGCGACCGACGTGCCCTCGGCTCGCCAATGGCCGCGCATCGCCTGGAGCAGAAACCTGGCGCCCCCGCGGGCGCCCGTATCGGTATCTGTCGCTTGGTCTGTACTTGCTGGCTGTGCATTTGTTTGCAAAACAGTGGTCAAGACCGTCGGGGCGCCACCATCACGGTGAACGTGTGTCCCCGGTGCACCCCCTCGAGAATCCAGCTTTGGTCAGGCGGTGTTTCTATCTTCGGGCCAGCTGCCCGAAAGCGAGGCCAGCACGGCCCTAAATCGCGGTGATCTCCGCGCGGCCGCTGCACCTACCCTGGAAACCATGGAGGCCGCCCCGGGCACCGACCGCGGTGGTATCGGCACGTCGCGCAACACCTACCTCGACCTGATCCGGGTCGTTGCAATCGCCGCGGTGGTCGTCGGTCACTGGATCGCCACTGGCATCACCTACAAGCACGGCCAGCTCGATGGCGTCGATGTGCTCGGCGTCTCGCCATGGACCTCCTGGCTCACCCTCATCTTCCAGGTGGTCCCGCTCTTCTTTCTGGTCGGCGGGTACGCAGGCGCCCTTTCGTGGACGAGGTACCGAGCAACCGGTGGTTCCGCGTTCGGCTGGACACGGCGACGGGCGAGGCGCCTCCTGGTGCCGACGGCGGGCTACATCGCGGCGATTTCGCTCGCCGTGGCGGCTTGCACGGCAGCGGGCGCCAATCGGGGCGATCTCGAAGAGGCGGGGTGGGCGCTGTCGCTCCACCTCTGGTTCCTGGCGCCGTACCTGCTGCTCCTGCTGCTGACCCCGACCCTTCTCGCATTGCACCGCCGCTACGGAATGGCCGTGCCCGTCGTGATGGCGGCCACAGCGGTGCTGATCGACGTCGCCGTGATCGAAGGGCACTGGCACTTCGTGGGTTGGGCCAACTACGTGCTGGTGTGGGGAACGTTCCATCAGCTCGGATTCGCGTGGCACGACGGATTTCTAGCCGGACGACGAGGGCGAGCGTTGGTGCTCGCAGCCGCCGCGATCTTCGCCTTGGTGGCACTGACCTGGTGGGGTCCGTATCCGGTCAGCATGGTCGGCGTCCCGGGTGCGCGCATCCAGAACGCCTCGCCACCGTCGGCTGCACTCCTCGCATTCGGGTTGGCCCAGATCGGGGTCGTCTTGCTCGCCGCGCCGTCCGTCTCGGCATGGCTTGCGCAGCCCGCTCGCGGTCGGCTTCGGGGTTTGATCCAGCGCGCTAACGCGATGACGATGCCGATCTACCTGTGGCACATGGTGCCGGTCGTGATCGTCACCGTCGTCGCGTACCCGAACCATTGGTTCGCCCAACCCGCGATCGGCTCCCGCGCCTGGTGGGTCCAGCGCATCCCGTGGGTCGCCGTGCTGACCCTCGTCTTGGCTGCGGTGCTCGCCCTGGTCGTGCTGGCTGCACAACTCCTCAAGGCCGGCCGCCCGAGGCGTCAGAAGTTAACGCAAGACACGAGAGGCCGGACGGCGATGCTGGGCCTCGGTGTCGCGATCTCGGTCGCAACCCTTGGGCGGCTCGCGGTCTGGGGCTTCGCCCCGAACGGTTCGCTCGACACGCTGACCATCGGATGCTTCGCGATCGGATTGCTGCTCGTTCTCGCTGCCGGTGCCTATCCCGGTACGCGCGACGTCGTGGGACGCTCGGTTCATGACGAGCCGGCGAGAACACATGCGGGCGCGCCGGCAGGCGTATCCGCACCGCCGGTGGCGGTGGCTGGTCGGGTTGGTCTTCCCGAACCTGGAGCATCGGCGCCACCTCATCGAGCAAGCTGACCGCGCCCGCCGTTGCGATCTCACGTGGTACGGCTTGCCGCCCGAGGTACCGGCCAGCCGTGCCTTGGGCGGCATGTCGGGCTCTGTGTCCGCACTGGGAGGTGCGGTGCATGCGTCGACCACCACGCTGCTCCACACTCGCAGCAGCCCGGTCACGGCGTCATTGCATGTGACGGTGCAGCGGCATGGCGGCCACCACGGCGTCGAGCCATTGGCCCGACTTGCACTGCCGCTGGTGCGCGGTCGCGACGCGCTCGGCGATCCGCGATGGGTAGCACGCACGGTCGAGGACTTCCGCCTCGCACAGGAGCAAGCGCTCGCGGCCGTGACGCGCCAGCCCATCGACGTCCGCATTGATGGTGTTGTGCATGCAGGCGAAGCCGTCATTGTCGGAGACGATTGGGCCGCGTTCGTCGGGCTACCAGAAGCGGAGTTCGACATCGAGTTCACCGCACACGCCTGGCCGATCGACGATCTCGCGATCGTCACCGTCGACGACCTTGACCCTTACATAGCCGGCGCACGCGGGGCGGTCGGTGCGTTGCTCAAGCCGAGACGTCCGCGATTGCAGCACTGACGAGGCCGGTGTCTAGCGTGACGGTGGCCGTCGGCTCTTGCGTCATGATGCGTCCTGCGTCGACCCACGCAGCGTGCTCCAGGATTCTGGTTCCAGCCGCAGGGACGTTCGCCCTACCGGGTCCGTCGACCAGGCGTTCGTGAGCCGTGGCCGCGCAACGGCAGCAGCCGTCTCTCCGTACAACGGACCTGAGTCATCGGCGGCGATCGTGTAGACGCCCTCGATCTTCAGCGCGCCGAATGCCTCGTGCCGGAGATCGACATCGATCGCCAACTCGGAGCGGTTCACCAAGAAGACGGACACGGATGAAGTCCCTGGGTCGTGGGTCGCGGCGACCGCGAGGGCAGGTACGTCTCCGTAACGTGCCGTCGCCATGGTGGCGATCTCGGTCGCTGCGACCAAGCTGGTGCCGCGTGCGCGACGGCTTGTTTCGGCGAATGGGTAGAAGATCGTCTGCCGCCACGATGGGCCGCCGCGCTTCGTCATGATGGGAGCAATGACGTTGACGAGTTGGGCCTGACAGGCGACGGTGATTCGGTCGACATTGTTAAGCAAGGTGATGAGCAGGTCGCCCACCACAACCGCGTCGACTGTTCCGTAGACGTCTTCGATGCGCGGTGACGCAACTTCGAGCGGGAAATCCTCTGCGCCGGCGAATCGCGATTGGTACCAGACGTTCCATTCGTCGAAGGACAGCTTGATCTTCTTGTCGCTACCCAGGCGAGCTCCGACAGCATCGGCTGTCGTCACGACGTCCTTGATGAAGCCGTCCATGACCGCACCTGAACCGAGGAAGCTGCGACGATCGCCCTCGAACTCCTCGTAGTAGGCATGCAACGAGATGTAGTCGACGACGTCGTAGGTATGACTTAGGACAGTTGCCTCCCAGGTGCCGAATGTCGGCATGTCGCGACCCGAGCTACCGCACGCGATCAGTTCGATGCCTGGGTCGACTAGCTTCATGGCTCGACCCGTCTGCGCCGCGAGATTCCCGTACTCCTCGGCCGTCTTGTGGCCGGTCTGCCAGGGGCCGTCCATCTCGTTGCCGAGGCACCAGAGCTTGATGCCGTAGGGGTTGGCTGAACCGTTAGCGCGACGCAGATCCGACCACGCTGTACCCGTGGGAATGTTGCAGTATTCGACGAGGTCGGCGGCCTCCTGGATGCCCCGGGTGCCGAGGTTGACCGCCATCATCGTTTCGAGTCGATGCGCGGTGGCCCAGCGGACGAACTCGTCGGTGCCGACTGTGTTCGGTTCGATGGACCGCCACGCAAGGTCGAGGCGCGCCGGCCTCGCTTCTCGCGGGCCAACGCCATCCTCCCAGCGGTATCCAGATACAAAGTTGCCGCCTGGATAGCGGACCACGGTTACTCCGAGCTCTTCGATCAATCGCGCGACATCGGTGCGGAAGCCGTCGGCATCGGCTGTCGCATGGGTGGGCTCATAGATGCCCGAATACACGGATCGCCCCATGTGCTCGACGAACGATCCGAAGATGCGCCTGTCGATGTGGCCATGATGGTCGGCGGGGTCGATCGTCACTGATCCGGAGAGGGATTCGGCGCACATGGCCGGACCATATGCCTCGACCTGGCGCATGTCGATGGCGCCGGGAATAGGCTCGCAGTCCTCATGACGTCTGAGTCGCAAGACGCCCGCGAGCTTGCCGTGACCGAGGAGGTCGTGGCCAGCTTCGACGGCGCGCCATCCGCGCGCTACCGCGAAGTGATGCAGAGCCTCGTGCGACACCTGCATGAGTTCGTGCGCGACGTCCGGCTGACCGACGACGAGTGGCACGAGGCGATCGGTTTCCTCACCCGCACCGGACACATGTGCGACGAGCGGCGGCAGGAGTTCGTGTTACTCTCCGACGTCCTCGGGCTCTCGATGCTGACGGTTGCGGTCAACGAAGTCGCCCACTCCTCAGCCACCCAATCCACTGTGTTCGGCCCGTTCTTCGTCGAGAACTCCCCCGAGATCGAACTCGGCGGCGACCTCGCGGCGGGCGCTGTCGGTCAGCCGTGCTGGGTCGAGGGCAGGGTCCGCGGCGTCGGTGGCGAACCGGTCGTGGGTGCCAGGATCGACGTGTGGGAAGCGGACGGCGACGGCTTGTACGACGTCCAATACGACGGTGCCCGAACCGCGAACCGTGGGCATCTGTTCACGGATAGCGACGGTGGCTTTCGCTTCTGGTCGGTGCGCCCTGTCGCCTACCCGATCCCAACGGACGGTCCGGTCGGACGACTTCTCGCTGCCGCCGGCCGCGGCGGGATGCGACCCGCGCACATCCATTTCATGATCCGAGCCGCCGGCTATCACAAGCTCACGACGCACGTCTTCGTCGCTGGCGACGAATACCTGGGCCACGATGCGGTCTTCGGCGTCAAGGAGCGGCTAGTCACCGAACTTGCGGACCACCCCGCGACTGAACCTCCGCCGCCGGGCGGCCCCGCGGGCTCGGATTGGTCAAGTGTGAGCTTCGACTTCGTGCTTGCGGCCGACGAGACAGCTGGCTGAGCGCGCCGCAGGTTCCGCAGGTAGATTCGCGGGTAGCAGCTGATGACAATCAACCGACGAGGAGCGCCATGCCCGACGACGATGAAAAGAAGGACCTCGAAGCTGAGGCCAAGGCACACATCGACGCCATGCCGGCCGAGACTGCTCTTGGCAACGCGGATCCCGAGGGCGGCGGTCAGGGCACACCCGAGGAGTTCGTCGAGGAGCACGAAGGCCGCGGCGGCAAGTAGGTCCCCGGTGGGCCGCGCCCGTCTGGTGGCCGGTAGTCGTGCATTGCTAGCTTGATCACATGACTGAAGGTCCCGATCAGATAGCGCAGACCCGGCTCGCGGAGTCCGGGAAGTTCTTCACGTCCGACCTGTCGGTCGCCGAGTTCACTTTGCTCGAGCACACCGGGTTCGACGCGATTGAACTCGTCATGGGTGTGTCCGTCTACCACGTCGGCTTCCAGCCCGGCCGCGGCATGCAGCCCGGCGAGTACCAGGTGTTGTCGCAAGCCATGTACACCGCGCGGATGAACGCCATCAACCGGCTGATCGCCGAGACCGTGAAGGTCGGCGGGGACGGCGTCATCGGGGTCAAGCTCGGCTACCGCGCGCACAGCGCTGACGCCCTCGAGTTCACCGCGATCGGTACGGCGGTGCGTCACCGCGACGGCACCGCTTCGCACCGGCAACCCTCGGGCGCTCCGTTCACCAGCCACCTCGACGCCAAAGAGCTCTACCAGCTGCTCAACGTCGGTTGGTGTCCGGTGTCGTTCGTGCTCGGCACGTGCGTCTACCACATCGCTGTGCAAGGCGTGATGCAGACGATGCGCCAGGTCGGGCAGAACATCGAGCTCGCTCAGTGGACCCAGGGCTTCTACGACGCCCGGGAGATTGCGATGACGCGGCTGCAAGCCGAAGGTGAGCGAGACGGCGCTCATGGCGTCGTCGGCGTGACGGTCACGACGAGCGAGTGGGTCTGGGGCGGCCACACGTTGGAGTTCTACGTTTCCGGGACGTCGGTGCGCCGCGTCAGCGATCAGCGCGGCCAGCTGCCACCCCTCGTCGTCCCGGTCGGCTAAGCCGCGGCTCCGCAGCCGCGGAAGTTGCGGGTGGTTAGACACCGCATCTGCGGTTAATGTGGGCGACATGCCCACGTACCGGATCGCCGACGTCGCCCGTCTCCTGGGCGTCAGTGACGACACTGCCAGGCGCTGGGCGGAGTCCGGCAAGTTCGTCTCGACGACCGACGAGACCGGGCATCTGGCCGTCGATGGCGCGGAGCTCGCCCGGCTGGCGACGACGTTGAACGACGCCCTCGAGCCCGGCCAGGTCGCCCAAGCGTCGGCGCGCAACCAGTTGGTCGGCATCGTGACCAAGGTGATTCGCGACACCGTTATGGCTCAGGTCGAGATGCAGTGCGGCGGCCAGCGAATCGTTTCCCTCATTAGCCGCGAGGCGGCCGATGAGTTGGAGTTAGAGCCGGGTGTTCTGGCTATCGCATCAATCAAGGCAACCAACGTGGTTGTGGAGCTTCCGGCACCTCTCAATACCGGACGCCGATCAGTCGGCGTCCCTTCACCCGCCTCGGAGAGTTCATGAACCGGAACGCTTCCATGGTCACCACTGTCATCGTCACCACCGTCGTCGTCGCACTCGGCCTCGCCGGGTGCAGTTCTTCCGCCCCCAGCACCGCGCCGTCGTCCGCCGCACCGGCTGCGTCGAGCAGCGCGGCACCGGCCAGTTCGGCTGCCGCATTTGCTACGCCCAGCGTGTCTGGCACGGTCGTCGTCTTTGCTGCCTCGTCGCTGATGGCGACGTTCACGACCCTAGCCGCGAACTTCGAGCAGGCACACCCGGGCGTGAAGGTCGTGCCGTCCTACGGAGGCTCCGACACCCTCGCAGCGCAGATTACGCAGGGCGCGCCCGTCGACGTGTTCGCAGCGGCGAGTACCACGACGATGGGCACCGTTACGAAGGCCGGTGATGGCGTAGGAACGCCGACAGTGTTTGCGAAGAACGAGCTCGAGATCGCGGTCTCGCCGAGTAACCCCGACCACATTGCGAGCCTCGCGGACGTGACGAAGTCAGGGGTGAAGTTGGCGCTGTGCGCGGCGACGGTTCCGTGCGGCGCGGCAGCCACGAAGGCCTTCGCCGCGGCCAAGCTGACCCCCCACCCGGTCACACTCGAACAAGACGTCGCATCGGTCCTGACCAAGGTCGAACTTGGTGAGGTCGACGCCGGCATCGTCTACCAGACGGACGTGAAGTCGGCGGGTAGCAAGGTGGCCGGCGTGAACTTCGCCGAAGCGGCGAGCGCGATCAACACTTACCCGATCGTCGTCGTCAAGACCGGGAAGAACGCCGTTGCCGGGCAGGAGTTCGTGAACTACGTGGCGTCGCCGGCCGGACAGCAGATCTTGCAGGCGGCGGGGTTCCAGCAGCCCTGACCCGGCGCAGGCCACACTTGCGCACATGACCGACGTCGCCGCTGACACCGCTGAGGGTCGGAGCCGCGGCGCCGACCCTCGGGTGCGGGTGCCTTACGCGCTGTTCGTACCCGCGGCGATCGGCGTCGTGTTCCTGATCCTGCCGATCGTTGGGTTGTTGATTCGCACCCCCTGGCACCACCTGCCGTCGCTGATCAGCAGTCCCGACGTCCGCACGGCGTTGCGGTTGTCACTCGAGACTGCGACCGCGGCCACGGCGATCGCCATCGTGGTGGGCGTGCCCATCGCATGGGTATTGGCCCGGCTGGATTTTCGTGGCCGCTCGCTGCTGCGCGCATTGATCACGCTGCCACTCGTGCTGCCACCCGTTGCCGGGGGTATCGCACTGCTGCTTGCGTACGGCCGCCGAGGAGTCGTAGGCAGCGAAATCCTCAAGGTGTTCGGGGTGTCACTTCCGTTCACCACCGCAGCTGTCGTTGTCGCCGAGACGTTCGTCGCGATGCCGTTCCTCATTGTCTCGGTCGAAGGCTCGTTGCGCGGCGTCGACGTCCGCTACGACCATGCGGCGGCGACGCTCGGCGCCTCCCGTCTCTTCACCTTTGTGCATGTGACACTGCCGATGTTGGGCCCGGGCATCGCCGCGGGCGCCGTGCTCTGCTGGGCCCGTGCGCTCGGCGAGTTCGGAGCCACGATCACCTTCGCGGGCAGCTATCCAGGGACTACTCAGACCATGCCGCTACAGGTCTACCTCGCCCTGCAAAACAATCCGGACGCCGCCATCGCGCTGAGCCTCGTGCTGCTTGTGGTGTCGGTGGCGATCCTCGCCGGTCTGCGTGACCGCTGGCTGCGCACCTGATGCCGGGTAGTGCAGAGGTGGCGGCATCACTTGACGCCCACATCGTCGTCGACCGAGAGCGGTGGAGGCTCGACGCGAAACTGCATGTCCCTGGGGGCAGCGTTCTCGCACTCCTTGGTCCGAACGGCGCCGGCAAGTCGACCGCACTGCGGGTCATCGCCGGCCTGCTGCCGGCCTCGGCGGGCTTCGTGCGAGTCGGTGCGCGCACCTGGGAGGACCGCACCTCCGGCGTCCGGCTGGCGACAGAGCAACGCTCGCTCGGCGTCGTGTTTCAGGACTACCTGTTGTTTCCGACGATGAGCGCGCGCGACAACGTGGCGTTCGGCCTGCGGGCGAAGGGCTTAGAGAAGACGGCCGCTCGCGATATCGCGGACGGGTGGCTGGCACGCGTCGACCTTATGGAGCAGGCGAGCCAGCGGCCTGCGCAACTGTCCGGCGGTCAGGCCCAGCGAGTGGCGCTGGCCCGAGCGCTCGCGACGACACCGCAGGTGTTGCTCCTCGACGAGCCACTCGCCGCACTCGATGCCGGCACCCGCATGAGCGTGCGCGGTGACTTGCGCAGACACCTCGGCGAGTTCGGCGGCGCGACGGTCTTGGTCACGCACGATCCGCTCGACGCGTTGATCCTCGCCGATCAGGTAGCGGTCATCGAGGGTGGTGTGGTCGTGCAGACCGGCACACCTCAAGAGATCACCCGCAACCCGAAGACGCGCTACGTCGCCCAGCTCGTCGGGCTCAACCTCTTCGCCGGCCGGTCCGACGGCACGTCCATCAGGCTGCCCAATGGCGCCGAGTTGGTGACGGCGGAGGCGCACTACGGCGAGGTGTTCGTGGTGGCGCGGCCATCGAGCATTTCGGTACACCGCGACGTCCCGCATGGAAGCCCGCGCAACGTGTGGGCGGGAAACATCGCCACGGTTGAGCAACACGGAGACTTGGTCAGGCTATTCGTCAACGGACCACCCGATGTCGCTGTCGACGTCACGACAGCGGCGATGGCGGAACTTCAGCTCGGCGTCGACGAACGCGTCTGGCTGTCGGTGAAAGCCACCGACCTCACCGTCTACGACGAGAGTTAGTCCGCGTCGCGAATCGCGTGCTGCCGCATGCCGGCAGTCCACTTCTCTTCGATGTGGCCGAATCGCCAGATCAGCAGTGCTACGGCCCACGTCACCACGAACAAACCCACGATGACGAACCCGAGGGTGTTGATGTTCGCGTTTTGCATGTCGGTCCAGAAGCGGCCCGTGACGTTCAGCTGTTGCGACACCAGACCGAGCAGTTCGACGCCGCCAATCACCGCGGCGATCATGATCGAGAGGCTGGTGATGGTGATGTTGTAGAAGACCTTGCGGACCGGCCGTGAGAACGCCCAGCCGTACGCGAAGTTCATGAACGTACCGTCGATGGTGTCGAACAGGCACATGCCAGCCGCGAAGAGGATCGGCAGCGCGAGGATGCCGTACCACGGCAGCGCACTCGCCGCGCCGGCCGCCGCAAGGACAAGAAGTGATACCTCGGTCGCGGTGTCGAAGCCGAGGCCGAAGAGCAGTCCGACGCCGTACATCTGCCCCGGCTTGCTGATCGACTTCATGATCGGTCGCAGGATGCGGTTCATCAGGCCCCGGTTGGCCAGGTGGTGCTCGAGGGTCTCCTCGTCATAGACGCCGCGGCGCATGTCGCGGAAGACCTTCATGATCCCGACCAAGATGATCACGTTGATCGCGGCGATGACGAAAAGGAACGTTCCAGAGACCGAAGTGCCGATGAGCCCGGTGTAGTGATGCAACGCTGAAGTGTCGCTCTTTACGGGGCCGACGAGGGCCTTCACGCCGAGTGACAGTAAGAACGCGAGGATGAAGACGACCGACGAATGCCCGAGGGAGAACCAAAAGCCAACCGACAGCGGCCGCTTGCCGTCGCCC
>DATCDK010000266.1:0-8687 GCA_036510735.1 Acidothermaceae bacterium | reverse complement strand
GCTGCGCTACCCGGAGAAAGAGATCGTCGCTGTTCAGGCGTAGGTTCGCCAGAACCGCGCCGACGTTCACGCAGCGACCTTCGCTGGCGACATCGATCTCGAGGTCGACATGCTCCGGCTGCACATGACGGAGTTGCCGTGCTCGATCCTTGGCGTGGAGCTACGCGGTCCGCTCACTCTTGGCTTCCGGGCTGCCGACTTCCCCGCGGCGTACAACATGATCGACATTTTCGCGATCCTCGCCAGCTCCGTCTGACGACCATGACTCGTCCGCTAGGTCCAGCTGTCCCTGTGGTTGCTTGACATATCTAGCAGATGAGTTGTATCCTAAGCAGGTACGGCAGATCGCAACAACAAGAAGGTCTGTCAGACCAAGAAGGAGCACCCCATGGCTACCACCAATGCGAAGACCACCACCTCGTCTGAGCTTCCCGAGATCGCCGCGCAGGTTCGCGAGCAGTTGGTTTCAACCGTCAAGCAGGGTCAGAAGCTGACCGTCGACGCCGTTCAGGCGTGGACCAAGGCCGCGTCCGCGTTGCCGGTTCCAGAACTGCCGCAGATCCCCGGCGTTGCATCGTTGCCCGGTGTCGAGGCGATCACCGCTTACACGTTCGACCTCGCGATCGAGCTTCTCAACGCTCAGCGCGACTTCGCCGTTCAGCTCGCCGTCGCGTTCACGCCGGCCAAGGCTGCTTGAGCGCGTTGGTCGCACCCGCAGCTAATCGGCGCTGGAGGAATCCGTGATCTCACAACGTGATCAGCTGCGCATGCTCGGCGAGTTCATTCGGGCGCAGCGACAGATGGCAAATCTGTCGCTGCGCCAGCTTTCTGCGCTCGCCGAGGTGTCCAATCCGTACCTGAGCCAACTCGAGCGCGGGCAGCATGCGCCTTCGGTGCGCGTGTTGCGCTCCATCGCCGAGGCGCTCAACGTCTCGGCCGAGTCGCTACTCACGCAGGTTGGGCTCATCGACGCCACCGTGCAAGTCGACGATGACCTCACCGAGTCGGCGATCCGGTGCGATCATCGATTGAGCGAGTCGCAAAAGCGTGCGCTGCGCAACGTCTATCGCAGCTTCGTTGAGGCTCACGCTACGGACGTCTGATCCCAGCCGTTGCCGGCCCGAGCTACATCCGGCGGGTCGACCTCGGCGCTAACGAGGAGCACCCATGTCGACGTCCAAATCGGACCCGACCGAACGCCCTGAGAGTCCGCTGCTGGAGATGCTCGGTGTCGCCGAGGATCCGATGGGGGCGGCCGATCCCGTGTCGTTCCTACGATCGTTGGCCGCGACGGGCCCTGCGCTGCTGCGAAACCCAGCAGGTGTGGCTGCCGCGAACGCC
This sequence comes from Acidothermaceae bacterium, assembly GCA_036510735.1. Classification (GTDB taxonomy): domain Bacteria; phylum Actinomycetota; class Actinomycetes; order Acidothermales; family Acidothermaceae; genus PALSA-607. Next base: position 7,346 of record DATCDK010000266.1, on the reverse strand, counting down.
AGGTTGGCAGTCGGGTGGGCGTCGGCCGCCGCGGCGACGATCGCCCGCACGTTCGGCGTCGACGCTTCAGGCCCCGTCTCGCCCGAGGTGGGCGACAAGCGCTTCCGTGACCCCGCGTATGACAACAACCCCGTGTACTTCTGGCTGGAGCAGCAATACTTGCTCGCCGGTCAACTGGTGTCGGAGTTGCTCGACGCCGCGCACCTGAAAGGCACGACCGAAGTCAAGGCGCGGCTGGCTGCGCAGATCATGGTCGACGCACTTGCGCCGACGAACACACTGCCAGGCAATCCTGCGGCGCTGCGCAGAGCTTTCGACACCGGCGGTAAGAGCCTCGCGCGCGGCGTCCAAAACCTCGTCCACGACGTGCGCTACAACGGCGGTTGGCCGTCGCAGGTTGATAATTCCGGCTTCGAGGTTGGCGTGAACATGGCCGCGACCCCGGGTTCGGTGGTCTACCGCAGCGACCTCATTGAGCTGATCCAGTATTCGCCGCAGACCCCGCGGGTGCATTCGGTGCCGCTGTTGTTCTGCCCGCCGTGGATCAACAAGTACTACATCATGGATCTCGCGCCGGGAAAGAGCCTTATCGAGTGGGCGGTGCAGCACGGGCACACGTGCTTCGCGATCAGCTACCGCAACCCCGACGCCTCGATGCGCGATCTCAGCTTCGAGGACTACCTGCGCCAGGGCCCGCTCGACGCCGTCCGAGTGGTCCGCGAGATCACTGGCGCCGAGGACATCAACACCCTGTCGGTCTGCCTTGGCGGCACACTCACCGCGATCGGCCTCGCGTACAACGCGATGGTGGGCGATCGCTCGATCCGATCGGCGACATTCCTCAACACCCACACGGATTTCAGCATCCCTGGCAAGCTCGGTGCTTTTACCGACGAGGCCACGATCGCCGGCCTGGAAAAGAAGATGGCTAAGCGGGGCTTCCTCGAGTCGACCGAGATGGCGCACACGTTCGACCTGCTTCGAGCAAACGACCTGGTGTTCCAATACGTGGTGAACAACTGGCTGATGGGTGAGAAGCCGCCGTCGTTCGACTTGCTCGCGTGGAACGCCGACGGCACGCGGATGCCGGCCAAGATGCACTCGGAGTATCTCCGCTCGTGCTTCCTGCATAACGAATTCGCAGAGGGCGAGCTGGCAATCGGCGGCGAACGGCTCGACCCAGCCAAGGTCGAGATCGATACCTACGTGCTCTCCGCGGTCGACGACCACATTGTGCCGTGGATCTCCGGCTACAAGACCACGCAGCTGCTCGGCGGTCACAACCGGTTCGTGCTGAGCACGTCGGGCCACATTGCCGGCATTGTGAATCCGCCGAGTCCGAAGGCCAAGCACTGGACCAACGACGATCTCCCACCCGATCCAGAAGATTGGAAGGCAGGCGCGCAGCTGCGCGATGAGACCTGGTGGGAAGACTGGGCGCGCTGGATCGCCGAGCGTGGCGGTCCGAAAGTCGCCGCGCGCAAGACGTTAGGTAGCGCCGGGTACCCCGTGCTGGAGGACGCGCCAGGAAGCTACGTGCGCGCTCGACCGTGACCACTGTCGCGGGCGCGGCCGACCCGCAGGTCGGCCTGCTCCGCACTGACGGGCTCGAGGTCGCGACGCTCACACAGGGCAGCGGCCCGGCTCTGCTCCTTCTTAACGGGCTGACCCGCCCGTACGAGAGCTGGGCGCCGTTGGTCGCGTCACTTCCCGATCGCCGGATCGTGACCTTCGACGTGCCCGGCGTCGGACGCAGCCCGACGCCCGCTGTGCCACTGTCGATCCCCGCGCTCGCTCGGGTGGCGATGCAGGTACTGGACGCCGCGGGTCTGGAGAGTGCTGACGTCCTCGGCTACTCGCACGGCGGTCTGGTGGCCCAACAGCTGGCGATCGCCGTGCCGCACCGTGTCCGCAGCCTCGTGCTGGTGGCCACCTCGTGCGGGGTTGGCGGAACACCGGGGCCGTATTTTCGGAAGGGCTTTGCGCCGGCAGAACTGACGAGCGGCTGGCCCGCTCCCAACGCGTTGGCAATGCTGTGGCAGCTCTTCGCCGTCGGCACCTGGTCGAGCATTCCGTTCCTCGGTGCGATCATGCAGCCGACGCTGATCGTCCAAGGCGCCGGCGACCGTCTCGTGCCGCCGGAGAATGCCAGCCTGCTGGTCCGCAGGATCCCGGGTGCCCGCCTTTTCACACTCGCGGGCGGCCACGACCTGCAACGCACCGATCGGGCGCCGCTCTTGGCGCGCGCAGTCGAGGAGTTCCTGCGCGAAAGGCCGTAAGTGACGCAAAGCAAGTGCTAGATTTGAGTTAGCACTGCGGGAGCTCGACGGGCCGTCGTATGAAGGGTCGCCAGAACGTATGACGTCAGACCCGCCGGCATATCTCGCCCTCGGAGCGTTCGTCCGGAGCCAGCGCGAGCTCGCCAGGTTGACGCTTCGCCAGGCCGCTGAGTTGGCTCGCATCTCCAATCCTTACCTCAGCCAGATCGAGCACGGGACGGCGCTGCCTTCGGTCACTGTGCTGACCGATTTGGCCAATGCCCTGAGCGTGTCCGCCGAGATGCTGCTGTTGCGCGCCGCCGGGGTCGAGCCGGTTGCGGACGGCGCGGTTGTGCCGCGAACCGAGGACGCGATCCGGCACGACCCACGCCTCACCGACGCGCAACGCAAGGCGATGCTCGGTGTGCTGCGGGCGTTCACCACGGAGCCCGGCGCGACGACCGTCGCGCCGGCGCAAAAGAACAACAGAAGGAGAGCCACCCTATGACGCAGATGGGCTTTGCCGGACGGGTCGCGATCGTCTCCGGCGCCGGGGGCGGCCTCGGTCGAGCCCATGCTTTGGAGCTGGCGCGCAGGGGCGCGAAGGTCGTCGTTAACGACCTCGGCGGCTCCCTCGATGGCGGCGGCTCCTCCTCGACCGCGGCAGGGCGCGTCGTCGAGGAGATCGAGGCGTTGGGCGGCCACGCCGTGGCCAACTACGACAGCGTCGCGACCGCCGCGGGCGGGCAGGCAATCGTCGACGCCGCGCTCGAGGCGTTCGGCCGCATCGACATCGTCGTGAACAACGCCGGAATCCTGCGCGACAAGGCCTTCCACAAGATGGACCCGCAGATGTTTGACGCCGTCATCGATGTCCACCTCAAGGGTGCTTTCTACGTCGCCCAGCCTGCGTTCACGCTGATGCGTGCTCAGGGGTACGGCCGGATCGTGAACACCACATCGGCGTCTGGCCTGTACGGCAACTTCGGCCAGGCCAACTACGGAGCCGCAAAGGCGGGGCTGCTTGGCCTCACTCGCGTGCTCGCGATCGAGGGCGAGAGCCACGGGATCAAGGTCAACGCCATCGCTCCCATTGCCTCCACACGAATGACGACAGGTCTGCTCGGAAACCTTTCGGACACGGTGTCGCCGGAGGCGGTGAGCCCTCTCGTCGCCTACCTGGCCCACGAGGACTGTTTGGTGAACGGCCACGTGTACTCGGTGGCAGGTGGTCGGGTCGCGAGGATCTTCGTCGCCGAGACGGTCGGCGCGGTCTTGGCCGACCTCACGCCTGAGGGCATCCGCGACCACCTGGCGCGGATCGAGGACGCCGACGGCTACCTGCTCCCGGGGTCGTTGAGCGACGCAACGTCGATCATCGGCGCAGCCCTCGGCGCAGGGGTTCTGGGCGCCGAGCCCGTCTAAGGCGGTACTTGCCGCCCGTTGTCGGCAGCATTTCCTTTGGCGCCTTTTCAGGGGTGCTGCGTCCATTCGTCCCCACTGCGTCGGGCCAACTCGACATATCGGCGCCGCAAAGGGGCAGGGGTCGTGCTGAGGGCGGTGTACCGGTGTTCAGGCGTATCGCGGTGGTCAACCGGGGTGAGCCTGCCATGCGACTTATCCGTGCCGTGCGCGAGCTCAACGAGGGACACGGCTACGGCATCAAGGTCATCGCGCTGCACACCGAATCCGAGCGTCGCGCGATGTTCGTCCGCAACGCCGACGAGGCCGTGCTACTGCAAGGGGCGGGACGGACGAGCCCGTATCTCGACCACGCCGAACTCGGCCGCGCACTGCGCAGCTGTCGCGCCGACGCGGCATGGGTCGGCTGGGGATTTGTCGCGCAGGATCCGGCATTCGCTGAACTGTGTGCGGGGCTCGGCGTGGCGTTCATCGGCCCGCCGCGCGCCGTCCTGCGACGTCTTAGCGACGAGATCCTCGCCAACCTGTTGGCCGAGGAGGCCGGCATCCCCGTTATGCCGCCGAGCGGTGGATCGGTCGAGCGGCTCGTCGAGGGCGCGCGGCACATCGACGTGCAGGTCATCGCCGACCAGTACGGCACGGTGTGGGCGCCTGGGGTGCGCGACTGCTCGTTGCGGCGGCGCGACCGCAAGCTCGTCGAGGAGTCGAGTTCGCCCGCGCTGTCTCCCTATCAGGACAGTGAGCTGCGCGCCGCTGCCGTCGCGCTGGCCAAGGCCGCAGGATACGTCGGCGTTGGCACCGTTGAATTCCTGTACCAGCCGGCCGACAAGGTCTTCACGTTCTTCGCTTTCAACACCGCGTTGCAGGTCGAGCATCCGGTCACTGAGGCGACGACCGGGCTCGACCTCGTCAAGCTGCAGATCGACATTGCGGCCGGCGGTCGGCTGGTCGGCGACCCGACACCCGAATTCGGTCACGCGGTGGAGGCGAGGCTCACTGCCGAGGACGCCGACCACGACTTCGCGCCTGCACCGGGCATCGTCGAGTTGTTGCGACTGCCGTCGGGCCCGGGCCTGCGCATCGACACAGGCATCGCCGTCGGTGAGGTGATCTCGTCAGACGACGACTCGATGATCGCGAAGATCATCGCTTGGGGGCGCGACCGCCCTGAAGCGCTCGCCAGAATGCGGTGTGCGTTGCGCGAGACCACCGTCGTCGTTCGCGGTGGGACGACGACGCGGGCCTTCCTGCTCGACCTGCTCGACCGGCCGGAAGTCGTCACGGGCATCGCGGACATCGGCTGGCTCGACCGGATTGGCCCGGCGGTCACTGCTGAGCCAACCCCTGCTGCCTTCGTAGCGCTGGCCGACGTCGCGATCCACGCATCCGACGAAATGCACGCCATTGAACGTGACGCGTTTCTTGAGTCGGCCAGAGGCGGACGGGCGCGCGCCAGCCAGGAGGTCGGCCGCACGGTCGAACTCGCCTACCGTGGACAGGTCTACCGCGTGGCTGTCGCCCGAGTCGGCACCGATGAGTACCACGTGGTGCTTGACGGTCGCGCCATCGACGTCGACGTCGACCGGCTGAGCCAGCTAGAGAGCAGGGTGACCGTCGGAGCGGATCGTTTCCACGTCGTCGCGGTGCACGAGTCGACGTCCCATGTGGTCGAAGTAAACGGCGCCTCCCACAGCATCACGAGGCACGAGGCGGGCGTGCTGCGAGCGCCGGCCAGCGCGGTCGTCGTCGCCGTCCATGTCGAGGTCGGGCAGCGGGTCGAGGTGGGCGGGATTGTTGCGGTGCTCGAGAGCATGAAGATGGAGACGCCGGTGCGGTCGCCGTACGCGGGAAAGGTTCGCGACGTCCTGGTCACCGTCAACTCGCACGTCGACGCCGGCGCGGCCCTGGTCCGGGTGGACCGAGCCGACCTCGAGGTCGACGCGGTCGAGAGCGCACGAGTGACGTTCCCACCGGCCGGTGGCGGCGGAATCGGCGGCGCGCGCGAGACAGTTCTTTCGCTCCTCGGTCTCCTGCGGGCACTGATCACCGGCTACGACATCAGCGTTGAGCGGGTCCGCGGGCTGCTCGCCGAGTATGGCGAGGCATGCCGGCAACACGCCGTCCACGACGCGGAAATCATGGCGGGAGAGCTCACCGTACTCGGCGTGTTCGCCGATCTTTGCGAGCTCTCGCGCAACCGGCCCACGACCGCGGAGGAGGATCTCGACGAGCAGGTCCACAGCCCGCGCGAGTATTTCCATTCGTTCCTGCGATCGCTCGACACGCGGCGGGAAGGGCTTCCCGAGAGCTTCAGGATGCGGCTTTCCCGCGCGTTGCAGCACTACGGCGTCACCGACCTCGAGCCGGGCCCGCTTGTCCAGGAGGCTGTTTACCGCATCTTCCTGGCGCAGCAGCACGTCGCCGACCAGCTTCCCGCCATCACGGCTTTGCTTGATAGGTGGCTTGCTGCGAGCGAGTTGCCGGCCGAACCGTCGCGTGTGCGAGAGGTACTCGACCGGCTCGTGATAGCCGCCCAACTCAGGTACCCAGCCTTAGGGGACCTTGCTCGCGCAGTGCGATTCCGCCACTTCGACCAGCCCTTGCTCGTGCGGGCGAAGGCGGAGGTGATCGTCAAAGCCGAACTGCTGCTTGCCGAGTTGTCCGAGCACCCGGAGGCACCCGATCACGCCGCGCGTATCGAAGCACTAGTCGCGAGCCCGCAGCCCCTGATCCACTTACTGACCCAGCGGTTCGGGTCTCCAGCCTCTGGCCCCGAGCCTGCTCTCGAGGTCCTTACCCGTCGCTACTACAGGGAGCGCACACTTGAGGACGTCCGGTCGTTTCGACTCGACGGGTTGCCTTTCGTCACAGGCAATTACTGGCTGAGCGGTGAGCAACTGTTCCTCGTGTCACTCATGGCCGGAATCGACGAACTGACGCGGGCGCTGGCCGCGATCGCCGTGCTCGCCGAAGGTGTCGCCCAGCCAGCGAACGTGGTGATCGACCTCTACCTTTCCTGGCCGAGTCGTCCGCACGACACTGACGCGGTGGGGGAGCAGCTACACGAGATCCTCGCGGCCTCACCCTTGCGGGCCGGACGCCGCGTCACCGTGACGGTGTGCACGCAGGACGGCGACGTTGAGCACCTGACCTTCCGTCGTTCGCCGGGCGGCCTGACGGAGGAGCGAGTCATCCGCGGACTCCATCCGCTGATCGCGCAGCGACTTGACTTGTGGAGGCTGAAGAATTTCGACGGAGTGCGGCTCCCGTCGGCCGAGGACACCTACCTGTTCCACGTGGTCGCGAAGGAGAACAAGGACGACGAGCGCCTGATCGCGCTGGCGGAGGTTCGTGACATGACGCCGCTGCGCGACGCCGCCGGCGAGATCATCGGGTTCCCTGCGATCGAGCGGCTGGTCGCCGCCTGCCTCGATGGGATCAGGCACGCGCAGTCACAGCGAGGGACACCGCGGCGGCTCGATCACAATCGGATCTTTCTCTATGCCTGGCCATCCGTGGAGTTTCCGATGTCGAAGGTCGCAAGCGTCGTGCGTGCGACGACGCCGCTCACATTCGGCGCCGGCCTGGAAGAGATCGTCTTCCTGTCGCGGCTCCAGGAAGAGCCCGGCGTCGAGCCCCGCGATGTCGCTCTGCGATTTTCCTACC
>DATCDK010000265.1:0-49353 GCA_036510735.1 Acidothermaceae bacterium | reverse complement strand
TCCCACACCCGCAGCGCGTCGGCTTCGTGCAGTGACTCGTCGTCGCCGCCCCACGGCACCTTCACGACGACGGGACCGGCCGGCGCGACGTACGACACGCTGGACATCGCGAACGGCGCTTCCAGCGTGAGACCCCAATGCGCCGCCGCCTCGAACGCCAACGCCTCTGCCCTCGACAGATCAAAGGCCGTCGCGTCGAAACCGTCCGTCACGCCCCGATGGTAGGGCTCGCCGAGATCGACCAATGACCGGCACGAGATACTGAATACGTGTCCGCCGCTGCGACCCGCGTCCTGTTGCTTGAGCAGATCCATCCCGATGCCGACGCGCTCTTGCGCGACGCCGGCTACTCGGTCGAAACAAACACCCGCGCATTGGATGAAGACGAACTCATTGGCGCGCTGGCCGGCGTCCAACTGCTTGGCATTCGCTCGAAGACGCAGGTGACCGCGCGCGTTCTCGAAGCTGCGACCGATCTTGAAGCGATCGGCGCGTTCTGCATCGGTACGAACCAGATCGATCTTGCGTCAGCAGCGCGGCGCGGCATCGCCGTGTTCAACGCTCCGTTCTCCAACACTCGTAGCGTCGTCGAACTTGCACTCGCCGAGATCATCGCGCTGACTCGGCACCTCACCGACAAGAACACGTTGATGCACGCAGGGGTTTGGGACAAGTCCGCCGAGGGCGCGCACGAGGTCCGCGGCCGAACGCTCGGCATCGTCGGGTACGGCAACATCGGCACGCAGCTCTCGGTGCTCGCGGAGAACCTCGGCATGAACGTCATCTACTACGACGTCGTCGATCGGCTTTCACTGTCGAACGCGCGGCGCTGCGAGTCGATGCACGAGTTGCTCGCACACGCGGACGTCGTGTCCTTGCATGTCGACGGTCGCCACGACAACGCGAACCTATTCGGCGCCAATGAGTTCGACGCAATGAAGACAGGCTCGTTGTTTCTGAATCTCTCGCGCGGCTTCGTTGTCGATTACGCGTCACTGCGCCTGCACATTGAATCGGGTCACATCGCAGGCGCAGCCATCGACGTGTTCCCGGACGAGCCGAGTGGGCGTGGCGACGAGTTCGTGTCCGAGGTCAGAGGCCTGCCTAACGTGATCCTGACGCCGCACATCGCCGGCTCGACCGAAGAGGCGCAGCAGGACATCGGGCAGTTCGTCGCCACCAAGCTTCGCGACTTCTTGGTCGAAGGCTCGACAGCGATGAGCGTGAACATGCCGCGCATCACGCTGCGCCAGAATCCGCGCACGCATCGCATGCTTCTCGTGCACCGCAATGTTCCCGGCGTCCTGGCGAGGATCAACGGCATCTTCGCTGCGTACGACGCAAACGTCGAAGCGCAGCTGCTGGCTACGACCGGCGAGATCGGCTATGTCGTGACCGACATCGGGTCGGCCTTCACGCCCGAGATGGTCGCCGAACTGGGTGCTCTTCCCGAGACGGTCAGGTTCCGCGCGCTGTCCTGACATCGCAGCGAGTTATTCGCGCGACCATGCGTGTCGCCATCGGTAATGTGCAAACCATGTCGGACGCCCCGCTCCGCCCCGAACCGTTCACTGCGCACACCAATCCCGATGCACTCGATGATCTGCGCACGCGGCTTCGCGCGACGCGCTGGCCAGATGCGCCGCAGGACGCTGGCTGGTCGCTCGGCACCGACATCGACTACCTCCGCGAGCTCGTTACTTACTGGGCGGACGAGTTCGATTGGCCGAAGCAAGAAGCGGCCCTGAACCGGCTACCCCGCTTTCGCACAAAGGTGCGCGACCTCGGCATCCACTTCGTGCACGCCCGGGCCTCAGCACAACCCGCGATGCCACTGATCCTGACCCACGGCTGGCCGGACTCGTTCTGGCGCTACTCGAAGGTCGTCCCGCTACTTACCGATCCGGGCGCTCATGGTGCCGACCCCGCCGACGCCTTTGACGTGGTCGTGCCCGACGTGCCGGGCTATGGGTACTCCGACGCGCCCGTTGGGCCGCCCATCGATTCGATCGCGGTCGCTGGATTGTGGGCCGAACTCATGACCGCGCTCGGCTACGAGACACTCGGCGCGGCGGGCGGCGACATCGGTAGCCACGTCAGTCGTTACCTCGCGCTCGACTATCCCGATCGGGTCGTTGCCGTCCACCGCACCGACGCAGGCCTGCCGCTGTTCAGCGGTGACCCAGCCGACCTCACGCCCGAAGAGCGCGAGTGGTTCGCAAGCGTCGCGGCATGGGGAGCAACCGAGGGCGCGTACGGCGCGATGCACCGCACGAAGCCGCAGACCGCCGCGGTCGGGCTCAACGATTCGCCGGCCGGGCTGGCGTCCTGGATCGTCGAGAAACTCCAATCGTGGAGCGGCTGCGACGGTGACATCGAGCGGAGCTTTACGAAGGACGAGATCCTCACGAACGTGACGATCTACTGGCTGACCGAAACCATCGGCTCGTCGATGCGGATGTACAACGCGAACTCCGCGATCCCGCCCGCACAACTCGCCCGCCGGGTCGACGTCCCGTCCGGCTTCTCGATCTTTCGCGGCGACGTCGTGCGGCCACCTCGGGCCTGGCTCGAACGCGTGACGAACGCCGTCTACGTCACTGAACCCGCCCGCGGCGGCCACTTCGCGCCGTTCGAGGAGCCTGAGCTCTACGCGCAAGAGCTGCGCGACTTCTTCCGCCCCTATAGAGGCTGACCCCTACACGCTTGAAAGGGTCTAGACCCTTGACACCTGAGCGGTCATGAAGTTACGTTCGGCGCGTTGTAAAGGTTCCTAACTATGTGGCCTAACGGCCACATCCGCGCCCGGGGGTTGCGATGCGAATCTCGAGACTGGTCGCCACTGCTGCGGCCTTGCTAACCGCTGGCAGCGCCTTCGTGACCGGCAGTCTGTCGGGCGTCGCTTCGGCGCATGAAGGCACCGGCAGGACGCTGCCTGCGCACGTGTTCGCGCCCTACTTCCAGTCGTACCAGGACGGCGTCAGCCCGGCCGCGCTCTCGAAAGCCTCGGGCGCGAAGTACCTCACCATGGCCTTCCTCGAGACGGCCGGCGGCGGCTCGTGCACGCCGCTGTGGAACAACGAGTCGACCGAACCGGTCGCGTGGTCGACCTATGGCCCGGACATCGCCAAGATCCGGGCGCGCGGCGGTGACGTCGTCCCCTCGTTTGGTGGTTTTAGCGCGGACGACGAGGCGCGGGAGTTAGCCGATAGCTGCACGAGTGTCGACAAGATCGCCGCGGCATACGAGAACGTCGTCACGACGTACAACGTGACGCGTCTCGATATGGACGTCGAGGACAACTCGCTGAGCAACCTGCCTGGCATCGATCGCCGCAACAAGGCGATCGCCAAGGTCGAGACGTGGGCAGCCGCGCATCACCGCACCGTGCAGTTCGTCTACACCGTGCCAACTGATTCGAGCGGCATCGAGAGCGACGTCGAGCACATCCTGAGCAACGCGGTGCAGAACCACGCACGCATCGACGTCGTCAACATCATGACCTTCGACTACTACGACAACGCCTCGCACGAGATGGCGAAGGACACGATGACCGCGGCTTCCGCGCTCGTTGCGTTCCTGCACACGCTGTACCCGACGTGCTCCAACGCACGGCTGTGGCAGATGGTCGGCGTCACCGAAATGATCGGCTACGACGACTACGGCTCGGGCGGCGAAACCGGACCGCCGGAGATCCTGACGCTGGCCGACGCGAAGACCGTGACCGCCTGGGCGAAGAATCACCACATCGCCGAGCTGTCGTTCTGGGCGCTGAACCGCGACAAGACGGCCGACCCTGACCCGTCGGCGGCGTGCATGCTCGGGACTGCGGGTGGCGACACCTGCTCCGGCATCGCGCAGAAGCCGTGGCAGTTCACCCACATCATGAGCGCCTTCTAGCTGGTAGCTCGGAAGCATTGAAGTCCAGCGCACGCAAGAGCGAGCGCTGGACTTCAGCACTCCGTGGCCAAGGAAGGAACCTGGCCCGCAGGCGCACCGCACTTACATGTTCCGAACATGGTGCCGACCCTTCAGCTGACGTGCAGGACCGACAAAGGAGGTGACACAAAACGGCTGCCCGATCCTCGGGCCGCACTTCCAGTCCAAGGAGCACACCATGAACCGCATCACCAAGGCGACCGCGGGCCTCGGCACCGCCGCCGTTGTCCTGATCGGCCTGACGGGTACCGCCCTCGCCGACACGGGCTCGCCCGCTGTCTCGAGCGCCAGCCCGACAGCCACACCGACCGCCGCGCCGCACGGCAAGAGCCTCGCAAGCATCCAGGCAGCAGCTGCCGCCGCGATCACCAAGCGCCTCGCGTCCTTGAGCGTCTCCATCAACGACGTCAACAACAACTCAGTGATCACGCCCGCAGACAAGACCACGCTGCTCGCCACCCTCAACGGTGACGTCACCGGTCTGACCGCGCTTGGTGTGACGATCGCCGGCGACACCACGGCCAAGCAGGCGGCGTCCGACTACGCGACGATCTTCACGAGTTACCGGGTGTACGCACTCGCGCTGCCGCAGGTGCGTTTCGCCGCAGCGGCCGACGACATGACCGTCACGGTCCTGCCGAAGCTCACTGACGCGCAGACCAAGCTCGCGGCGTTGCTGACCGGCGTTGACTCGGGCAAGAACACTCCGCAAGTGCAGGCCTGGATGGCCGATCTCGCCACGCAGATCACCGCCATCGGCAACGAAACGAACGGCCTTTCCGCGACCGTGCTCGCCGACACCCCGGCTCAGTACGACGCCAACCACGCGCTGCTCGCACCTGCCCGCGCGTCGCTCGGCATCTCGCGCGACGACATCAAGACCGCTCGCAGCGACGTCTCCAATGTCATGAAGGCGCTGAATTGATTAGGCCCTCCCTCACGCTCGTTGCCGGCGTCACGCTTGTCGTGACGCTGGCCACCGGGTGTGCGGGACACCACGACAGCGTCACCCCCGCAGCGCAGAACACGACGCCAAGCGCAGCCCCGGTCTCCTCGGCGGCTCCGGTCTCGTCGCCTGCTTCAGCCGGGACGGCGACAGCGGCGGCCGCGACGACAGCTGCACCTGTGACTCCGGTGGCCGGCACGACCACGGCGGCTGCAGCAGCTCCGACCCCAACCACTGCCCCACCGGCCAATCAAGCGGCGGCGGCTGCCAACGCCAGCACCCTCGCCGCGATTACCAAGGACCTTGCCGGCATCGACGCCGGATCATCTGCGGCAGACAAGGACTTGAGCGCCGGCGACTCGGCACGTGCTCAGAACGACAACGGCTAGACCAGCGACAACGGCTAAACCAGCGACAACGGTTAAACAAGCAGAGCGCAGGCCGAGCAGGTACCCACGACTTCGATCGTGTGGGAAACGTCGACGAAGCCGGCTTCGGCGGCGACCTTCTCGGCCCAGCGCTCGACCGCAGTACCCGCGACCTCGACGGTCCGGCCGCATACCCTGCACAACAGGTGGTGGTGGTGGCCGGCACTCCCACATCGGCGGTAGAGGATCTCGCCTTCGGGCGACCGCATCGTGTCGACGAGACCGGCGTCGGCGAGCACCCGCAGCTGGTTGTAAACGGTCGTCAAACCGACATGCTCGCCGCGCCCGCGGAGCGCCTCGTGCAGTTCCTGCGCACTACGAAACTCCTGCGCATCGTCAATAACCACGGCGAGCGCACGCTTCTGGCGGGTCGATCGGCCGCTACTCGTCGTCGTCATGGCAGCACCAAATCTAGCTGACGGCCGCACGGCGACGATTCCCACTTGGAAACGGTAACCATTCCCGATAGTGTATCTGCAACGGTTCCGGATAAGCGGACCGCGCGGCGACGGGGGTGGACACTGTGCAGTTCTTCAGCCGGACGGCGATGTGCCGCCGCTCGAACGCAGCGGGCCGGACAGCAGACAGCCACGCCAAATCGTGGACGTTTACTGCCCCAGGAGGACGGCAAACGTCACGTTTGTGGGCAGCCCTCGCTCTCATCGTCGCCAGCGGCTGCGCAACAACGGTGCACCGAACCGATAGCGAACCCATCCCGCTGCACGTCGTCGCGGCCGAGAATTTCTGGGGCTCGATCGCGACCCAGCTCGGCGGTAGCAAGGTCGACGCGCAAAGCATCATCACAAACCCCGACACCGACCCACACGACTACGACCCGAGCGCCGGCGATGCGCGCTCGCTCGCAGGTGCCGCCGTCGTCATCGAGAACGGCATCGGCTATGACCCCTGGGTGAGCAAGCTCGTCGCAGCCGACCACGTCACCGGCCAGCACGTCATCAACGTCGGCACCCTCGTCGGAGTAGCGGACGGTGGCAATCCGCACCGCTGGTACAACCCCACTGACGTGCACACCGTGATCGCCGCGATCACCGCCGCGTACAAGGCAGCCGACCCGGCCGATGCGACGTATTTTGCTGCCCAGCAAGAGAGCTACGACACGACCGGGCTCGCGAAGTACAGCAGCGTCATCAACCAGATCAAGACGACCTACGCAGGTACTCCCGTCGGAGCGTCGGAGAGCATCTTCGCGATGATTGCCCCGGCGCTTGGTCTGAACCTGCTGACGCCGGCGACCTTTCTCCGCGCGATCAGCGAGGGCACCGATCCGACGTCGGCCGACAAAACCACGATCGACAATCAGATCAAGACGCACGCCATCAAGGTCTACGTCTACAACTCGCAGAACGCGACCCCCGACGTCCAGGCGCAAGTTGACGAGGCGAAAGCGGCAGGGATTCCGGTGACCACGATTACCGAAACACTGTCGCCTGCATCGGCGACGTTCCAGGATTGGCAAGTCGCTCAACTGGTCGCACTGCAGGCGGCCCTCAAGACCGCGAAGGGACAGAGCCCGTGACGCCCGCCGTGCACCCGTCTTCTGCAGTGTCACTGCGAGACGCAGCCGTGCGCGTGGGCGACCGGCTGCTCTGGCATGACGTCAACGTCGACGTTCCGGCAGGCCAGTTCGTCGCGATCCTCGGCCCGAATGGCGTCGGGAAATCGACCCTGATCAAAGCCGCGCTCGGCGTCATCCCGCTAGCCGACGGCGAGGCCTACGTCCTCGGGGAGCCTGCGGGCGTCGCCAACCGCGACATCGGCTACCTCCCTCAGCGACGCAGCTTCGACTCGTCGCTGCGGGTGCGTGGCATCGATGTCGTCCGCCTTGGGCTCGACGGCGACCGTTTCGGTTTGCCTTGGCCGTGGAGTGCGAAGAACCGTGAAGCCGGACGCCGGGTGCGCGACGTCATCGAGCGAGTCGACGCATCGTCGTACGCGATGCGCCCGATCGGCGAACTCTCCGGCGGTGAGCAACAGCGACTGCTGATTGCGCAAGCGCTCGTGCGCGACCCGCGGCTGCTCATCCTCGATGAGCCACTCGATAGCCTCGACCTGCCGAACCAGAGCGCAATCGCAGAGCTCATTCGCCGGGTGTGCGTCGACAGTGGCGTGACCGTGCTGATGGTCGCGCACGACGTGAATCCGATCCTGCCCTATCTCGATCAGGTGATCTACCTCGCCGACGGTGGCGCGGTATGCGGAACGCCTGCCGAGGTCATCACGTCGCCGACATTGTCAGCGCTATACAAGACACCCATCGAGGTGTTGCGCACGTCCGATGGTCGGCTCGTAGTCGTCGGGCAACCGGAGGCGCCGGCGCATCACGCCGATCGGCACACCGGACAGCCGCACTGATGACCCTCGTCGCATCCGTCGTCGCGGTCTCCAATGGCAACGCGTCGTGGTCGTGGAATCTGCCTGGCAACGTCAGAGACATGTTCGGGTACCCGTTCATGGTCAACGCGTTTCGCGCCGGCACGATCGTCGCGATCCTTGGTGCGATCGTCGGTTGGTACATGGTGCTGCGCAAGCAGACGTTCGCGGGTCACACGTTGTCGGTCGCGGCCTTTCCGGGCGCGGCCGCGGCAACGTTGATCGGTATCAGTGCGACTGTTGGTTACTTTGCGTTCTGCCTTGCCGCGGCGCTCGTGATCGCGATCGCCTCGCGGCCTTCTCGCGGCCGCGGCTTCAGTGCGGAGTCGGCCGTCGTCGGCACCGTTCAGGCATTCGTGCTGGCGTCGGGATATCTATTCGCCACGTTGTACAACGGCTTGCTGAGTGGACTCAACAATCAGTTGTTCGGCTTCACGTTCGGCATCACCGATGACCAGGTGGTGACGCTCGCGGCAGTCGCCGTGATCGTGCTAGCGGTGCTTGCAGTCATCGGCCGCCGGCTGTTCTTCGCGTCAATCGATTCCGATGTCGCTGACGCGCGCGGTGTCGGCGTCCGCCTTTTGGGTGTGGTGTTCTTGCTCGTGCTCGGTGCCGCTGCGGCGGAGGCTAGCCAAATCACCGGGGCGTTGCTGGTGTTCGCATTGCTGGTGATGCCGGCCGCAGTCGCGCAGCGGGTGACCGCGCGGCCTGTCGCTGGGATCATGCTCGCCGTGCTGATCGGTGTCGTCGCGACATGGGCGGGCTTGACGATGGCCTACTACACGTCGTACCCCAGTGGTTTCTGCATCACGACGTTCGCGTTCGTCGCGTTCATCGCGGTGCATCGCGTGCGGGCGAGGGCCTGATGGCGCCGTACATGCAGCACGCGGCGCTGGCCGGAACAGCGATTGCGATCGCAGCCGGTCTCATCGGCTACTTCTTGGTGTTGCGCTCGCAGGTCTTCACGACCGATGCACTCGGTCACGTCACGTATACCGGTGCGATGAGTGGTCTTGCGTTCGCGTTCAATCCGTTGTTGGGACTGTTCACCGCGACAGTTGCAGTCGCCGGCGGGTTCGCCGTTCTCGGACGGCGCGCGCGAGCCGACGACGTCGTGATCGGCTCGACCTTCGCGTGGGTGCTTGGCCTCGGCGCGTTGTTCCAACGCCTGTACACCGAGCATCACAGCAGTGGAAATGGACGCGCGGGCGCCACCTATCTGTTCGGTTCGATCTTCGGAATCTCGGCTACTCAGGCAGTTGTGTCGGTCTTCATCTGCGTTGGCGTCTGCATCGCTATGGCACTCATGGCGCGTCCGCTACTGTTCGCCAGCATCGATGAAGCTGTCGCTGTCGCGCGTGGGGTGCCCGTGCGACTGCTAGGCGCCGGATTCTTGATCGTCGTTGGCGTCACCTGTGCCGAGGCCGCGCAGGCAGTAGGCGCGCTGCTTTTGCTCGGCCTCGTGTCTGCGCCGGCGGGCGCCGCTCATCGCCTGACGACGCGCCCGTTCGTCGGCCTGGCATTGGCTGCCGCGATCGCCGTCTTCTCGACATGGGCGGGTTTGCTGATCAGCTACCTGGTACCTCGCACGCCGCCGAGCTTCGCGATCATCGGCGTGGCCACGCTCAGCTACCTGCTGACGTTCACATGGCGACCCGACGCACGCACCCGCCGTCCCGTAGCTGTGACATGACGCCGCAGGCGCCGGACACCACGCCGACGCAGCCGTCTTGCCGGACATTTAACCAAGCAGCGATTAGCGTCTTTCAGGTCATGCGTTCACTTCCCCGGCGTGTCATGGCACGCGCATCCTTGCTCGCGGCGACCTCTCTGGTCGTTAGCGTCGGCGTGTTGGTTCCGCAGCTCTCTGCGCAGGCCGCCACCTACGTGCCGCCACTCCCGCGGTCGACCGCCACTGCATACGTCGTTGCTGACGCGACAACTGGGCGAATCCTTGCCGCTCGCGACATGCACGGTCGGCTCGCGCCCGCGAGCACGCTCAAGGTGCTGACAGCACTCACTGCACTTCCGCATCTCGCCGGATCCGACACAGTCAAGGGCACCTACGCAGCCGCCGGCGTCGACGGCACCAAGGTCGGCATCAACCCCGGGCAGACCTACACTGCGAAGCAGCTCTTCACGGCGATGATGGTCATGTCGGGCAACGACGCGGCCATGACGATCGGCGCAGGGCTGGGCGGCCTGCCGAGGGCAATCTCTGAAATGAACGCGATGGCGACGCACCTACAAGCGCACGACACCGTCGCCCACACGACGAACGGGCTCGACGCGCCCGGCCAAACGTCGTCCGCCTATGACCTCGCGATGATGTTCCGCGATGGGCTTGCGAGCTCGCGCTTCCGTTACTACATCGCCCTGCGCAGCGCGTCCTTCCCGCTGGCGCAGGGCAAGTCGTACACGATCTACACGCATGACCGGTTGCTCAACAGCTATCCCGGCATGCTGGGCGGCAAGAACGGTTACACAATCGCGGCGAACGCGAGTTACGTCGGAGCAGCGAGTCGTAACGGCCACACGATCATCGTCGCGGTCATGCGCGACGTCCCGAACTTCTGGCCCGAGGTCACGTCTTTGCTGAACTGGGGATTCGCGGCCGACGGCCACGTCACCACCCTCGGCTACCTGAAGTCGCCGCTCCGCAACTGACTCGCCGGTCACGGCGGGGCGTGCCTGCCGAGTGAAGGAATTCGGTCGCGGAACCCGACGTAATTTCTTCAGTCGGCGGAGGAGTGGGGCCGCAGCAGGTGCGCGTATGACTCTGGATGCACGCGCAGGAAATCCTCGAAGCTAGTGGCCGGATGCCCGGTGAGTCGAGGCACGTCCTCGGTCACCCGCTCGAGCCCGCCCTTCGCGATCGCGACGTAGGTCGAAACCCAGCCGTCGACCTCGAAGCGCGGCGCACCGTAGTGCGCGCGCGATGCATACGCCTCGTCGATGGTCTCTTCGTGATAGCGGAGCGGGCGACCTGACGCCGCCGAGACTGCCTCGACCACGTCGGCAAGGCTGATCGACTGCGGGCCGGTCAGATCGTACGTCCGCCCGTCGTGCGCTGACGGATCGAGCAGCACGGTGACGGCGACATCGGCCACGTCGTCGCGCGCCACGCCAGCGAACCGACCGTTCCCTCCCGGCCCGGCGACGACGCCCTCCGCGCTGATCATGTACGGCAAGACGTCGAGGTAGAGGTTGTCGCGCAGAAACACGAAGCTGACCCCACTGCCGCGAATGTGCTGCTCGGTGTGCCAGTGGTCGCGCGCGAAGGTGAAGGTGGAGTCTGGGCCCGCGTCGTAGAACGACAGGTACACGATCCGCTCGACGCCTGCCGCCACCGCCGCATCAACGGTCGCTGTGTGCAGCGCGACGCGATTGGCATCTTCAGTGGCAGAGACAAGAAACAGCGTCTGGACGCCGACCAGTGCGGCTTCCATCGCCGCATCCCCATACGTTGCGGTGGCGACCTCAGCGCCCGGCAACTGCGGCGCTCTTGAGGGGTCGCGCACGACGAGCCGAATCGGCAGCCCGGCTGCCGCTAGACCCCGGGCGACGGCACCACCGACCGCCCCAGTCGAGCCGGTCACGGCGATCACGCTCATCTGGCCTCCCAGCCCTCGTCGTCCGGCCCCCAAAAGCCCAGGTCAGGACGGGTCCTGGACCAATCCAACGCCCTGATCTAACTAGGACATTCCGGAACCCTCAGTTGCCGTCGCCACCGGCCGAAAGGGTCGGTGTGAATTCCGGAACAATCCTGACCTCGCACGACGCACCGCCGGCGCATGGGTCCTTGCCAGCACACGGGTCCTTGCCAGTCCACGATGCGCCGCCCACCCACGATGCCCCGAGTGTGCACCAGCGCCGGCGGCTCGGCGACGTCCTGGTCGAACGCGGCCTCGTCACCCCTGAGCAGCTCACGGCGGCGCTGGCGACCCAGCAGACGCTCGTCGGCAAGCAACGCAAGCGACTCGGCAAGCTGGTCGTCGATCTCGGGTTCGTCACTGAGCGTCAAGTGGCCGAGGCGCTTGCCGAGCTACTGTCGCTCGACCTGCTCGAGCAAGCAGATCTCGCCATCTCCCTAGACGTGGCCAGGCTGTTGCCGCGCCCTGTGGCGGAGCGCGACCAGGTGCTCGTACTCGGGCGCACCACCGACGGATTGCGGATCGCGACGGCCGACCCGACCAACGTGGTCGCCCTCGACGATGTACGGGCATACACCGGCGCGCAGACGCTCACGCTCGTCGTTGCGACAGCAACGATGATCCAGGAGCAGATCGCGCGCGTCTGGTCGATGGGCGAAGACCCGATCTCGATGTCGAACGCAATCGATGACGACGAGATCGACGACATCACCGACGAAGCGGTGCTCGTTCAGGTGGCCGACCAGGCGCCGACCGTCAAGCTCGTCAACCAGCTCCTCGCCGACGCCGTGCGAGTTGGCGCCAGTGACATCCACGTCGAGCAGCAGGCCGACGGGATTTGGATTCGGCACCGCATCGACGGTGTGCTGCGCGACGTCACCCGGATGCCGAAGAGCTCCGCGCCGGCTCTTGTCAGCCGTTTGAAAATCGTTGCGGGCATGGACATCGCGCAACGCCGCCTGCCGCAAGACGGCCGGATGAAGATCACCGCGAACGGTGTCGCCGTCGACGCACGCGTGAGCACGTTGCCCTCGGTCAACGGCGAAAAGGTCGTCATCCGACTGCTGCCCGATGCCGACCGCATCACGCCTCTCGACCGGCTCGGCATGGAGCCCGCTCAGCTCCAAGCGCTCGTGTCAGCTGCGACAGCGGCGCAAGGTCTGGTGCTGATCACCGGCCCGACCGGATCTGGCAAGACGAACACGCTGTACTCGTTGCTCGCCGAAGTCGCGACACGCGAGAAGAACGTCATCACGCTCGAGGATCCGGTCGAGATCCAGTTGCCCGGCATCACTCAGGTGCAGATCAACGAACGAGCCGGCATGACGTTCGCTCGTGGGTTGCGCTCGATGTTGCGTCAGGACCCCGACGTCATCTTGGTCGGAGAGGTCCGGGACGGCGAAACTGCACTGCTTGCCCTTGAGGCCTCACTCACCGGACACCTCGTGCTGTCGACGCTGCACACCAACAACGCCTGCGCGGCCGTGACACGCCTCGTCGAAATGGGCGTCGAGCCCTACCTCGTCGCGTCGTCACTCGCACTCGTCGTAGGCCAACGATTGGTACGCCGGCCGTGTGCAGCGTGTGCAGAGCCCTACAAGCCCTCGGCCGACTTGCTCAGCCGGCTGCGGCTCACGGCTGCCGATCTGCGCGGCGCCAAGCCGATGCGCGGCGCGGGGTGCATGGAGTGCAACGACTCCGGCTACCGCGGGCGGGTGGGCATCTTCGAGGTGCTGCCGGTGACCGCAGACGTGCGCGATGTGCTCCTGACCACCCCGACCGAGAGCGCAGTCAATAAGGTCGCCGTGGCGATGGCGATGGTCACGATGCGTGAGTCCGGCATTGCGAAAGCTAAGCGCGGCGAGACCACCTACGAAGAGGTTCTGCGCGTCACGTAGTCGCCTAGCATCGGCGGTGTGACCGACGACGCTGATGACCCGCGCATTGCCGCCGTCCATGCCAAAGCGATGGCGGACGACGAGGACGGCTACCTCGACCCGACCACCGGTCTTTTCGTCCTGACCGCGGACTACCTGACCCGCAACGGCGCTTGCTGCGGGTGCGGCTGCCGGCACTGTCCTTACTGACGCTCGCGCGCTGTTATTGCTGAACGGTGGCATTCAGCAGCACCTTCACAAACACGGATTCTCCTTACGCCGCAGCCGAAACCCGCGAGACGCCACCCTCGAAACCCGCGAGAATACTGTCGCTGATACGTGAGAGGGTTGAGCCCTGCGGGAGTTCTGCAGGCGACGAGGGAGCGGCATGTCGAAGCGCGGCTGGCTGCTGTTCACCGCCATGGCGGTGATCTGGGGCATCCCCTATCTGCTCATCAAGGTCTCACTGCGCGATCTCACGCCGGGCACTCTGGTGTTCGCCCGCACCGGCATCGCCGCGATCTTGCTCGTCCCGCTCGCCGCCAAACGCGGCATGCTGCGACCGCTGCTGGCGAAGTGGCGAATCCTGCTGCTGTACACGGTGATCGAGATCGCCGGTCCGTGGTTTCTGTTGTCGAGCGCAGAGCAGCGCCTCTCTAGCTCGCTGGCTGGGCTCTTGGTCGCCTCCGTGCCATTGATCGGTGCGATCGCCGCATTCGTCGTCGGCGGCGTCGGTGGCGGCCACGATGACCGTCCCGACGCCCGGCGGATCGTTGGCTTGCTGGTGGGCCTTGGCGGAGTGGCCGTTCTCGTCGGCGTCGATGTCAGCGGCGGCGATATGTGGGCTGTGGTCGCGATCGCGTTCACCGCGATCGGGTACGCGACAGGCCCGATGCTGATCTCTCGCAAACTGCAAGACCTGCCGACGCTCGGCGTCGTCGCTGCCTCCCTCGGCTTGACGGCCATCGGGTACGCGCCGGTCGCCGCCACTCAGTGGCCCAAGCACATGGACGCGAAGGTGCTCGGCTCGATCCTTGGTCTCGCACTCATCTGCACGGCGCTCGCGTTCATGGTGTTCTTCGCGCTCATCGCCGAAGTCGGCCCCGCGAGAGCCACGGTGATCACGTACGTGAACCCGGCCATCGCGCTGCTGCTCGGCGTCCTGCTGCTGAACGAGCCGTTCACGGTCGGCATCGCGATCGGCTTCCCGCTGATCTTGCTCGGCTGCTTCCTGGCCACCTCACGCAACCGAGCGCGCCGCGAATCGGCCCAGCATGAGGACGCCATCCCCCAAGTCGCCGAGGCCTAGGTTTGCGCAGGACCTCTGGTCCTCAGCGGTCGTAAGAACGGCCGTTAAGCACCAACACTCGGCGGCCGGGGCACGGGCGCGACGGCGATTGGCTGGCGCGGACGGCGGAACGGCGCGGGTCGCGGCCGGGTTAGCCTTGCGTCCATGGCCAGCCGCGATCGGACGACCAGCCCGACGCCCGCCCGCTGGGTGGTCGCGGTGCTTTGCGTCGCTGCGCTGGCGGCGTGCACGAGCAGTCACCCGTCCTCCGCGGGAGCAACGTCCCCGGTCGGTTCACCAGCAGCGACCACGAGTGCCGCGGATCTCGGTTCCGCGATCGCGAGCCCCGCCAGCCCGGCGGACAGCGCCGTAGCAAGTACGGACGTCGCCAGCTCGCCGGCGTCCGTCCCATCACCGCTCGTCGTCGCCACAACACCGACGCCAAGCCCGACACCGACGCCAACCGCGTCGGCAACTCCCACCCCGAAACCCACCCCGAAGCCAACCCCGAAGCCAACCCCGACGAAGGCCGCACCCACTGCGACCCCCACGCCGGCCGCACCTGCGCCGTTGCTTGTTCAACAGCTCAAAGATGTCGGCAATGCACAGCAGGTAGTCATCGTGACGTCCGCTAGCTGGTCAACCGACGTCGCAACGCTACAAACGTTCGAGAAAGACGCTGGCGTCTGGCGTGCAGTTTTCCCTGCAATGGCAGCAAATATTGGACGCGACGGCTTCTCCGCCGACAAGCACGAGGGAGACCTGAGGACCCCCGCCGGCAAGTACGGCTTCGGCACGATGTTCGGTCAAAAAGCGTCCCCCGGCGTCAAGTTCCCTTACCGGGAGGCAGATTCGCAGTCGGTCTGGGTCGATGACTCCTCGTCGACGTACTACAACACGTGGCAAGAGAACGCCGCGTTGACCGGGGAACATCTTGCCAGCGCGACCTACAGCACGGCTTACGCATACGCCGTCGACATCGCCTACAACACCAACCCCGTAGTGCCAGGTAAGGGAAGTGCGATCTTCCTGCACGTGGGCAACGGCCGAGGCTCAAGCGCAGACGGGACGGCGGGCTGCGTGTCGATCGCACAGCCGAACCTGCTGAAGGTGCTGCGCTGGCTCGACCCCGCACGCGCGCCGATCATCGTGATGGCCCCGACCTCGGCAATCCGCCAGTACTAACGCAAGCGGTGGCCGGAGGGCCAATGCCTTCCGAAGGACGTAAAGCGAAGCAGTCCAAGGAAGGAATTGGCTCTACGGCCAGCGCCCAACAGCGGTCAGGCGATGGGACGGTACTTGTCGACCGACACGATCGTGTTCGTATCCGCGTTGGCGGCCATATTGAGCACGACGAAGCCGCCCTTGGGAACTGAGCCATCCCACGGAGTCGGGGCCTTCAACTCCGTACACACGCGTTGCAACAGCGGCGGAATTACCCGACCCTGACTGCACACGGTGGTCGGTGCCGCGTCGGCTGCCAGCAAAGCCACGAGCCGGTCCGCTGCTGCGTCAGGGGCGCCGGCATAGCCAGATTCAGATAGCAGGGGTTCGCTTTGCACCGACAGCCGGCGCTGCGCGGCGTAGGGCCCGACGGTGTCGAGGCAGCGCAACACGTCGGCCGACAGCACCCGCTCGACCCGCAGCGCCGCGAGCACCGGGATCAGCGCCAGCGCCTGCCGGTGGCCGAGATCATCAAGCGGCCGTTCGCGATCGTCACCGTCGAACGACGAGCGTTCACCCGCGCTGCCGTGCCGCACCACGACGCACGCGGTCGTGACCCGAATGTCTCGGGCGAACTCCAAGACAATGCGCTGGTCACGGTCAGGAATGAGATGCACAGCCGCTTCGCGGGGCGGCAACCACATCACCTGATCGACCTCGGCGTTGGTGACGAACTCGCCTTCGGTCGCCTCGATCGACCAATAGCGCACCCGCTTCGGCGAACCGTCCTTCAGGTAGCGGCTTTCACCGAGAAGGCGACCAGGTCGGCCGGTGTAGCCGGTCTCCTCGACGACTTCACGCAGAGCACCGACGAGTGGATGTTCATCGACGAGCAACTTGCCTTTGGGTACTGACCAGTCGTCGTACTTCGGCCGGTGCACGAGTGCGACCTCAACGCCAAGACCACCAGCGGCTCGACGCCAGAGCACACCACCAGCAGCCTCGACGAACGTCGGGTCGGCCATCAGTGAGAGAGGCCGATCAACTGGCAAGCCAACGACGCCGCTTGGCCCGCACGACGTCCGGCCATATCTCGCCGAACTCAACCCTTGCCGCCGCGGCTCGGGCTTCTTCGCGGGCGAACAACAAACCGAGACCGAAGCCCAGCGAGCCGATACGGGGAAGCGAGGCGACCGCCGAGAGAAACTCGGCCGCGACTACAGCGTCCTGATGTTCGCCAAGAACTTCTTGCACGCGCTCCGCCTGCCTGGCGAGCTTGCGCGCCTTCGGTCCCAAGGCGATTGCGGACGCCTCACACAGGTAGCGCACGTGCTTCGCCGCGATACGCACCTGGTGGTACTCGGTGGCCGGAGCAGTGTCGTGACGCCGGCGCGTCACCGGATTCGCACGACGACGCATCGTGGCCCAGCTGGCCTTGATTTCCGGCGGCAACACGACGGACGATGGACGGCGGGCAGCGTCGGTTGTGCGCGGATAGGTAGCACCGTCGACGAGCCGCTCGACGAGTGCGATGTAGCGGTCACTCGCGAGAGCGGCCAACGCCTCATCGAACGCGAGCTTGCACTGCTTGTCGCAGATATCGGCGAGCTTCGCGCCGACGGCGTCCGGCCTTGCTTCCTGCGGCAACGTACGCACCGAAAGCAGCAGTCGCGTACGCAGCACCTCGCTGTCGCGCGCGGTCCCGAGAACTCCCGCGAGCCAGTGCAACTCACTCGCGAGCCCGTCGGCCCATTCCTTGTCGAGGAGCGTCTCGAAGCTGCGCAACGCACTGCGCAGGCGGCGGGTTGCCACGCGCATCTGGTGCACCGCGTCGTCGAGGCCGCGTCGAACCGCGACGTCGTAGCCCATCAGAATGCGGGTGTAGCCACGCAACGTCGCCGCGACCAGATCGCTGACCGGATCACGAGCATCGACCGGCAGCGGCGGCGGCGGGTCGGCCGGCGTCGTCGCCTGCGGCCCGAGTGCGCGCACCACCTTCGGCACGAACTCACCACCAACAGCCCCGGCTTCGCGCAACACAGCGGCAACGGCAGCGACGATCGGCTCACCACCACCGGTGTCTTCGACCTCGAGTTCACGGAACTGGGCCTGGTTGTGACTGCCCCCCTCAACCGACACGGTGTCGTCGACGAGTTCGGCAAGGGCGGCACCGTCCTCGCCACGCAGGACGAGCTTGGTCCGTTCGCTCGCCAGCGTCGCGACCGGCCCGAGCGTTGCCGTACGCGCCCAGACCGTCACGAGCTTGGTGAGTTCTTCCGGGATCGCCGCAGAATCCGGCAGCTGGATCTCGTCGCGGACGCCGGTGCCGTCGGGAACCGTGTGCGAAAGAACGGGCAGCTTAAGGTGCCAGCCGGCGTCTGACCCGCCCGAGCGACGACGCAGCGTCACGCCTTCGCGAGCGAGCCGGAGGTCGGGAGTGTCGTAGTAGACCGCGTTCATCGAGATGTGACTCGGCTTGTCAATGGCCACGACCGCTGCGACAACGCCCACAATGGACGGCAGTTCGAAGGTCGGATTCACCCGGAACTTGGCCTCGGTCTCCCGAACAGTCCTGGGGCTCACGTCCCTTGCCACGGGGCAAGTCTACCCAGCGGCCGCATCAGCTAACGACCGGTCCATCGTGGCTTTGCGACGCGCGATGACGACGAACGAACTCACCTTGCAGGTCGACGCCCTTCGTCGCCGCAAAACTCCCGTCCGGCCCCAAATCCCAAGCCGCGATCTCCAGAGACATCGAACGGTCGAGCACGTCGTCAAGGATGCGACGGCCCTCGGGGTCAACGACCCGAACGAGCGTCTCGACCCGACGATCGAGATTGCGATGCATCAGGTCGGCACTCCCGATCCAGTACTCGTCGTCGCCACCACCGCGGAACCGCATGATGCGCGCGTGCTCGAGGAACCTGCCGAGAATGCTTCGCACCCGAATGTTCTCCGACAAGCCCGGCACACCAGGGCGCAACGCGCACATGCCTCGCACGATCAGGTCGATCGAGACACCAGCACGTGACGCGGCATACAGCTCGTCGATCAACTCCTCGTCGACCAGACTGTTGACCTTCATCATGATGCCGCTGGGGCGCCCGGCGATTGCGTTGTCGGCCTCGCGACGGATCATCGCCGTCAGTCCCGTGCGCACGGTGTCGGGCGCGACGAGCAGTGTCTTGTACGGATCCGGTCGGGTGTATCCCGACAGGTGATTGAACAAGTCAGCGACGTCGCCGCCGATTGCTCTATCTGCGGTGAGCAGGCCGACGTCCTCATACATTCGAGCGGTCTTCGGGTTGTAGTTGCCGGTGCCCAGATGCGCATATCGACGCAACGATCCATCGGGTTCACGACGCACGACGAGACACAGTTTGCAATGCGTCTTCAGGCCGACGAGACCGTAGACCACATGGCAACCGGCCTGCTCGAGTTTGCGCGCCCAGCGAATGTTTGCTTCTTCGTCGAAGCGCGCCTTGATCTCGACAAGCACCAGGACCTGCTTGCCTGCGCGCGCAGCATCGACGAGCGCATCGACGATCGGCGAGTCACCACTCGTGCGATACAACGTCTGCTTGATTGCGAGCACATCGGCATCGGCAGCCGCCTGCTCGATGAACGCCTGCACACTCGTCGCGAAAGAGTCGTACGGGTGGTGCACGAGAATGTCACCAGACCGTAGAGCCGCAAAAATATCGCGGACGCCGTCACCATCAGCGTTGACCAACCGCGGGTGCGTCGCCGGCACGAACTGTTCGTACTTGAGCTCAGGCCGTTGCAAATCAGAAATGCTCCACAAGCCAGACAGGTCGAGTGGTGCAGGAAGCCGGTACACCTCGGTCTCGTTCACACCGAGTTCGCGAATCAGCAAGTCCAACACCCGCGGACTCGTCGTCTCTTCAACTTCGAGGCGAACCGGCGGCCCGAATCTGCGGCGAAGCAATTCGCGTTCGAGCGCCTGCAGCAAGTTGTCGACGTCGTCCTCGTCGACTTCGAGATCCTGGTTGCGCGTCACCCGGAAGCGGTGGCTCTCCAGCACCTCCATGCCGTGGAACATCACTTGCAGATGCGCGGCGATGACCTCTTCGATCGTGACGAAGCGACCGCCGCCCAGTGGCAGGAAACGCGGCAGGATTTCGGGGACCTTGACGCGCGCGAATCGCTCTTCACCGGTACGCGGATCGCGGACGACGACGGCAAGGTTCAGCGACAAGCCGGAGATGTAGGGGAACGGGTGCGCGGGATCGACGGCCAGCGGCGTCAGTACCGGATACACACTCTCGCTGAAGAAGGTGCGCAGCTGCGTGTGATCGGCCTCGTCGAGATCGTCCCAACGCAGCAGCTGGATACCGCGCTCGGCGAGCGCGGGCTTGATCTCATCGAAGAAGGCTCTGGCGTGATCGGTCGCCAGTGCGTGCGCGCGCGTCGAGACCAGCTCGAGCTGGTCGCGCGCCGACAGGCCGCTTGGCGCGGTGACAGCAATGCCAGTAGCGATGCGCCGCTTCAAACCGGCCACTCGCACCATGAAGAACTCGTCGAGGCCGGTCGCGAAGATGGCCAAGAACTTGACCCGCTCGAGCAGCGGCACATCGTCACGCTCGGCCAGCTCGAGCACGCGGGAGTTGAAGTCGAGCCAGCTCGCTTCACGGTCGATGAAACGATCCGCCGGGAGGTCCGGGTCGGCGTCCGCATGATGCTCAGTGACCGCGCTGCCGAGTGCCTCGGCCAGGTCCTCGCCGTAGTCGGATACGTCGAGCGGCGAGCCCGACTGGGAAAGCTGCGTCACGTCGACCTCCTGCTCCTACGCGAGATTGCCTATGAGCTTAGGCCGACGCTGGGCTTAGGCCGACTGCTGAGCTTAGGCCGACTGACCGTAAAGCCGACTCAGGCGGAGCGGCGTGCAGTCAACGTCAGGGCCTGCGGCCAGTCGAAGGACACCCGGTCACCGAGGTGCAGGCCGTGCCAGGTGACCGCGGTCGACGCGAGGCACTGGACGGCGGCAGCAACCTGTTCGCACGGCACGGCCGCGACGTCCAGCAGCGGCCACGGCTCAGCGAAGCACTCGGCCTGCTGATCACTGGACCGTCGTGGATCACCCGGCCGCGCTGATCGACGTCCGGTCTCGATCTCCCACACGGCCGTGCACCACGCGACGAGCGCGACCGACCGGCCGAGGTCGCCGCGGCCGGTGACCTGCAGGCGATGCGAAAGATGCGCCAACCGCGAGTCGCGATCGGCAGGTGCGGCCCAGAACCGGCCGGCGTCCCCTCCGGCGGCGAGTTGGCCAAAGATCCCCAGCTTCAGGCCGAATTCCCGCTCCACGAGGAAGTGCTTGATCTCGCGAGGGAGCGACTCGGCGTCCAACTTGACCACCCGCAACCGGGCCGGCGGGCCGCTCTCGCGACTCACATCAACGCCGTAGCGGCACTCGGTCTGCCGGGTAAATGTCACGCGCACGCCTTGAGGCTACGTTCCGGAACGCACGCTGTCCCCTGCAATATCAAACTTTCAAGCAGCGCCCTACGTCAGGCTATGAGCCCAGGGCGCATTGGGCAGGTGCAGGTCGAGCGACCCACCCTGGCGACAGTCGGAGCTCCGGTACCCGTCGGGCATATTCGGATACACCATCAGCCAGTACGCCACAGCCAGCTTGTGGGCCGCCCCCGGCTTGGCGCCCATGACCTCGGCCATCGCCGCGTCGTGCTGCATAGCGTCGCATTCGGCGATGGCTTCGGAGGTGATCCCGGACATGTGCATCGACTCGTGAGTCAGCACATGCACCGCCAAAATCTGAGCAGCACTGGGATGTTGCTTCGATGAATTGAGGTAGCCGTGCAGGTCATTGCACTGCTGATGCTTGATCAGCGTCTTGTGCTCGGGAATGCCGTCCGGGCCCCATTTCACGTACCCGAGCTCGTTGCCCATGTCGAGCGCCGATCCGGTCAGCGTCTGGCAATCCACCTCGACATGCATGCCAAGCAAGGTGGACGACGAGTGGCTGAGGCGACTCTCGAGGGTGACTCTGTCGACGACGGGAAACGTTGCCACCACCGCGAGCACCACGCAGGAACTGATGCTGATCGCGGGAAACGGCACGTGTTCGCGGATGCCGCGTTGCTGCAGCCAACGGATGAGCAAGGCCAGGGCAGCAAGCGCGAGCGCGACGGCGACGTACTGAAGGACCACGCTGGGGTATCGGCAGACTGGCCGCCCAGGCTGAACACTTAGGGCGTGAGCCCGCTAGGTGCACAGTTGGGCGTGAGCCCGTTAGAGGCACACGTAGGGCGTGAGCCCCTTAGAGGCGGGTGGCGCTACTCGGCCGGCCCCAGAGCGACTGGATCTGGACCACGGTGCCGGTGTGCGGAGCGTCGAGGATCTTGCCGCCGCCGACGTAAATACCTACGTGGTAGGCGGGGTTACCCCAAAACACCAGGTCGCCCGGCTGGAGTTGCGACAGCGACACTCGGTGTCCTGACCGTTGCTGCGCCGCGGCCGAATGTGCGAGTGAGATTCCCGCAGCAGCCGCCGCCCGCATGACCAGACCGGAGCAGTCGAACACGCGCGAGCCCGCGCCGCCGAAGCGATACGGCTTGTTGAGCTGGGCGTACGCGAAGGCGAGGATCTTGGCGACCTTGCCGGAGGCTGCGGGAGCAACCGCGGCCGGTGCTTTCGCGGCGACCGGGGTCGGGGCCTTGGGGCGCGTCGTCTGTTTCGGCACCGACAGCAGTGCCGGCCGCGCGACCGACCTCGACACCGCGGTGGTGCGCTGGCGTTCGACGGCGGCAGTCTCGGCCGCGGACACAGCAATTGCGGCGTCGTGCGCGGCCTTGGCTTGTGCGGCGGTGAGCAACGCGGTCTGCTGGTTGAGGACCTTCTCAACCGCAGCCTTCGTCGCGGCGAGGTGAGCGAGCGCGCTTTGCTGAGCGGCAACTGCCTGGTCGGCGCTCGCCTGGAGTGCGGTCATGACGCGGTTGGCGTTGACGACGTCGGTGAGGCTGGCCGTTTGGTAGTGGCTGACCTGCTGGAGCACCTCGGTCTGCCGCAAGAAGGTGGTGGGGTCGTTGGAGAGCAGGACCGCGAGAGCGGGCGATGCACTGCTGCCTTCGTAGCGCGCGACCGCGAGAGCCTGGAGGCCGACCTTGGCGGCGTCGACGACGCTCTGCTCCCGGGCGGCGGCCGTCTTTGCCGCGGTGGCGTTCGCCGTAACGGTCGCGAGGGCGTTTGACGCCTCGTCGTAGGCCTCGACAGCCTGGTCAGCCTGAACGGAGACGGCGTCGAGCTGCTGCTGCGCCTGGGCAACGGTAGTCGTCGTTGAGCCCGCAGCGAAGGCGGCGGAGAGCGGCAGTAGGCCTGCCAGCACGGCAGACGAAACAGCCATGGCGCCAACCGACGCCAAGATACGACGACCGGTGCGCGGGGTCCCGACACACAACGGGGCAAACGGCAAAGCGGAGCCCTTCTCCCTCGACCGCCTACCGGGTTAGCTGACGGATTCGGGCGGGAAGTGCGCCCTACGGCCCGAAGGCCGATTCACCCCAAGATCGCAAACCTGTGGTTCCCCGATCCCGCTCACGCGGGTTCGGCGGTGGTGCGGCTACGTCACGAATAGACGTAGCTCAGCCGCCTCGAACCCTAACCGGGCTGGGAGATGGTCACAACCCGAACGCCGGAGTTCGTCCCGGTTCAGGACCTGATTCACCCAGAAGAACTAGAGCAGGCTAGGAGGCGCTCGGGCTCGACCAGGCCGGAATGTACCCATTACGACCAGTACGAGTACCCCCCGAGCCGGCGGTCAGGCCGGGACGACGTTGCCGCCCTCGACCTTGATCGGGATCGCGGCGAGCGGCCGCGGTGCCGGACCCTGGATCACCGCGCCGGTGGCCGCGTTGTACACCGAACCGTGGCAGGGGCACTGGAACTCCTTGCCGGCCGGCGCCACCGTGCAGCCCTGGTGCGTGCAGATCGCAGTGAACGCGACGATGTTCCCGGCCGTCGGCTGCGAGATCAGGATTGGCTTGCCATCGAGGGTCGCGCTCACGGCGTTGCCGACCGGGATGCTCGCCACGGTCGCAAGCACGTCAGGTCCGGTCGAGCTTGGCGTTGCCGCGGCGCTCGATTTCGCCGAACAGCCCGCCACTGCGGCTAGCCCGGCCGTTCCCGCAACCGCGATCCCGGCGACTAGAACCGTCCTGCGGGAGAGCATCACAGGCGAGTCGGTGGCGGGGGAGTCGGTTGTTGCGGGATTCATCGGGCCTCCTGGCAGCGTAGGAAGGCGCCCATCCGCAAGCGTTCCGGACCTACGCGCCTCTGCCTAGAGCGACGAATGCCAGCAAACAAGAGTTCAATCCCCCGCTGCGTTTCCGCTGTGAACCAAGTCACGTCTGCGCCGACGTTCGCGTCAGGGCGCGGTATCAGCCTCAAGACCCGTGAGCACGAGTGTGTCGTCGCGCCAGGTGTAGCGCGTCATCCCGTACAGACGTGGTGAATAGGCATGCACCGAGTACGCGGGCTGCTCGTACTCGTTCACTACGTGATGTACGTGGTTAGTGCCGAGCCCGCGACCTCTACCGGCCTCGACGCGACGGGTGCGGACGTCGGTCCAGTTCGCAATGGGCGCGGCAACTGCAACGGGCTCGCCGGCGCCGCTCACCGCAGCCGATCGCCCACCCGCCAGCGAGAATTCGGTTAGCACACCACGCGCGACATAGAAGACGCCGGCGGCCCCCTGGTGGTCATGCCAGCCGGTGTCCGAGCCCGCGGGCCACGCGATCAGCCACGCGTCCCATCCGGCCGGATTCGACAGCGGAATCCAGCTGCGTTCGTTGGTGACCGGCAGCAGCTCGGACAGGTCAGCGGTCGCTGCGAAGACTGCCGCCCAGCGCAGCATCGCGGCCGTCGTGCTCGTGGACACGGGGACCGTTTCGGCTAGCACGCGAGCGGGGGTAAACGTCGACAGGGTGGTCATCGGGATCTCTCCAAGGATGTGTTGCGAGCGCGCACTCACAAGCCGCGAACCGCAGCGTCGGGGCGCGAAAAACGGGGATTAGTAACAGAAAATCGAGGGGACGGCGAGGGCTGGCGAGCAGTGAGGTCGCTCGCCTAGCGCATTGCGCCGTGACGTGCGCAGCTGCGACACAGCGCGCTTGCGTGCCGGACCAGGTCCAGATGCACGCGGGCGTGAAGACGTGCTCCACGGGTCAAGGCGACGGCCATAACAGACGACGGTAGCAACCAGCGCGTGGTTATGTCTACTATTCCCATAGCCAAACCAGATAGCGGGCCACCAGAGCCCGTCGAGGGAGAGATCGAACGCTGTGACGACGACAATCGCGCCGCCCGGGACACTGGGCATCGCTCAGATCCTGGAGGCTGCCCGCGCGCGCTTGGATCGCGTCACACCGGCAGAGGCCTACGCCGAAGTCAGCAGCGGTGCAGTACTCGTCGACATCCGGCCCGCCGCACAACGTCAAGCCGAAGGGGAGATCCCGGGCGCGATCGTCATCGAGCGCAACGTGCTGGAGTGGCGGCTCGACCCGCGCAGCGACCACCGGCTGCCCATCGCGAGCTACTCATTGCGCGTCATCGTCGTGTGTTCAGAGGGCTACACCTCGAGCCTGGCCGCAGCGAGCCTGCTCGACCTCGGCATTGCCGGAGCCACCGACCTCGACGGCGGCTTCCGTGCATGGGAGGCCGCAGGCCTCCCGGTGAAGTGGAGGCCGCAGGCCTCCCAACGACCTAGCGCGCTTTCGCCCCCGACTCCTCACACATCCACCCGCCCTCCTCACAGATTCAGCTCCCAGCGCCTCAAAAACCTGAATCTGTGAGGAGCGGGGCCGTGGCCCGGCTCAGAAGCGTGAATTTGTGAGGAGTGGGACCGTGGCCCGCCCCCAAATCTTGGATTTGTGAGGAGTCGAAGAGGTGGGCGCGCTCCCGAGGCACCAGAATCGAGGCACCGACTCGATCACTTGGAGGCCTCGTGGAGCAGGTGGACGTCGTCGTCATCGGGATGGGCCCTGGCGGGGAGGATCTCGCGGAGCGATTGGCCGAGACGCACCTCGACGTGATCGGCATTGATCAGCGACTCGTGGGCGGTGAGTGCCCGTACTTTGGCTGCATCCCGAGCAAGATGATGATTCGCGCCGGAAACGCCCTCGCCGAAGGCCGGCGGATTCCGGGTCTCGCCGGCGACTCACGGGTCATGGCCGACTGGGCACCAGTCGCGGCGCGAATCCGGAATGAAGCCACCGACGACTGGAACGACCAGGTCGCCGTCGATCGGTTCGAGGGCAAGGGTGGCCGGTTCGTTCGCGGCCATGGCCGACTGACTGGTCCGAAGACGGTCGCGGTAGGTGATCGCGAGTTCGAAGCCCGCCGCGCAATCGTGTTGAACACCGGCACCGACCCGCAGATCCCGCCGATCCCGGGCCTGGCCGGAACGCCGCTGTGGACCAACCGCGAGGCGATCCAGGCGACCCAAGTTCCGGCGTCCCTCATCGTGCTTGGGGGCGGCGCGATCGGCGTCGAGCTGGCTCAGGTATTCGCCAGATTCGGTTCCCACGTGACAGTGGTCGAGGCAGCGCCGCAGCTGGTTTCGTTAGAGGAGCCGGACGCCGGGGCGTTGCTCGCCGATGTCTTCGCGCACGACGGAATCGACGTGCGGGTTGGGATATCGGCTACCGCCGTCCGACACGACGGCGCCGGCTTCAGCCTCGACCTCGCCGACGGCAACACGTTGCTGGCCGAGCAGTTGCTCGTCGCGACCGGCCGCAAGGTCGACCTCGGCGCCGTCGGTCTCGACACTGTCGGCATCGACATCACCGCGCACGCCGTCCCCGTCGATACACGCATGCGAGTTGCGCCCGGCATCTGGGCCATCGGCGACATGACGGGCAAGGGCGCGTTCACCCACGTCTCGATGTACCAGGCGGATATCGCGCTCGCCGACATCCTCGGCATCGACGGTGTCACCGCTGCGGAGTACGACGCACTGCCAAGGGTGACGTTCACTGACCCGGAGATCGGCAGCGTCGGGATGACGCAGGCGCAGGCAACGGCGGCCGGCATCGACGTCCTGGTCGGGCGAGCCGCACTGCCCTCGACGGCGCGCGGCTGGATCCACGGCCCCGGGAACGACGGCCTCATCAAGCTGATCGCCGACGCGGATCGCGGTGTTCTTGTCGGCGCGACCACCGTCGGCCCGTCGGGGGGCGAGATGCTCTCGGCGCTCGTGGTCGCCGTCCATGCTGCTGTTCCGCTTGAACGTTTGCGTTCGATGATCTATGCGTATCCGACGTTCCATCGCGGAATCCTCGACGCGGTGAAGGACCTGCGCCGGCCCGCCTAAGTGCGGAGCACCCGTGAAGGGTAGCTAGTGCAGGGTGCGTATTCGGGTGATCGGCCAGACCCGGATGAACGCGTGGCCGATCACGCTGCTTTCGGGAACTGTGCCGTTATATCGCGAGTCTGAGGATTCCGATCGATGGTCGCCCATCACGAATAGTTGCCCCTTGGGCACCACAACGGGGCCAAAGACATAGTAGTTGTTCTGGTAGACGTAGGGCTCGTTTTGTGGCACGCCGTTGACCTCGACGCGTCCTTGGGCGTCGCAGCACTGCACGGTGTCGCCGGGCAATCCAATGACCCGCTTGATGATGTCTTCGGGACCGCCGACGACAGCGATCCAGTTGCCGGTGGCCTTGAATACGACGACGTCGCGGCGATGGATTCCGTGCAGTTTGTAGGAAAGCTTGTCGACGAGGACGCGGTCGTCATTGCAGCCCGGCGTGCAGCCGTGCAGCGTCTTCTCCATCGACCCGGACGGAATCCGATAGGACTGCACGACGTATGTGCGAAGCACAAATGTGCCGACGACGGTCAATACGATGAGGATGATCCATTCGCGTGCCCAACGAACCTTCTTCGGCGCCGACTCACTCGTCGGCACTGACTCCTCGGTCACCACGCTATTTCGCGGCTGCAGACGGTGCGCACGTCAGCCGGTCCCAGGGCGTGCACGGACCAACACACCGCTGCCGGCGACGGCAAGGTCGGCGCCTGCGAATGCGAAGGCCGACTCACCAGGACCAAGGGCCACGCTGCCGTCGCGGTCGCCGATCTCGAGCTCGCCCTCCAAACACAGCAGCACGGCAGGGCCACCAGGCGCGAGACGTTCCATCGCAGTGATCTGCTGCCGGCGCACCTCGAACTCCGGCTGCGGTGTCGGCCACGTCTGGCCGCCCTCGGTCGATACGACCGGCGCGACCAGGGCTGGCGGCGCGGCATCGACGCTCAGGATCGCGCGCAACTCCACGGCCGACACGTGCTTGGGGGTCAGACCGCCTCGTATCACGTTGTCTGACCCTCCGAGTACCTCGATGCCGGTGCCGTGCAGATACGCGTGGATCTGTCCCGGTCGAACATACAGACCCTCTAGCGGGTGCAACGTCAGGTAGTTCAGCAGCAGCACACCGATGACGCCCGGATCGCTGGGATAGTTCGCGGCCAGCCCGGCGATCCACGGGCCCACGCCACCGGCCGCGAAAGTGCTACACGCGGCGGCCACTTCCGAGACGACCCGGGCGCGGTCGCCTGCCGGCCACTCGATCAGCCGAAGGAAAACCTCGCCCGTCGGCGTCCCGCCTTGAAGTGCGTCGATCAACGGAGAGAGACCGTCGGCGTGCAACGCCGACAGAGTCGCGGCGGCCTCCTCAGCCGGCCGAAACCCTTGCAGTACATGGAAATCTGTCAGTGCGACGAGCAGTTCGGGCTTGCCGAACGGATCGCGGTAATTGCGGTCAGCTGCAAGCCGATCGATACCGGCGGCCTCTTCGGCCGCAAAGCCGCGCCGAGCCTGCTCGTCGTCGGGGTGGACCTGCAACGACAGCGGATGCTCGGCCGCGAGCACCTTGAGCAGGAACGGCAGCCGCGGTCCGAACCGCTCGAAACAAAGCGCGCCAAGGACGCCGAGCGGGTCGGCCGCGATCACGGCGTCGAGGCTCTGCCTATTCGAGCCGTCTCCGAGGCCGTGCCTACTCGAGCCGTCTCCGAGGCCGTGCCTATCCGAGCCGTCTTCCAGCTCCGACGGCGCCTGCGGGTGGGCGCCCATCCACAACTCCGCCTCCGCAACGCCGGTGGCCGGGCGCCCCTGAAGGTTCGCGATGGCGTCGCGGGAGCCCCAAGCGTAGGTCATCACTGGGTTCACCATGCGCCGGACCGTCATGCCTGCGAGCCTATTCGGCGCCCGTCCAGGCGGCCGCGGCGCCGACGCGGCTGCAGCGCTTTAGTGCCGGGGGCGGCTGTTCGATGGTGAACACATGACGGCTGCGACGACCCAGCGCTGGGTATGTCCCGCCTGCCGGCAGGGCAACCCGGTGGAAGCCGACCTGTGCGATGGCTGCGGGGTGAGCTTCACGTCGCTGCTGCGTGGGCAGCGAGCCGCCGTCGATCTGTCACCGGCCCGGCTGCGACCTGCCGAGCCGGCGCCGCCGCTACTTGGCAAGGGCCTCACCGCCGTTCTCGAGATCGGCGTCGTCCTCGGGCTGCTGCTCTTGTGGAAGCTCGCGAGTGCGGTCTCACTCGGTGACACCGCTGCTGCCTTCGCCCGCGGCCGATGGATCTGGCACCTCGAGCAAACGCTGCGGCTGCCCAGCGAGGTCAGCGTGCAGTCAGGACTACTCGCGCATCCCGACCTCGTGCGCATCGTCAACGTCTACTACCTGATCGCGCACTTCGGCAGCCTCGTCATTTTTCTACCGTGGATGTTCATCTGGCACCGCGAGCAGTACCGCCAGTGGCGCAACATCATCGCGGTGTTCACCGGCGTCTCGTTGCTGATCCAGTTGATCGCCGTCGCCCCACCGCGGCTGCTCCCGCAGTTCGGTTTCGTCGACACCGCTGCGCGCTACCACGAGTCGGCGTACACGCACCTCGGCCAAGGGCTGACCGGTCAGCTGTCGTCGATGCCGTCGATCCATGTCGGCTGGGCGATCGCGATCGCGATGGCCGTCATCTCGACAAGCACCAGCCGCTGGCGCTGGCTAGTCCTCGCGCAACCGGTACTGACCGTCTATGCCGTTGTCGCGACGGCGAACCACTTCTGGCTCGACTGCGTTGCGGCAGCCGGATTGGTGCTGCTCGTGTTCGCCGCCGTCAATTGGTTGGGACGTCGAAAGCTGCGCGTCGCCGAGCCTGCTTAGGCAACTCACTGGCCGACGCCAGTACTAGGTAAGGCCCGCCGGCGCTTCGTCGAGAATCGCGAGGATCGCGTGCGCGAGTGCGCGGGCGGAGTCGGCAGTCAACTCCGCCGCGACTCTTGCACTCGGGCCAAGCACCGGGTTGCGCAGATCGATGTTGACGGTGTGGCCGGCCTGCGCGTGCACGGGATGATCGAAGTACACGCTGACGTCAGTGACCTCGAACCACTCTGGCTGTCCCTTGGCGCTGCCGGTCGCTGCGAGTGTCTTTGTGATGTAGGTGCACATCTCAGGCCCCCAAGTAGCGTGCGAAGAAGTCCTCGATGCGCTGCCATCCCTCGGTCGCAGCGGCCGGCCGATAGCTCGGCCGGTCGGTCGCGAAGAACCCGTGTCCCGCGTCGGGGTAGCTGGTGAACTCGTACGTCTTTCCGGCCGCCTCCAAAGCCTGCTGCAACTCCAGCACGTGCTCTGGCGATGGGTACTGGTCTTCCAAGCCGAACAGGCCGAGCAGCGGGCAATTCAGCAGGGGCGCGCGATCGACGATGGGTCCGACCTTCAGCGGCATGCCCTCGGGTACCGCACCGACGACGAACGCGCCGTAGCAGTCGACTGCGGCATCCAATGGAAGGCTCGTCGCCGCAAGGAACGACTGCCGGCCACCCGAGCAGTAACCGATGACACCAACCTTGCCGTTGGTATTCGGTAGTGCCCGCAGGTAGGCCGCGGCGCCACCAACGTCGCCCACCAACCGATCGTCAGGTACGCCGCCCTGCGCGCGCACGAGTGCGGCGGCGTCGTCGGGCCGTGCGCCAGGTGCCTCGCGCGAGTACAGGTTCGGCATGACGGCTACGTAGCCAAGAACCGCGAAGCGACGGACGATCTCCTTCGTTGCTGCGTCGTACCCGGGCAGGTGATGGATCACCACTACCGATCCGAAGGGACCCGGTCCGAGCGGGCGAGCGGAGTAGGCCTCGATCAGGTCGCCACCGTGGCCGTTGATAGCGGTGGTCTCGGCCAGAATCCCGTCGTACATCGACGCTCCTCATCGTTGCGTGCCCGGTTGGTTGGCCCACCGGCGCGAAACCACGTTACGTCGACCTGCACAAAACCCTGACAGGGCCTCCGCGTTGGCCTCATCATCGTTTGTGGATCACTCACCGGCCCACCTATCGGACCTCCTCCCGGGTGAACTCGTGATCTCCAGGTGAGTTGTCTTTAGGTGAGGTCGTCATGGGTCGGCGAGTAGTGGCTATTGGCGCGGCATTGAGCGCCGGGCTTGCCGGTCTCGGCTTCGCACTGGTGTCGGTGGTGACCGGTGGTGACCGGGGCGACCGCCGCGTCGGCGAGCACCACGCACCTGGTCGAAGACGGCGTCCCCAGCTACACCTCCGACTCTGTGGGCATTATCGACAACGCCCATAACCAGCGGACGTGGAGCGGCACGTTCACCGACAGCGCGGGCCATCAGGACGGCACCTTCACCGCGACGTTCACCGGACCCGCGAGCGGCAGCCAATCGACGTCCGACCCGAAGCCCTCGCCCTGCACCGCCGGCCAGACTGCGGGCGACCTGTGCACCTACAACTCCCGCGACGGCGCCCTGACGTTCACACCGGACATCGTCAAGGTCGGTGGCACGATCACCGCAAGAATGGTGTCGCCCGCCGGCGTCGGCAACAGCTGGAACTGGCCCGATCTCGCCGGGCTGACCGCGCAGAACTGCGCTCCCACTGCCGTGACCTGTACCTACCTCGCGACCCTGATCACCGGGTCGCCAGGGAGCCCCAAATGGATCCTCGCTAGCATCCCTGGCTCCTCGGTCCAGGGTGCGTGGACCTCGGCGCAGGCGTACGAGATCGTCGACAGTCTGCCGACAACGAGCTCGAAAATCCTCGACGTGCGCGGCTTGTGGGACGGCTACTACGTCCAGCCGGGCGGCGCGACCTACCACAACCCCGTCGACATCCTGACCGAGAACTTCAGCACTGGCGCCCTCACAGGTACCGACAACGGCATCGATGGCGACGCCACGGTTTCCCTCACCATTTCGGGCCGAACCATCGGCGGGACCATCGACCAACCGTCGACGAACTACTCGTCGAAGGTCAGCTGGACGCTGTCAGCCGACGGCACGAAACTGATCGCGGGTGGCATCACCGACCCGAAGGCCCCGAACGCCTTCGTGCTGTTCCGTCATGGGGCGACGAACGCTCTGACCAGCGGCGCGGGCGTGACGTCGGGTCCTGCCCCGATCAACGCGCTGCCCACGCCTTCTGAGGCGTTCTCGTCACCCGGTCGCATCGCAGTGAGTGCCGCCATCAGCATCGCCGCGCTGCTGTTCATCACGTTTCCGGCGAACCTGTTCAACAAGACGTTCGAGGAGAACTACGACGTCATCGTCGCGTGGTGGGAGCCGCGGCTACGACGCTTTCGGCGCAAGCCTTCGAGCACCAGTGCGGACGCCGACGGGCCGGCGCCTGATGACACCGCTGAGACGAACAACGACCGGCTGAAATTCTGGCTGGTGGTGATTGCGGGCGCGATCTTCGGCGGCTTGCTCAATCCGAAGTTCGGTGCCAACAGCGCGTCGGTGAACAGCTTTGTGGCAACGCTGTTGTCGGTCATCGTCGGCACGGCTGTCGGTACCGCTGTTGGGTTCCTCTATCGGCGGCGCAAGAAGTACGACGTGACCCGGCACTTCGAGGCGCTACCGGCCGGCCTCGCCATGGCGGCTCTGTGCGTCGTCCTGTCTCGGATTTCGAATTACCAGCCCGGCTACCTGTACGGCGTGGTCTGCGGCGTTGCGTTCGCGGGGACCTTGGCCAAGAACGAGAACGGGCACCTCGTGGCGCTCGGCCACCTCGCAACGATCGCCGTCGCGGTCCTTGCGTGGTTCTTGTGGGTGCCGGTCAACCACTCTGCTTTGCATCACCCGGGCGTGTTCCCGCTGGTCATCCTCGACGACCTGCTCGCCTCGCTGTTCGTCGGTGGACTGGTCGGCAGCGTCATCAACCTGATCCCGGTGCGCTTCATGCCGGGTCACACATTGGCGAGTTGGCATCGCGGCGCGTGGATGGCGGTTTTCGGCGTCGCCGCATTTGGCATGACGGAGATCGTGCTGTTCCCGTCGCGTCACAACCACGCAGGCCACGCGCCGATCATCACGATCATCGTGTTGTTCGTCGTGTTCGGTGGTGGGTCGCTGTTGTTCCGCGAATTCTTCTCGCACCGAGAGAGGCGGCTCGAGCTGGCCAAGTCGGCCGAAGCGACCGCCGCCCGCGTGCCCATCCCGGCTCCACGGCCGGAGCCGATCGACGAGCAAGTGGCCGAGGTTGCAGCCGCATCCCCGAATGGGGACCCAACGGCCGAAATGCACCCTCTCTAAGTCACTTCAAAGCAACTGTTCACCCTGCGCACCAAACTCGATATTCCAAGATGGCCGTTAGGCCCCTATCTTTAGGGCGCGCGCTATCGATGTGGGCGATGGCGTCATCCGGGGTTTAGGGGAATGTCATGCGGGGACGTCGTCGGGTTTGGCTTGCTGTCGGGGCGACACTGAGCGGCTGCGTTCTGGTCGGGACGGCGGCTGCGCCGGCCATTGCCGCCACCGCAACGCTGGTGAACGAGTCGTTCACCTCGGGGTCGACGTCGGCGAGTTGGGTGCTCCCGGCCGGGTCGGGTGGCCCGACAACCAACGGCGCTTGCCTCAACCCACACACAGGTAGCACGCCCGTGCCGACCTGTGCCACCGCCGGCGCGCAACAAGGCCTCCAGCTCACTACGACCGACAACAACCAGGAAGGCGCTCTGGCGTATAGCTCAAGCGTCCCGTCGTCACTCGGGCTCGACGTCACCTTCACCAGCTACCAATACAGCGGGAGCGCCGCCGACGGCATCGCGTTCTTCCTGGCCGCCTCTGATCCCACGAACGCCAGCGCGTCACCGATCACGCTGGGGCTGCCAGGCGGCTACCTCGGTTACTCGGCGGCGCCTGGTGGCGCGGCAGGCCTGACCAACGGCTACCTCGGATTCGGTCTCGACGTGTACGGCAACTACTCCAACCCCCGGTACTCGGGTACTGGCTGCCCCGCGACGCAACTACTGACTCCGAACTCGGTCACCGTACGCGGTCCCGGCAACGGGACAACGGGCTACTGCATCGTGACCACGAAGCAACTGGGCACAGGCACGCTCGAGAGTTCCACCCCGCAGGGTGTCCCTGTCGAGGTCGCAGTGAACCCCACGGGTTCAGCGCTGCAAGCAGCAGGCAACTTCAACGTTCCCCCCCATAGCTACGTGGTGCAGGTCACCCCGCTCACGGGTCCGGTTGTCCAAGAGAGCGCTTCGCTGCCAAGCGACGGTTCACTGCCGACCGGGTGGGTCGACAGCAATGGCGTGCCGTACCAGCTCACGTTCGGCTGGTCGGCGTCAACTGGCGCCAGCACCGACTACCACACGGTCTCCAACGTGAACGTGCAGACATTGAACGGGACGCCGCCAACGCTCGGGGTCAACCTGACGGACGGCGGTGCTGCACGCACCGGTCAGACCGTCAACTACTCGGCGGCCGTCACGCTGTCCGGCTCTAACGAGACCCGACCAATCACGCTGACCGACAACTTCCCCGCCGGCCTGATCCCCCAGTCGGCCAGCGGAACTGGCTGGACTTGTAGCGTCAATGGGCAGCTCGTGACCTGCACATATCCGCCAACGCCACCGTCTGGCACCCCACCCGGCCCGCTGCCTTCCGATGCAACGGTGGCGATTCCGGTGCTCGTTAATGTTCCGGCTGGTTCGGGGCCGGTGGCCCTCACAGACCAGGCGACCGCCGGTGCCCCTGACGCAACGCAGGGAACCGGCACCGACACGCAGACCTACTCTCCTGCACCCACCGCGACGGTGTTGAGCTTCATAACTCAGCCGGTCGACGCACAGGTCAACACCGCCATGAAGAACGCTGACTCCAGCACAACCCACATTCAGGTTGCCGCTGACGTCACGGCAGGCGGCGCGGTCGACACCACCTACACCAGCAACGTGACGCTGGCCTTCGCGAACAACCCCGGTTCGGCATCATTCGTGGTCGGAGGCAACCCCGCGTCGTCCATCACCATTGCCGCGGTGAACGGTGTTGCGGATTTCTCCCCGATCATCGTGAACGCAGTGGGCTTCAATTACACGCTCACGGCAACGGCTACCGGGCTAACAGCAGCGACGAGTAACTCGTTCAACGTCGCGGGTGCCGCGACGAGCTGCCCATCCGGCACGACGTGCACCGTCATGACGACGAGCCCGTCGACGGGGATCGCTGCTTCGATCCAGGCAGGGTCGGGTTCGGGCAACTCGATCGTGACGGCGACCTTCGGCGGCAACGTCGCGCCTATCCACCCGTGCACTGGTGCGACAGCGGGCATCCTGACCTTCAGCGGAAACCGGATGAAGACCATCACGCTCACGATTCCGATCAAGCAAGGGTCGCTGGTGTTCTGCTACGGCCAGCCGACGCCGTTCCTCGACATCTTCTTGCACAAGACCACGTACTTCAGCACGGTGAATCACGAGTACGAGGGACTGCTTCCGTTCTGCTTCAAGAACTTCACCGGGCCGTGCGTGAAGTCGATATCCGCGACGAAGACAACCGAGACAGTGGTCATTCTCAGCGGGACGGCCGACCCGCGCGTTATGCGGTAACGGGTACCACGGCGAACGCCGGCCTTTCGACAGGCACGGTCGATGTGTCGGTCGACGACTCGGGAGCGGCTTCAACGTCGGTGAGGTCAAGTAGCAGACCGAGCCGGCGTTGAAGCGGGCGCACCTCGGCGAGCAACGCTTCATCGAGGAGCTGCCCAGCCTTGCGCCGCCGCTGCGCCATGGCAGCAACGGTGAACGCGATCTCGTGCGCGGCACCACGCTGGCGGGCCACAGTCAGCGCGTGCTCGTAGGCCAGTTCGGCGTCCGACTCGTTGCCGAGCGCGTCGTGACACGCTCCCATCACCCTGTACAGCAGCGGTGCCTGCGCCGGTTGTTCTGAGAGCCGGCCGGCGGCAAGCAATGACGCCTCGGCCAGATCCAGCGCCGCGGCATGATCCCCGCGCAAGAGGAGACATTCGGCCTGAAACACGTCGGCGTCGACCACGTCGATCTTTGCGCCCTGCTCGACAAAGCGATCGCGGGCCTGCTGCAGCATGACGTCAGCCTCGTCGTAACGCCCTTGTCGAGCGAGCACCCGCCCAAGCAGCGTGCGGCCGAATGCGACGTCGTTTTCCGAACCCGACGATCGCCATACGCGGATCGCTTCGCGCAGCGCGACTTCAGCTTCCTCGACGCGGCCCTGATCGAGGAGAATCTCCGCGATGTTGCCGTTCGCCACCGCCACGTTCGACACGTCACCCAACCGCTGAACGAGCTCCCTGGCTTGCGTGTAGAAGGTCACCGCGTGGTCCCAACGACCGTCGAAGTACGCGCGGTATCCAATCTGTGTGAGCACTCGAGCCTGGCCTGCCAAGTCCCCGCGGCGCTCGTGCAGCCGAAGCGCTCTGCGTGCTCGGCGTCCGTCAACCGGATGCCCCAGGTTCACGTCAACAACGTCGAGAATCGCCAGCGCGTCCGCTACGACCGCAGGTGTGCGTCGGGCGTGGCCGTGCTCGATGACGTACTGGCAGCCGACCCGGGCCGCAGTGAGTCGCCCTTGCTGGAACTGGGTGAACGCGGTGCTCATCTGCATCTCGACCCGCAGGTCCTCGGCCGCCGACCCGGCGACGCCGTCCAACGCTTCTGCCACACGCCGCAGCCGACGCAGCGATGCGACGTACCCGCCGGTGCGCGCGGCGCTGCGAGCTCGTTTCAGCCCGATCCTGGCGACGACAAGTGGCTTGGTGCGTAGCAACCGTGCTGCAGCCGAGTACGAAAGGTCGCCACGGTCGTACTCGCCGAGCCGCACTTGCACGTCACCCAACCGCTCGAACAGCTCCGCGCGGATGCCGACATCTACACCAGCCTGTCGGTCGGCAGCAGCAATGGCCCTGCGGTATAGCGCCGCAGCCTCGGTATTCGCGTGGGCTTCGGCGGCTCGATCAGCCGCCGCTCGGCTGGTGCGCAGCGCGTCCTCGTGGTTACCCGCTTCGAAGTAGTGCAGAGACAAGATCGCGTCGATCGACTCTGGATCGTCTCGGTGACGATCCGTCAACAACTGCGCAAGGCGACCGTGCAACGCGGCCCGCCGTCGAAATGCGAGTCCTTCATAGGCCGTGTCTCGGATCACGGCCTGCCGAAACCGCAACTCCCCGCCGTCCGATGAAAGAAACTCACCGAGGTACTCGAGAGCGCGCGCTGCATCCTCGTCGAGCAACTCGCCGAGGATGTCGGGGTCGACCGACATGCCGACGACCGCGGCGGCGCGCAGGACTTCCCTGGCTGCGGGAGCGAGCCGATCGATGCGCGCAGCGACCACCGTCTCGATGGTGTCGGGCAGGTCGAGCGTGCCGCGGGCTGTCCGGGCCGTCGCGGCGAGGTGGCGAAGGAACAAAGGGTTGCCGCCCCCTCGGGCCACCACCGCGCCG
The DNA here is from genome assembly GCA_036510735.1 of Acidothermaceae bacterium. GTDB lineage: Bacteria > Actinomycetota > Actinomycetes > Acidothermales > Acidothermaceae > PALSA-607. Next base: position 11,910 of record DATCDK010000265.1, on the reverse strand, counting down.
GCGATGTGCGGGGCAAGTGGTGCGTCATCGGTGTCGGCGTAGATGAAGACCTCGGCGTCGACCGGTCCGAGAGGCTCAATGACCAACGTGACCGAGCCGTCGGAGTCGGGTCGGGGACCATCGCCTCGACCTGCCAACACGATGAGCCACGGCTGGCTGGCCACCTGCTGGGCAATGTGGCGTAGCAACGCCTCGGATGCCTCGTCGGCGAACTGCAAGTCGTCGACCACGAGCAGCGTCGGGCCGGACATCGACGCCTTCAACATGTCGAGCACGAGGACGTGGAGTCCGTCGACGCGAAACTCCGGCGCCAGGTCGCGGGTTTGGGCAGTGTCGGGCATCGAGATACCGAGCATCGGCCCGAGCAGCGGCAGCAGGTTCGTGAGCTCGGGCGCTCGCTGCGAACACCATTGGTCAAGCCAGTCGGGCAGCGCAATCGTAGCGACGTCGCCGGCCCCGATCGCGTCAAGCAGCAGCGGCGCTGCGAGAGCGTACGGAGACGAAGCGCGGTAAGGCTCCGCGGCTGCGGCGAGAACCCTCATGTCGAACGCCATGCGCTGGAGCTCAGCGAGCAGGCGGGTCTTCCCGATGCCTGGTGCACCGAGGAGATCGATGTGCTCACCAGTTCCCTCGCGGGCCCGCACCAAGGCCGCGTCGAGGATGTTCATCTCGTCGGCCCGGCCGATCAGCGGCAGTTCACCGCGGACGTCGATGCGAGCAAGGGGGAGCCCGACCGACCGCACGACAACGGGGGCGACCTTGCCCTTGACGGAGAAGCTCGGCACCTCGCCGAGGTCGAACTGCGTGCGTGAGGATTCCGCGACTACGGGCAGCGCCCAGATCTGACCGATCGGTGTCTTGCCCATGATGCGTGCCGCGAGGTTCACGACGTCGCCCTTCACGGAGTACGACCGTCGGCGGGCCGGACCGACGGAGCCAGTGAATGCGCGCCCCGCCGTCACACCAGCGCGAACCGACAGCGGACCGGGATCCTCGAATATCTGACGCAGGGTGCAGAGCATCGCTTCGGCCGGATCCTCAAGGCCTCTGGGTGCGCCGGCCACCAGCATGATCTTGCCGCCGTCCGCGGTGATATCAGTCTCGTGGAACGACACGAGGTTGCGGTGGCACGACTCTTGCGCCACCTCGACGAGGTGTTGCAACGCGTCATCGACCGCCTCATCGCCGGAGTCCGCCCGCAGTTTCGATAGGCCGGAGAACTCCAGGAAGGCGATGGTCACCTGGCGGTGCTCGCCGATACCGCCGCCACTGACGAGATGGTCGAGCACCAACTCGGGGATCAGCCCCTTGACCTCGACGGACGGCGACGGTTCGAGGTCATCGATCACGTCGCATCGTGGCGCTTGGACAAGCAGGATCCCCGGTCCGTTGGCATCGCCGAGGCACACCGGCGGCAGAAGTTCTGCCGTCGTCGGGCTCACCAGGATGTCGCCGGCTTCAGCCGTTGCCTCAAGGGCTGCGGTTACCGTGGCCGCGTCACCAGTGATGAGCAATTCACGATGACGTTGGCCGAGGAAATGGAACGAGAACATGCCGGTATGGATGCCGATCGACATTCTCAAGCGCACCCGGCCGACTGACGTCTCGAGCGTGCCGACGCGTCGCATCGTCGACTGCATCGCTGCGGCTGCGTCGCACGCGCGCAGCGCGTGATCGGCAGTGTCGAACATGAGCAGCAACGCGTCGCCGCCCCACTTGACCAGCCAGCCACCGTGGTCATAGGCGGCGGTCAGCAGCGCACTGAGCACGACGTCGAGGTGGTCGGACATCTCCTCTGCACCGAAGCGGCCCCTAGCGGCGAGCCGCTCAGTGAGCCGGGTGAAGCCGGAGATGTCAGCGAAAACTAGAGTGCCAACCAACTGTCGCGCGCGCAGATCCGACGTCTGTTGCAGCCACGTGCGCGCGAGTTCAGACACGAACGGCTCGAGGTCGGTCGAGTGGTTCGCCGGGCGATCAGCGTTGCCGATGGCCAAGGCCGGTGTCCTCAGAATGGCGGGTCTTCATGGTCGCATGTCCGGAGCCCGCGTGTCTGGCGGTCGGGTCAGTTCTGGACTGATGCAGCGGCGTCCAGCCGGCTGACGGCGAGGCGCGCGGCGACGCTGTCGAGCAGGCTCGGCGGGACCGTAACCCGTCGATGAGGGACCGCGGTGAACGGATGGTGACTGGTGGGTGAACGACCGGTCCGAGGCGACCTGCAGTGAACGCCGTCCATTACTGTTTCCTGCGTCCGACGAGCGTGCTCACGGAGGTGCAGATGTCAGCCGTCAACCCGAGCGAACTCTCGCGCATCGCGCTGTTCGCGGGTCTCGATGATTCCGACCAACGCGTCGTCGCTACTTGGCTGGACGTCGGTCAGTTCGACCCCGGCTACAAGCTGACGCACGAGGGTGCCTCGGGTTACGCCTTCTTCGTGTTGCATGACGGGACGGCGGACGTGATCGTCGGCGGCAAGGCCGTGCGTACGTTGGGCGCGGGCGACTTTTTCGGCGAACTCTCGATGCTCGGCGACGGTCGGCAAACCGCTACGGTGACGATCACGGCGCCCTCGACGGTCTGGACGATGTTCGGGACGCGATTTCGGGAGCTGCAACAACAGCACCCCGAGATCGCCGCTGCCATCGAGAAGGTCGCCGCAGAGCGGGTCAGCCCGCAGTAGCTCGCTCCGGCCGCAGGCCGGTAGCCTCGCGCGCGCTTCGCTCCGCCGGTAGTCTCCGGCAGTCGGACCCAGTTGGGATGCCGAGAGGAGCGCGTGTGGACGCCACCGCTGACACCCTTCAGAAGGCGCTGCGGATCAACCTCGATCCGCGCTGGTACGGGACGATCGCTGAGATCGGCGCCGGTCAAGAAGTCGCTCGGTGGTTCTTCCGCGCCGGCGGCGCTGCAGGCACCGTGGCGAAGTCGATCTCCGCGTACGACATGGCCGTCAGCGATGCCGTGTACGGCAAGTCGGGCAGGTACGTGTCGATGCCGCGGCTGCAGGCCATGCTCGATCTCGAGTTCCACCTGAACATCGAGCGGCTCGACGCCGAGCGCGGCGACTCGAACGCCTTCTTCGCGTTTGCCGATACCGTCACGGCGCGCAGCTTCAGCGGCGGCAACGAATGTCACGGCTGGATGGGCGTGAAGTTCCAGGCCCACCCACATGACGAGCCGAGTCAGATCATCATGCACGTGCGCATGCTCGACGTCGAAGCAGCACTCCAGCAGGAAGCTCTCGGCATTGTCGGCGTCAACTTGCTGCACGCAGCTTTCTTCCAACACCACGAGCCCGAACTGCTTGTCGAAAGCCTGCTCGACCGGTTGACCACCGGCCGGATCGAGATCGACATGATCGAGTTGAAGGGCATCGAGTTCCGTTCGGTCGATAACCGGCTGATGGCTCTCAAACTCGTGCAGGTCGGTCTCAGCGGCGCCGCGATGTTCGGACCCGACCGCGAGGTGCTGCAGCCGAGTGAGGTGTTGCGGAAGAAGGCGATCCTCGTCGAGCGCGGGAGCTTCCGGCCGCCCACTGTGGTCAACATCGACATGCTCGAGTCAGCCTTGGCCAAATTCATTTCCGACCCGGACGTCGCGAGCCGCGAAATTCTGATGCTTACCGAGCTGACGATGGCAAACCTGCTCGCCGGTGGCGGTGACGTCGACCGGCGCGACTTCTTGGCGCGAGCCGATCTGCTGGCGGCCTGCGGCATGACCGTGCTGATCTCCGACTACGTGGAGTACCACCGGCTGGCCGCCTACCTCGCGTGGCGAACGGACGGGCACATCGGCATGGTCATGGGCGTGCCCAGCCTCATGGACCTGTTCCACGAGAGCAACCACGCGGCGCTGCCAGGCGGGATCCTCGAGAGCTTCGGCCGGCTCTTCAAGAACGACCTCAAACTCTTCGTCTACCCGATGCTGCGTGACGACCGGATCACAACCGTCGACGACATCTCGGTCGGCGAGGACCTCCAGCCGCTGTATGACTACCTCGCCAGGCGCGGCAGTTTCGTCGGCCTCGACAACTACAAGCCGGACTACCTGCCGATCCTCAGCCGCGACGTGCTGCGCCGGATCGCGGGCAGCGACGCGAGCTGGGAAACCATGGTGCCCTCGGAGGTAGGCGAGCTCATCAAGAAGCGCGGCTTCTTCGGCTACCACCGGCCCGACGAGTAGCCCGGAGTAACTCCGGCGTATCCGCAGTCCGCGAACAACAACCTGCACATGCCACTGCCCCGAAGCAGCTGACCTCAGGACCCGATGAACGCGGTCGACTGCGACTCGGCGGCCAGGTCGTCGAACCAGCTGGTACCAGCCCACGTCGCGCTCGCTGCCGAACCGATCGAGACCTGCGTGATGTTCGCGGTGCCGGTGTTACCCGTCGTCGTCGAGTACGCGGTATCGACCGGTGTCGTCGATGTGCCGAGGTAGTAGGCGGCCTTGATGGTCGCCGTCGACGCCGACACCGAGATCGTGAGCTCGACGCGGTACCACGTGTTCGCCTGCAGAGCATGCGGGAACGTCGTCACGGTCGTGCCGGCGGCGTTCTGGATGAAGATGTGGTTGGACGCCGACAGCTCGACTCGTGCGGCAGTAGCCGTTGAGTTGCGGATGTCAGCAAGACGCAGAACTTGGTTGGGCAACGTCGTCCCGGGGTTGTAGTAGAACCGAATCGCCATCGACGGAACGCTGTAGCCGTTCCAGCCCATGAGCGTCGCGGTGCCCGACGTGCCGGTCAGCGCGTATCCCAAAGATCCGTGCGCAGCCGCGGCGTTGGAGAAGATCAGTGCAGCGCCACTGCCCTTGCTGACAACGGTAAATGCGTTCCCCGAAGCGCCGCCCGAGTTGGCCACCGTGAGCGAGGTGCCCGACGCACCACCCTCGGCAGTGTTCGACACCAGCGTGCCAGCCGTCGGAGTCACGGCGTTGGACGCGGCCGATGCCGGCCCGGTACCCGCACTATTCGTTGCGGTGACGGTGAAGGTGTACGTCGTGCCGTTGACCAGCGTGATCACCGCTGCGGATGTCGCACCAGCCGTGCTCCCGTGCACGCTGCCGGGTGACGACGTCACGGTGTAGCCCGTGATTGGACTCCCGTTCGGGCTCGCTGCATTCCACGACACCGTCGCCTGCCCGTTGCCGGGCACTGCGATGACGTTGGTCGGCGCACCCGGCGCTGTCGCCGCGGCAGTCGGGGTCACCGGCGTAGAGGCAGCCGAGGAGGTACTTGTGCCGGCGCCGTTCGTCGCCGTGACAGTAAAGGTGTAGCTGTCACCATCAGTGAGGCCCGGGACGACGACGGAGGTGCCGGTGCCGTTGGAAAGCGTCGTTGTGTTGTCCGGCAACGTCGTCACCGTGTAACTGGTGATCCCACTCCCGTTCGAGTTCGGCGCTACCCACGACACCGTCGCCTGCCCATCGCCAGCGACCGCGGTCACAGCCGTCGGTGCATCAGGAGCCGCGGCCGGAGTGACCGGCGAGGACGCGGCCGAAGACGGCCCAGGCCCAATATTGTTAGTAGCGATCACTGTGAACGTGTACGACGTGCCATCAGTCAGGCCCGGCACCACAACCGAGGTCCCACCCGTACTCGCCGTCTGTCCACCCGAGGACGTCACCGTGTAGCTGGTGATCCCACTGCCGCCATCGGTGTCCGGAATGCTCCACGAGACTGTTGCTTGCCCATCGCCGGGAACCGCACTCACACCCGTCGGCGCGTCAGGCACCGTCGGTTCAGGCATGACAGAAGGCGACGGGTCCGATGGCGGCCCATTCCCGATGCTGTTCGTCGCGGTCACCGTGAACGTGTACGGCTGTCCGTTGGTCAGCATGATCACGGTGGCCGATGTGGCGCCGGCGGTCTGCGCAGTGCTGACGCCGTCCGACGCCATCACCAAATACTGGGTGATCGGGCTTCCGCCATCGGGCGCGGGAGCCCAGGTCACAGTGGCCTGGCCGTTGCCGGGGGTAGCCACGACGTTCGTCGGCGCACCAGGCGCTGTCGCGGCGGGATGCGGGGTCACCGACGATGAGGGCGCCGACGCCGCACCCGTGCCGACACTGTTGGTGGCCGTCACCGTGAACGTGTAAGACGTGCCATCAGTCAGCCCGCCCACCACCGCCGTGGTCGCACCAGTTGTGCCTTGCGTCTGTCCGCCCGAGGACGTCACCAGGTAGCTGGTGATCGGGCTGCTGCCACTCGCGGCGGGCGGTGTCCAAGACACCGTCACTTGCCCGTCACCGGGAGTCGCGTTCACCGCGGTCGGCGCACCGGGCACTGACGTCGGAGCAACAGGAACGACCGACGATGATGGCGCCGACACCGGACCCGTGCCGACACTGTTGGTGGCCGTCACCGTGAACGTGTAAGACGTGCCATCAGTCAGGCCGCCCACCACCGCCGACGTCGCACCAGTTGTGCCTTGCGTCTGCCCACCCGACGACGTCACCAGGTAGCTGGTGATCGCGCTGCCGTTAGCGGCCGGCGCTGCCCACGACACCGTTACCTGCCCGTCACCGGCAACCCCCGAAACGGCGGTCGGGGCACCGGGAACTGCGGCCGGTACCACGGGTGTGGAAGCGACAGACGGGGCTGAAGTCCCGACGCTGTTGGTCGCCGTCACCGTGAACGTGTACGACGTGCCATCAGTGAGACCCGACACTGGCACGGACGTCGCACCCGAAGTCGTGCCGTGGAAGTTGCCCGGGGACGAGGTCACGGTGTAGCCAGTGATCGCGCTGCCGCCATTCGATGCCGGAGGCGTCCATGACACTGTCGCCTGTCCGTCAGCAGGAACCGCCGAAACCGCGGTGGGTGCACCCGGCGCCGTCGGTCCGCTCGAGACCGGCCCGATGAACGCCGTAGACGGCGACTGCGTTGCCACGTCGTCGAAGTAGCTCGTCCCGGTCCAGGTTGCAGTGGCGGTCGAACCGACCGTCACCTGGGTGATATTCGCGGCGCCGGTGTTGCCGGTCGTCGTGGCAAATGCTGTGTCGACCGGAGTCGTCGCATCAAGCAGGTAATAGGCGGCATTGATGGTGGCCGCAGACGACGACGTCGAAATCGCCAGCTCGACGCGGTACCAGGTGTTCGCCTGCAATGCGTGAGCGAACGTCGCGAGGGTTGCGCCTGCATTGTTCTGAATGAAGATCTGGTTGGCCGCCGACAGTTCGACCCGTGCTGCGGTACCCGACGCGTTGCGAATGTCCGCCAGCCTCAACACGGTAGAAGGCAGCGTCGGACCCGGGTTGTAGTAGAACCGAACAGCCATCGATGTCGCGCTGTAACCGTTCCACCCGACGCTCGTGGCAGTGCCGGACGCACCGGTCAACGCGTAGCCCAACGAGCCGTGCGCCTTCGCAGCCGTCGAGAACACAAGCGCTGCGCCGCTGCCCTTGCTGAACACCGTGAACGGATTGCCGGAGGCGCCGCCCGAGTTCGCAGCGGTCACCGAAGTGCCCGCCGTGCCGCCCTCAGCCGTGTTGGATGTTGCGATACCGCTGATTGGCGTCACCGGCGACGAAGCCGCAGATGCCGGCCCGGTGCCGATGGCGTTGGTCGCGGTCACGGTGAAGGTGTAGGGCGTGCCGTTTGTCAGGCCGCCCACTACCGCGGACGTCGCACCAGTTGTGCCTTGCGTCTGCCCACCCGACGACGTCACCGTGTAGCTGGTGATCGTGCTACCGCCGTTCGAGGGCGCGGTCCACGACACCGTCGCCTGGTTGTTACCCGGCGTGGCGCTCACGGCGGACGGCGCGCCAGGAGCGGTCGGGGCCGGGACGGGGGTCACCGACGACGACGCGGTCGAGGCTGCGCCGGTACCGATGGCGTTGGTTGCCGTCACGATGAAGGTGTACGGAGTGCCGTTGGTCAGCCCGCCCACTACCGCCGACGTCGCACCTGTGCTCGATCCAGTAAACCCACCAGGCGACGACGTCACCGAGTAACCGGTGATCGCGCTGCCGCCATTGGATGTCGGAGCAACCCACGACACTGTTACTTGCCCGTCGCCAGGAACACCGCTCACACCGGTCGGCGCGCCAGGAACCGTCGCCGGCGTTACCGGCGCGGAAGCAACAGACTGAACGCTGGTGCCGACCGCGTTGGTCGCCGTCACGGTAAAGGTGTAAGCCGTCCCGTCAGTCAGGCCGGACATGATCCCCGAGGTACCAGTGCTGGGGATGGTGAAGTTGCCAGGCGACGAGGTCACGGTGTAGCCCGTGATTCCACTGCCGCCATTGGACGTTGGAGGAGTCCACGACACCGTCGCCTGCCCGTCACCGGGAACCGCACTCACGGCCGTCGGCGCACCAGGAGCCGTTGCGCCCGGTGGTACATACACGCCGACAAACGAGGTGGACGACGGCTGTACGGCGAGGTCGTCCAAGTAGCTCGTTCCGGTCCAGGTTGCACTTGCGGCCGAACCGATGAACACCTGGGTCAGGTTCGCCGTCCCGGTGTTGCCGCTTGTCGTCGAGAACACCGGATCAACCGGAGTGGTCGAGTCGAGCGGGTAGTAGGCAGCGTTGATCGTCGCGACCGTCGACGAGACCGAGATCGTCAGTTCGACCCGGTACCAGGTGTTCGCGGTCAACGTGTGTGCGAACGTGGTCACCGGCGAACCTGCGGCGTTTTGGACCGAGAGCTGGTTGGTTGCGGTCAGCATCATCCGCGCAGCGGTACCCGAGGCGTTGCGGATGTCCGCCAGGCGCAACGCTGTCGAGGGCAACGTCGCACCAGGGTTGTAGTAGAAGCGCACAGCCATCGACGTCGTGTTGAACCCGGTCCAGCCCACGTCAGTCGCGGTGCCGGACGCGCCCGTCATGGCGTACCCCAACACACCGTGCGCATCTGCAGCCGTCGAGTACACCAGCGCCGCGCCGGCGCCCTTGTTCACGACACTGAACGGGTTACCCGAGGTACCACCGGAGTTCGCGGCGGTCACCGAGGTGCCAGCCGCGCCACCCTCAGCCGTGTTGGATGACCCGCCACCACTCGCGGGGGTCACCGGAGTCGACGCCGTGGAGGGCGCCGACGCGCCCACCGCGTTAGTCGCCGTAACGGTGAACGTGTATGCGGTCCCGTTGGTCAGGCCCGAGACCGTCACCGGCGTTGCCGTCGGGGCTGTCGCGGTGAATGCGCCCGGGGACGACTTCACGGTGTAACCCGTGATCGCGACGCCGCCGGTCGAGACTGGTGCGGTCCACGAAACCTGGGCATTGCCATTGCCCGCAACCGCGGTGACGCCGGTCGGCGAACCCGGCACCGTCGCTGTGGACGGCGTGTAGGCGAAGGCGATCAACGAAGCATGGGTCAGGCCCGTCGTGCCGTTCCAGTGCAGGAAGCCACCACCCAGGAAGACGATGTCGTTGACCGAGTCGACGTACATCGCCTGCACGCCGTTGTTGCCGCCGTCCGCATTGCCTTGGATGCCGTTGATCGCCGGGTCCCACGTCGTCGGGGTGGCGTTGCTGCCCTCCAGCTGAATACCGAAGTAGTTCGCGGACGTCGGGCTCGCGGACGAGCTGTTGTGATAGCCCGCGACTACGGTGTCCCCGACGGCGCCAATCGCCTGTGAGTCGCCGGTGGTGCCGAAGCGCCACATGCGCTGCCCGGTGGTGATGTTGAAGAGGATCGTCTCGTTCGACGAAAGGCCTGCCGGTGCGTGGCCTCCAACGCCTACGAGAATCTGGGTCGTGCTGTTGGGGGCGACCGAGAGGGCAAGGGTGTCTTCGCCGTCGTACTGGCCGTACTGGGTCGCTGCGCCAGTGTCGGCCCGCAAGTCGGAGTGAAAAGCGGTGATCACCGAACCATCGGCGGTCGATACCTTGACCAAGCCATGCTGGGTGTACCCGTTGTACGTCTCGAACAAGCCGCCCACGAAGAGCGCGCCCTGGTCCAGCATGACTGCGTGCACGGCGCCACCGGTAACCGGGTGCGACCAGATCGTGGCCCCAGTCGTCGAGTTGACGGCTGTAACGGATCCGCTGTCGCCGCCCATGTATACAGCGTTGCTGTCGACTGCCAGGCCACGAATGACTCCAGCGGGCGACGGATGCCAGCTTGAGTTGACGGCCCACGCCGCCGCCGGCGCCGCATTTCCGGTGGGCGACAGCATGGCGACGCGACTGCGAGCAACGCCGTCCCAGCCGTCGAAGTCGCCGCCGACGTAGATGACACCGTTCAGGCTGGTGATCGCGCGGACATAGTTGTCACTGGGGGTCACGCTGTTCGACGGGTTGCCCGCGTAGATGATGGCGCCGCTCGTCTCATCGACGACGGCGAAGTTGACGGCGGGATGCGACACGCCGTCCGGGGTGTAGACGAGGGTGAAGTTGCCGCCGAATGCGAGGTCGTTCGTGCCGCTGATCTTGGTGATCGCGAGCAGGTCGCCGTTGGTGCGGTCGAAGGCAAGCGGAGTCGAGCTGATGGGCGAGGTCGCCTGGACCGGGGTGACCAGTGGCGCGAGGTTGGAATGCAGGACAGCGCCCGGCGTCGGGCAGTCGGCGGATGCAGGCATGTCGTTCATCGACTTGGGAGCGTCGATGGCGTTGCACTTGAACGCGGCCGTGGTCGTCGCGGCCGACGCGGCAATTACGGTCGTCGACAGGAGTGCGAGCGACGTTGCACCGATGAGAACAGACGAAAGCACCTTGCGCATTACATTTCCCCCCAGGGAATAACCCATACCGAACACGAATCGGCCCGCCGAAACGTGATGTCCCCGCACTTGTCCGACCGCCTAGACCGGTACCCATCCGGCCTCAGTCGCCCAAACACCACTCGCATGGTGAACCAAGCGAACATAGCAAGCGGCTGATGGGCCGGGGTGGGTTTTAGAAAACCTTGAAAGTTATCCGGGCCCGATGAAGGCGGTCGACCCGGCCTGGGCGGCCACATCGTCGAAGTAACTGGTCCCGGTCCAGGTCGCACTCGCCGGTGAGCCGATCGACACCTGAGCGATGTTCGCCGTCCCGGTATTGCCGGTAATGGTCGAATACGCCGGATCGACCGGCGTCGTCGAATCCGCCGGGTAGTAGGCAGCGTTGATCGCGGCCGCGGAGCTCGATATCGAGATCGTCAGCTCGATCCGGTACCACGTGTTCGCCTGCAGCGCGTGCGGGAAGGTCGTCACCGTCGTCCCGGCAGCGTTCTGGATGAACAACTGGTTGGACGCCGACAGCTCGACTCGTGACGCGGTCGCGGTGGAGTTCCGGATATCCGCCAGCCGCATCACCTTGCTCGGCAAGGTGGGGCCGGGGTTGTAGTAGAAGCGGATCGCCATCGACGTTGCGCTGTAGCCGTTCCAGCCTACGAAGGTCGCGGTGCCAGACGAGCCCTTGATCGAATACCCCAAGGCTCCGTGGGCGGCGGCGGCCGCGGAGTAAATCAGCGTCGCCCCGCTGCCCCTGCTCACCACCGTGAATGCGTTGCCTGATGCGCCACCCGAGTTACCTGTGGTGACCGACACACCCGCCGTCCCGCCTTCGGCGGTGTTCGACTGGCCGCTGAACCCGGTCGGAGTGACCGGGTTCGACGGGTCAGACGGGTCCGACGGACCAATCACATTGTTCGCGATCACGGTGAACGTGTAAGAGGCGCCGTTGGTCAGCCCGGTCACCAACGCGGACGTCGTACCCGTAAAGGCCACGGTCCCCTCATCCGGGTCGGGCACCACGGTGTAGCTCGTGATCGGGCTCCCACCGTTAGACACCGGCGCGGTCCACGACAAGGACGCCGACGCATTACCGGGGGATGCCGTCACATTCGTCGGCGCGTCAGGTGCCGTCGGCGCCTGTGGCGTCACCGAATTCGACGGCGCCGAAGGATTCGACGTGCCGATCGAGTTGGTCGCGGTCACGGTGAACGTGTAAGAGACACCGTTGGTCAGCCCGGTCACCAACGCGGAC
>DATCDK010000264.1:0-3163 GCA_036510735.1 Acidothermaceae bacterium | reverse complement strand
CGATCGCTGCCGAGGCAACGAACATCCCGCAAAACATCGAGATCTCCATCCAGGATCTCCAGATCGGCCAGTCGATCCACGCCGGCCAGGTCAAGTTGCCCGAGGGCACCACACTGGAGACCGACGCCGAGGCTGTCGTCGTCCACATCACTGGCGCGCAAAGTGCCGAGCAGTTCGATGCCGAGCTTGCCGAGGCCGAATCCGAGCTCGCGCCCGTCGCTGCCGAGCCCGAGCCCGAGGTGCCGGTCGAGGGCGAAGCGGACGACTCCGCCGCCCCGGCCGCCGAGTAACCCGAGCCTCCCGAGCCCCACACGGAGAACAGACGAGCCATGGCGCAGGACCCATGGCTCGTCGTCGGACTTGGCAATCCCGGCCCGCAGTACGCCGCAAATCGGCACAACGCCGGCTTCATGGTCGTCGATGTGCTCGCCGTTCGTATGGGTGGCCGTTTCAAAGCCCACAAGCATCGAGCGGACGCCGTGGAGGGCCGTCTCGGTGCAACGCGGGCAATCCTGATCAAACCGAAGACGTACATGAACGAGTCAGGCGGCCCGGTTGCTGCGCTGCGGAGCTTTTTCGGGGTCCCGATTGCGCAAGTGATCGTCGTCCACGATGAGCTTGATCTTGAAGCTGGCGTCGTGCGCGTGAAGTTCGGTGGCGGCGACAACGGGCACAACGGCCTGCGATCAGTGACCAAGTCGCTTGGCAGCAAGGATTATTTGCGGGTGCGCCTGGGAGTCGGGCGCCCGCCGGGGCAGATGGATCCCGCTGACTACGTGCTGCGAGATGTTCCGGCGGCGCAGCGTGAAGAGCTGCGGCTACAGGTCGAAGTCGCCGCAGAAGTGGTCGAGAGTCTCGTAAGTCGCGGCCTTGAAGCGACCCAAAATTATTTTCACCAATCGCCCTGACAGCAGCCCGCAGATAGTCGACACTTACGTATCACGCAGGGCTCGGGGGAGCTCTTCGTAGGGGTCGGCGAAGTCTTCGCTGGTGTGTGGGCGAAGTCGTTCGCTGATGTGATGGGGATGTTCGTTGGGGTCGGACTCAGCCGAACGGCTGGGTGGACATTCGGCCATTCGGGTGCTTCTGCCCGCCGTCCGTTCACAAAGCGTTTACGGCATCGACATCGAATGATCGGGGTAGCTAAGTTCTCCTAGAAGCACCTGGTCATTCGAACGAGATCAGGAACGCCTAGCCAGCTGGGAACTGGCTTGCACAGGAGGTACGGCAGAGCAAGACGAACCGGTAGGCATTCGGTTCGGTAGTAATCGCGCGGGGGGGCCCGCCGCGATCGTGACTGTGGTGGGGGCACTGCGCTGTGACTGATCTTATCGACAAGCCGGCATCGAATCTTGAGCCCAGGCTGTACCGCGACCGCCTCAGTGTCATTGAGAGCGGTCAGCAGACATGGCCAATGGTCGAGCGCCGGATGGCTCCCCGCAGGCGTGAAGAATCCGCCCGCATCGACGACCGCCGGGTTACCGAGCTGCCGACCCAGTCGACACAGCCGAACCTGAAGCTGGTCGTCCCCGAAACCGACGGTCGTGCGGACGGTCGGCGCCGCCCGCACGACCGCCATATTCGCCGCTACCGCACTACCGCCGTCCTGATTGACGTCATAGCTGCCTCTGTCGGCGCCGTCGTCGCACAGATCGGCCGGTTCGGTATCGCGCCGAACGACAGGGCGCTCGCCTACTGGTGGGGCAGCTTGGCGCTGCCGATCCTGTGGGTGCTCGCGGTGCTGATTAGCCGGGCGTATGAGAACCGGTTCCTCGCCTCGAGCGCTGAGGAGTACCGCCGGGTGATCAACGCGGCAGTCGGCCTCATCGCCGGTATCGCCGTCGCCTCCTACTTGATGAAGACCGAGTTCGCTCGCGGGTACGTCGTGCTGGCGCTGCCGATCTGCATGGTCATCTCGCTGCTCGGTCGCTACACCGCACGCCGCCGGCTGCGTCGCGCCCGCAAGCAGGGCAAGTACCTCCAAGACGTGCTGGTCGTCGGCCACGAGTGGGCCGTGCTCGACCTGGTCGCCGAGTTGCGTCGCAACCCCGACAGTGGTCTGAACGTCGTCGGTGCGTGCGTGCCTGGCGGTCGTGGGTCGCGTCAGATGTCCGACATGGACGTGCCGGTCATCGGTGACCTCAACCAGGTCGTCGAGTCGGTGAAGCGGGTGGGCGCGGACGTCCTCGCCGTCACCACGTGCGTCGAGTTCGGCGGGCCCGAGTTGCGCCGCGTCTGCTGGGCACTGGAGAACAGCGATGTCGAGATCGTCGTCGCGCCGGCACTGATCGAGGTCGCCGGGCCGCGCCTGCATATCAGGCCTGTTTCGAAGCTCCCGCTGCTCCACGTTGAGAAGCCTGAGCTCACCGGTGCCCGTCGGGTGATCAAGAACGTGTTCGACCGCAGCTCCGCGTTCGCCGCGCTGCTGCTGCTCGCCCCGCTGATGGTGGGCGTGGCGCTGATGATCCGGCTGACCTCACGCGGGCCGGCACTGTTCCGCCAGACGCGGGTGGGTTCGCAGGGCAAGCCGTTCACGATCTACAAGTTCCGGTCGATGTACGCCGACGCTGAGGAGCGGCTCAACGAGCTCCAGGCTCAGAACGAGCGTCGCGAGGGCGTACTCTTCAAGATCAAGAACGACCCACGGATCACGCCCATCGGCCGGATCCTGCGTCGCTACTCGATCGACGAGCTGCCGCAGCTGATCAACGTCCTGAAGGGCGACATGTCCCTGGTCGGCCCTCGGCCGCCGCTTCCCGTCGAAGTCGCGCAGTACAGCGACGACGTCCGGCGCCGGCTGCTCGTACGGCCTGGTGTCACGGGTCTCTGGCAGGTCAGTGGCCGCTCGGATCTCGAATGGGTCGAGTCAGTCCGCCTCGACCTGCGCTACGTCGAGAACTGGTCCCTGATCTACGACTTTGAGATTCTCTGGAAGACGTTCTACGCCGTCTTGCGAGGCGCGGGTGCTTACTAGGGACACGCATCTCGCGCGCCGAGGTGTCGTTGGTAAGGCTGTCGGTAGTGAGGCTGTCGGTCATCAAGCTAGGGTCGACGCATTCGCAGAGCGGGGAAGCATGAGCGCCAGGTTTGGCAGGGTTGGTTACGCCCCAGGCGTGTACGACCTCTTCCATGTCGGGCACCTCAACATCCTCAAGCACGCTCG
>DATCDK010000263.1:0-26463 GCA_036510735.1 Acidothermaceae bacterium | reverse complement strand
ACCGACCTGTCGGTCTACCAGGCCGACTACCTCGAGCACGTCGCACACAAACTCAACACCCGGCCCCGCAAAACCCTCGGCTGGAAAACACCAGCGCAAGCCCTCGACGAACTACTGTCCCAACCACAACAACACCAGGTGTTGCACTGACCGGCTGAATTCGCCGCCCTTGATCATTCGAATTTGATACACATCCTTAGCGTCCCCCAGCGGTCCTACCCATGTCGATTCGCATCGGCATACGTACGGGCCAAGGTAAGCCAGGTCCGCGGAGGTTGAGGTCCGCCTCGATGACGCAGTGCGGGGCGAGCCACTGTCGGATGATGGTGGCGTCGCCCCGCCGGCTTGTGGTGCGATTGACTAGTTGAGGCGGAGGATTTCGCCGTTGGTTGCTGATTCGCCGTTGTTGGCCACGTAGATGGTGCCGTTGGAGTTCACTGCGACGCCGGTTGGCTGGGTCAGGCCGGCCGAGGCGATTGTCGTGCGCGTGTGGGCTCGGTTACGGCTGACCTTGATGAGTGCACCGGGCGTGGTGGGCGGTGAGAGCAGACCACCCGTGCTGAACTCCAGCACCAGCAGATTTCCTTGCCGGTCGAATGCGATGTCCGTGATGGCCGAGAAGCCGGTCGCGTACACGGTGGGGGCATGTCCGGGGACGACGCGGTAGACGTCGGCGGTGCCTGGCAGGGATGGGACGCCGCGCAGTCCGCCAACGTACAACGCGCCGTCAGGGCCAACGGCGACCGAGGTCGGAACCGCCTGTGCCGGCACGGTGACCGCTACTGGGCCGAGCACGCCGACCGGCGCCGTCTCGGTCTGAGCGGGGAAGCGGGCCAGCATCGACAGCTGACCTGTCGGACTGATCCACAGCAGTGAGTTGGCAGCCGCGTCGACCACCGCGTAGCCACCCTTGTAAGGGGTGATGGCGTAGGGGTCGGAGTCGTTCGCCGTCTCGCCCGGGGTGCCGCCCTGGTTGGTCTGCGGGTGCTCACTGGCGTAGGCCGCGAAGTCGGGCACCAGTGCCCAGCTTGAACGTGGACTGGCCGGGGCAGCAACGACGGCCTTACCGAACTCGTCGCCGGTGAGCAGGCCGGTCGATCCGTCAGCCGTGACGTCGACGTCCTGCATCACGACGACCAGTTTGCCTTTCTGCCAGGCCATATCGGCCGCGCCGAGAGTCTCACCCGAATCCTGCTCCTGAACCGACTCAAGTGCGGAAATCGCCGGTACTGCCGTGTTCCCCTTGATCCACACCACCGAGCCGGTCTTGCCCACGCAACCCTGAGTGGGCGCGCCGGTGTCGCCGGGCATCGTGACGCAGTTCTTCTTGGCGGGATCACCCAAGCCTGACTCGGCCACGTACAGGTGACCATCTGGTCCGAACGTGATGTGCTTCGGGTTGTGCAGCCCGCCGATCAAAACGGACAGGTGCGATGCGGCAGCAGTGGTCGTCGTCTGGGCCATCGCTACCGGCGCCAGCCCGACAGCGAGCGCGCCTGCAATACCGGTGGCAACAATCAGCCGATTTCGTTTCATCAAGAATCCATCCCGTTTCAGTAGTGGGCACCAAGTGCCGCCCTGCTCGCCCCGAGCTACGCGGTATCCTAGGTGGCGCGGAGATGGCGCAATCCGTCGAACTCTGCACCTCGCTGGCGAGTTCATCGCAATCCGCGAGTCGGCGCCGCACAGCGAACCCGAGCAGAAGCGGCAGGTCCAGCCAGGCCGCTGCCTTGATCTGGCTGCCGTGCCGGGTGGCGCTACTGCCCGCCTCACCCAAAGCTATCGGCCTCGGCGCGAAGCTGAAGGCCTACATCATCGCGCTCCGACTGTTGATCGCGCTTGTCATCAAACTCAACGACGACCTTTGCCCGCACATCTACCCGCCCGGCAGGAGCATCAGCGAGGTCGGCGGAGTAGGCCACGTTTACTGCCACCACGGGCAGATCGCGGACGCGAAACGCTTCGGGCAGCTGCCGCGAGTTGGCAACGAGTTGCGTGGCCAGTACATCTGGCAGCAGGCGCAGTATTCCCTTTTGAAGGTCGATCATGACGAGCGCAACCCGCTCGTCAATGCAGGTCACGGGCACGATGCACTCGCCTTGCTGAGGGCCCGTACCATTTGTCGCATCTCCTTCTCGTGAGACCGCGGGCGTGGGCTTCTCGTGAGACCGCGGGCGTGGGCGCGTTCAGCTGCTCGGGCATTTGACGCGGCGCTACTGCTCCGGTCGCGACAACACCTTCAAGGGGGGCGGAGGTTGAGTCCGTTTGCGGTCGGCCACGCTTGTTAGGGCTGGGTGTGTCTGGCGGAGTCACGAATACTTCCTTGGCCTAGCAGGATCTCCCCCAGGTCGGGCCGTGCCAAGAGCGATGCCGCCGCGTCGGAGAGCAGCACGGTGCCGGACGCCAGGACGTACGCCCAATCCGAAATCGATAGTGCATCCCGGGTCCGTTGCTCCACCAGTAGCACGGCGACGCCGCTTTTCGCGAGCTGGGTGACGTGAGTTGACAGCAGTTCCTCAGCGCGTTGCGGCGACAGCCCCGCGCTGGGCTCGTCGAGAACAAGCAAGCTAGGGCGAGTCATCAGGACGCGGGCCATGGCGAGCATCTTCCGCTCGCCGCCGCTCAGGTGCCCCGCGTAGCGATTACGCATCGCCGCCAGAGGTGGGTAGAAGTCGTAGAGCTCGTCTACCCGCGCATGCACGTCTTTTCGCGGCATGCTGTAACCGCCCATTTGAAGGTTGTCCTCGACGGTCATGGTTTCGAAGACGTCGTTGATCTGCGGAACGTAGCCCAGCCCGAGCCGAGCGATGCGGTCGGTGCGCACACCGGCGATCGACTTATCACGCAGCATCACCTGCCCGCGGGTGGGCTTCAGGATTCCGAGAACCGCTTTGAGGAGGGTGCTCTTTCCCGCACCGTTGGGTCCGACAACCGCCACGACCTCCCCAAGGCCAACCTCGATCGAGACATCGTGTAGCACCGGGACGGATCCGTAGCCTGCGTCGACATTGTCCACCCGCAGCAGGGCGACGTCTTTGCGCCCGCTACCCGACGAGGTAGGCATCAATAACCTCTCGATTTTGGCGAAGCGTCGCCATGGTGCCACTCGCAAGTACCTTGCCTCGCGCCATCACCACGACCGAGTTACAGCACCGGTCAACGGTCGGTAATTCGTGTTCCACCATCACCATCGTGAGACCGCCATCGCGCAGTCTCACGAGGTGTTCTTCGATGACGAGCCGCAAAGTGGGGTTAACTCCGGCTAGCGGCTCGTCGAGAAGCAGAACCTCGGGTTGCGCCATCAGCCCTCGCATGATCTCCACTAAGCGCTTCTGCCCGCCGCTTAGCTCGCCGGCGTATTGGTTCGCGGCGTACGCGAGCTGGAACTGATCGAGCAGAACGTAGGCGCGGTCTCGCGTCTCGTCCTGCGCGGCGCGCCAGTAACGGCGACCACGCATCGCGCCGACGAAGGTGTTCCCTCGCATTGTGCGAACCGCGACCATAAGGTTCTCGAGCACCGTCAGCTTCGCGAACTCGCTGGAAAGCTGAAAGGTTCGGATGACGCCTAGCCGTGCCACGACGTAGGCTGGCGAACCGCTGATGTTGTTCCCGTTCATCAGAATCGTGCCGGACGTCGGCTGCATCGAGCCGGCGATGAGCTTGAGCACGGTTGATTTTCCAGCGCCGTTGGGTCCGATCAGCCCTGTCAGCTGTCCGCGCGGTATCGCGAAGGATGCCCCATCGACCGCTTTGTTTCCGCCGAAAGCCAAGTGAAGGTCGATGACGTTCAGCGCGTCGGCGGTCGCGGGTTCGTACTCAGGACCTGCGGTAGGCGTGTCAGCGTTCACGTCGATTCTCAGTTCCTCTTCAAGGAGCGAGTTAACGAACCTGCCACCGTAAAACGGGTCCGACCGTTTGTGAGGGACGGCGGGGGAGTACCGCCCGGAGCGCCGCCGAAGGTACGACGTCGCTCTGGGATCAAGCCACCCGGTTTCCACCACAGGAACGCGAGGATCAACAACCCGAGACCCATGAATTGGATCGACTCGGCTAAGCCGGTGTAGCCGAAGGAGGGCAAGTAGCGCAGTCCTTCTTGAAAGACACCCAACACCAGCGCAGCGCCAAGGACGGCACCAGCGTTGTTACCAGCGCCACCGACAATGATCGCGACGAAGAACAGAAATGTCTCGGCGGTGTCCCATGCGCCAGGTGACCATGCGCTGATGAACTGGACAAGCACCGCACCACTGAGGGCCGCGAGCGCGCCCCCGACGACGAAGACCTTGGTGCTCTCCGTTCGTACATTGACGCCGAGTGACTCCAGGGCCTCGGAGTTGTCACGCATCGCGCGCAGCTGACGTGCCCACGGAGAGCTAGTGATCCGGTGCACGACGATGTAGGTAAGCACGACTGTCGCGCCGGTCAGCGCAACGTAGAACCAGCCGTATCTGATCAACTCGGAGCCGACCTTGCTGGCGAACGGCTTGGGGATCGCGGCAAGTCCGTTGTGGCCGTTGAAGAGGCCTTTTTGGGTGACTACAACGTCGGCAGCGATGATCGACACGACGAGCATCACCATCGCCTGAAAGTCACGTCGTTCAGGTCGCAGGACGAACAACGCCAGCAGGTAAGACAGCAACCCGCCCGCGACCATTGCAAGTAACCACGGTATGGGAAAGGGCAGGCGAGCGCCCGCGATGTAACTCTGATAGCTCGAGCTCGTCGACGGGCCCAGGGTGAAGATCGCCGTAACGTAGGCGCCCACCGCCTGGAAGAGGATGAAGGAGAAGTTGAGCACGCCGGAAATCCCGTATTGGAGGTTCAGTGCCCAACACGCGATCGTGTTTGACCCGAAGTACACCAGCAGCGTCGCCAGGTAGTACTGGTAAGCCGAACTCATCGTGCGGCTACGTTCATCTTTTGCACAAATGCTCCTGGCCACAGTCCGTTGGGGCGAATCAGCAGGACGATAACGAGCAATGCAAACGCGACAACTTCTTTAAGGGAAGGTACGTAAACTGCAGCGATTTCGCTCGCCATTCCGATGACGACGGCACCTGCCATCGCGCCATAGGGCTGCCCGACGCTTCCGAAGACCGCCGCGGCAACGATGATGAGAAGGAACGACTGGCCGAAAGTGAAGTCGAAGGCGGCCAGATTGAGCGCGAGCGCTACCCCAGCCAGTCCGCACAGGGCACCGGAAATTCCCCAGGCGATAGCCGTGACGCGGTCGGTCGGCACACCGCAGCTTCGGGCCAACTCAGGATGCGTCGCTGTCGCCCGCATAGCTTTGCCGACGCGAGTTCCTCTGAGGAGGACATGCAAGCCCACCATCGAGACGACCGCGATGCCGACGATGATGAGCTGGCGGGACGTAAAGCTCATGCCGGCGAGGTTGATCGACTTGACGGCTCCCAACCGGTATCCGCGGAACCCGTCCCCAGCAATCGCCTGAACGGCATTCTCCACCACAGTCCCGACCGCCAGCGAAACCATGACCATGGTGAACAGCGCAGTACCGCGCCGGATGAACGGCGTGTAGATGAATCGATTGATCGCGACCGACAGCAAAGAGCCGGCCGCGGCTCCTGCGGCCATGCTTACCCAGATGTTTGCGCCCGCGTCTGCATTGGTGACGTAGGCGACGAATGCTGACACGGTCATGATGTCGCCGTACGCCAAGTTGAAGATGTTCGAGACACCGAACTGAAGGCTGAAGCCGACAGCCCCCAACGCCAGTATTGCTGACGTCACGATGCCGAACCCGATGGCGAGGACTATTTCATGCATGCTGCTCCAACTCCGGGGACGTGGATGGTGCCGCCGCCATTTTCAGTCGACGGCGGCACCCTCGCGTGGACCTACGGTGCAAGTGCCGTCCCGGGTATGACGGTCTTCGGGAGCATCGACTTCGTCGGGGCGTCGTACAGGAAGAACGCAAAGGCGCGCCCAGCGCTCTGATACTGGTCGAACACCAATGGTCCACTCGCCCCTACGTACTGGATCGTCTTGCCTGAAGCTAGCGCGGTGAGTCCCTCGGCGTAGGTGTGCACCACAGTTGCCCCAGCGGTCTGTGCCGTGATCTTCGGGATGTCCGCGTTGTAGTCACTGCCCTTGGTCGACTTCGCCATAGTCATCGCCAACGCGGTGATCGTGACGGCGTCGAAGTCCGAGATCGCATACGGGTGGCCGGTGTACTGCGACGAGTCACGAATCTGGCTGCCGAGGCTGCCCAAGTACTGCTTGTACAGGTCGTATCCAGGACCGGAGAACTCAACGTACGGCGCGATGGATGTAAACGCCGGATCGAAGACTTTGTCCCCGACTGCCTTGTCGACGGCAGTAATCCAGTCGCCCTCGCTGGTCCGCTCCGTCCCGAGAACAACGGGAAGCTTGCCGGCAAGTTGTAGGTACTCAGACCAAAACGTTGCCGCCGACTGGGGGTCCATCTCGGAGATCACCGCGTCCGGGTGCGACGCGATCACCTTTGCCACTTCGCTTCGGTAGGAAGTCGAGCCCGGAGCAAGCGTGAGATCCGATACGAGCGTGCCGCCAAGCTTCTTGTATTCCGTACGAAACGGAGGAACCGAGGTCTGGGCGCCGAGGTCGCTGGTGAAGACGGCGGCCGCCTTGGTGAAATTGTTCTTCGCTGCGTAGTAGCCCAGTGCCACGCCTTGAAGTGCATCGGAGGGTGTGAGGCGGTAGAAATACGGGTTTGTCTGATTGTCGAAATGAGGATCACCGATTGTGGCGAAGTTCGGAATCTTCGCTGCGGTGATGATGGGGGAGGTCGCGACGGCATCGTCCGAAGCACCGATCACCATCACCGGACTCGATGACGCGAGCATCTGGTTCGCAGCGGGCACGGCGTCCGCCGGATCGCCCTTTGTGTCGAAGGGCTTGCACGCCAACTTGTGATTCAGAACACCGCCGGCGGCGTTCACCTGCGCGACACCGGTGAGGCACCCTGCCATGCCGACGGCGCCTTGGTCAGCATTCGAGCCGGTAAACGGGTAGATCACGCCGATGTTCAGAGTGCTTCCAGTTGCTGCAGCGGCACTGGTGGCCGCAGCAGTTGCTGGAGCCTCGGACGACGCGGCGGAGGAAGCCGCGGTTGCCGCCGTCGGAGCCGACGAGGAAGGCGCCACCGCAACAGCGGAAGCGGTGGATGAAGTGGACGGGCTCGACTTCGGCGAAGACGAGCTGCACGCAGCGACACTAAGCGCCATAACAATCGCGCTCGCAACAACGACTGCTCGGCGCCCGGAACGTACTCCAAACGGTCCCACCGCAACTCCTTCAATAGTCTGAGCATCGGAAATTCGAGCGACTAGCTGGTCGAACCGGCACCTTGTTCGCGGCGGGCCGTGTGATGGATCAGGCCTAGCCAGTGCCGCCGGGGTGGGGCGGTGTGGTGTCGCTCGAGTTCACTCAGGTGTGTGAGCCGGAGTGAACTCGAGCGACCTAAACAGCTATAATGATAAGTATTCATACCTACGGTCGCTGACTCCGTCAAGAGTCAGCGTTGTCACGTTTGAGTCTCGACTGCAGACCCTGAATGGCCCTTCGCTCAGAAGCGGATGTTGACGTTCTTGATCTGCGTATATGACTCAAGCTCTTCAATCGATTCTTCGCGGCCAACTCCCGAATCCTTGAAGCCGCCATATGGTGCGCCGGGAAAGTGGATTCCGACGTCGTTCACCCAGACGTACCCAGCTTCAACATCGCGGGCGAACCGATGTGCGAGGCCGAGATCTCGGGTGAAGACTCCTGCGGTCAGTCCGTAGCTGACGCGATTGGATATTGCGAGGGCATCGTCATAGTCATCGAACGGGATCGCGGCCAGTACCGGTCCGAAGATCTCTTCGTTGGCAATCCGCGATTCGGGATCGACGTTGTCGAACAGCGTCGGCCGCACAAATAGCCCGTTCGCCAGGGCAGGGTCGTCGGCATGGCCGCCGCCCGTGACGACACGCGCACCCTCGGCGCGACCGATTTCCACGTAGCGCATGACTTTCTCGTACTGCTTTCGGTTCACGATCGCGCCCGTGTCGGTCGACTCATCGTTTGGCTGCCCAGACCGGAGTGCGGCGATGCGCGCGGCGAGCGATTGAACGAACGCGTCGTGGATCGATCTATGGACGAGAAGGCGCGATGTCGAACCGCACGACTGACCCTGCCACGTAAAGTTCATGCCACGCAATGCCGCAGTGATCGCGCTGTCGATGTCGGCATCTGGAAAGATCACCAGCGGATTCTTGCCGCCGAGTTCGAGGGTGACTGTCTTGACAGTCGACGACGCTGCCCGCGCTTGAATCGCACGGCCGATCTCGGCAGATCCGATGAACGCCAGTCGCCGCACCCGTGGATGCGTGACCAGCGCGTCCCCTGCTTCCTCCCCGAATCCGGTCACGATGTTGAGGACGCCGTCGGGTAACACGCCGCGCGAGAGTTCGCCCAATCGCGCAGCAGATACGGAGGTGTGCTCCGACGGTTTAAGCACCACTGTGTTGCCGGCCGCGATCGGAGCCGCGATCTTGCCCGCGGCGAACATGAGGGGATGGTTGAACGGAACGATCCGACCGACAACGCCGTAAGGCTGCCTCAGCGTGTAGTCGAGCCGGTCCCATCCAGTTGGGATGGTTTGGCCATGCAACTGAAGCGTTAGGCCGGCGAAATACCGCAGCGACTTCGCGGCGGCAAACGCGTCATTTCGCATCTCGCGGATCGGGCTGCCGTTGTCGGTGACGTCGAGGAGCGCGAGTTCCTCGGCATGGTCTTCAATAATCTGGGCCAGCGCCACGAGCGCGGAGGACCGCTGGGGAGCCGTCGTGGCGCGCCACTCGGGCAGCGCCGACTCGGCCGCACGCACCGCATCGTCAACGTCTGCGGCGCCACCGCGGGGCAGCCTTGCGATGAGTTCGCCTGTCGCCGGGTTCGTGGAGTCGAATGTGCTTCCGTCACGCGCAAGCACCGCACGGCCACCGATGGTTTGACTCAAGGTTTCGATCTGCGACATGGCGCTCCTTGTCGGCGCGGTTAGCGCGGTGGCGGGCGTTCTCTGGTTAGCGGGCCGCAGGGGGTTCGAGCCCCGGGGGTAGGCCCTCGTGTTCGGATTGGAGGACATCAACGATCGCGGGTTTCCCTGAATCAAGAGCACGAAGGATCGCCGGCAACAGCTCATCGACGCGCTCGACGCGCTCGCCGTGGGCTCCCAGCAATCTTGCGTAGGCCGCGAGGTCGGCATTTCCGTAGAACACGCCGAGGTAGCGGCCTCCGTACGCGGTGCGCTGCCGATCGCGGGTGTTTCCGAATGCGAAGTTGTTTGCGACCACGTTCACGACCGGTATGTTCTCGCGAACGGCCGTTTCCAGATCCTGAGCAACCATCCAGAACGATCCGTCGCCGCTGACAGCGATGACACGTAAATCAGGGCGCGCAAGTGCAGCGCCGAGCGCGGCCGGAAATCCCCATCCCATCGTGCCGCCTGCGGAGGCTCTGAGTGCGCCAGGTCGCTCGAACTCGACGTATCGCTGCACCCACACCCCGAGGCTCGGCGCATCCATAACGATGCAGACGTCGCTGCGCTCGGCGACAAGCTCGCGGAGCACGCTTGTCAGCTGACCTGACGTGACCCTGTCGGCGCTCGGCAAGTCAGGCAGCATACGGTCGGCGCGGTACTCCTCGCGAAGTCGCTGTAAGTGATTGGATTCTGCAGACGGTCGGCCGCCGAGCGCCTCACACAGCGCGTCGAAGGTGAGCGCGGCGTCAGCCGGTATCCCGACTTTCGGCACGTAGATCCGGCCGATCTCGGCAGGATCTACGTCAACGTGAATCAGTGCCGATGAGGACTGTAAAAGGGTCCAGCGCGCGGTTGTGAACTCGGAAAATCTGCACCCCGCCGCGAGAATGACGTCGGCTTCTTTAACGGCTCGCTCGGTGGATGGATGAACTCCGTAGCCGAGGGTGCCGAGGTAGTTCGGATAGCTGTTCCTTACCAGTCCCTTTCGACCCCATGTCGTGACGACCGGCGCGCCGACCCTAGTGGCGAGATCCTCCACAGCCGGATGGTGGGCTGGGACACCGCCGCCGACGATGATCGCCGGGCGCTTGGCGTGTGACAGCAAATCGACGGCCGCAAAGATGTCAGCAGCTGCGGGTGCGGCCGTGCCCGCTCTAAATCGTGGCTGCATTTGGACGCTCACTTGCGCGCGAAGTACATCTAACGGGAGTGACACCACAACGGGGCCTCGGCGTCCACTCATCGAGAGTCGTATCGCGCGCTGAAGAAGCTCTGGAATTCTGCGTGGATCGTGGATCTCCACTGCCCACTTCGTGATTGGGCGAAAGAACCCGACTACATCCATCTCTTCGAACGCCGCGCGCTCAACGATGTCGTCGGCGACCTGGCCGATCACCGCAAGAACCGGGATCGACTCTTCGTAGCTGTTCGCGATCGCGGCGGCCAGGTTCGCAGCGCCCGGTCCCCTCGAGGCGATGCAGACGCCGACATCACCGGTGACACGGGCGTATCCGTCAGCCATGAACGCGGCAACCTGTTCATGCCTCGCCGAGATATATCGAATTGCCGTCTGCTGAGCAAGCGCGTCGAGGACATCCATGATCGTGGTGCCAGGTAATCCGAAGACCTGGGTGACGCCTTCGACCGTGAGCGCTTCGACGACCGCGGCGGCTCCGTTCACCAAACTCCTCGTCGTCAGGCAAGCTGTCGTCAGGTACAGCTGATCGGGTCGGCTTCCGGAGATTCACGAACTGTGATTCACTCCACCATGTGCATACACATACGTCAAGGTATACCTACATGGTGATCATCAGCGGCCCAGTGGAGGGCCAGTCGTGCCGAGGGCAACGTGCGGCCGCGCCGTAGGCTCGTCATGCGCTACGACGGTGTCCCGCTGAAGGCGGTCGACAAGATCAAGGCCGCGCTCCGCCCATGCAACTTCCGCTTTCGCGCGCTCGACGAGCCCTTCATAGGTGTGCACCTTGTACGCCGCGATGGCCGATCGAGCAGCTTCGTCGGCCAACGCGAGGCGTTGACGAAGCAGCACAGTTTCCCGGCGTTCGAGTTGCGTCACGTGCCGTTGCCAGTGGTCCTGGAGCAAGCGGTAGTGGTCGCGGTGCTCCCGAAACTGGCGCCTTGCGTCGTCGAAAGACCCGTATTCGTAGTAGGTCGCCTTCAGATAGGCGGCGTCACGCGGCCGCGCCGGCGTTTCGACCTCGACAACCCATCGGACCAGTTCTGCAGCGCCGTCCGTCGTCAACGAGTACGCGCGCTTCACGCCGTGCGTGCCTCGGGGCAAGTCCTCGGCGACGACCATGCCCAGGGCCTCGAGCCGGCGAAGTTCCGGGTAGATCTGCGAGTGGGGTGCGTTCCAGACGTAGGCAACCGACGTATCGAACTGCTTGGCCAACTCGTAGCCCGTCATCGGACCGGCGTCGAGGAGTGCGAGCAAAGCGTGGCGCAACGACATCGGAGGACTCCTCGCCAGTTCGGTTGGCTCAATGATGTCAGTCATGATGTACGTACCCACTGCACTGAGAGGAACTAGTGTGAGCGTGCCGATCAGCGTGGCCTGCGACCGGTACGATCGGACGGAGGCGCTGCGGGATGGCCGGGTACGACCGGCCGGGGTTGACCTTACCTATCTCGTTCAGCCAGTCGAAGAGACATTCTTCCGGATGACGAGGTTTCGCGAGTTCGATGCGTCGGAGCTGTCGCTGTCGAGCTACGTTGTCGGGCTGACGCGCGACGCACCCTTCATCGCCATACCCGTGTTTCCGTCGCGGCTATTTCGGCATAGCGGCATCTATGTCGCGCAGGCTTCCGGAATCGTCCGTCCGCAGGACCTCGTGGGCAAACAAGTGGGGGTCGCCGAATATCAGCTGACCGCCAACGTGTGGATCCGGGGCATCCTCGCCGATCACTACGGCGTGCCGGTCGACTCGGTTACGTATCGAACTGGCGGGCTGCACGAGCCGGGTCGCGTCGAGAAGCTCAAGGTCGAGTTGCCGCCCTCGGTTCGGGTGCAGCCGATCAGATCTGATCAGACCCTGTCGGAGATGCTTGCTACGGGCGAGCTCGATGCGATGTATACCCCGCGCACGCCGGCATCCTTCGCCCGTGGCGATTCGGGTGTGCGAAGGCTGTTCGACCCGTCCGGCCCTGCTGAGGAAGCCTATTTCGCGGCGACTGGGATCTTTCCGATCATGCACGTGGTGGTGATCCGACGCGAGATCTATGAGCGGAATCGCTGGCTTGCAAGGTCGTTGTTCGATGCCTTCTGCCAGGCTAAGGAATTGTGTGAGGCCGGCATCGACGAGACGGCCGCCGCGCGGTACATGTTGCCGTGGCTGCACGACGAGATCGCGCGTACTCGAAACCTGCTTGGCGATGACTATTGGTCCTACGGGCTTGAGAAAAACATTGGAGTGCTACGAACATTCCTTCGATATTCGTTCGACCAGGGCCTAGCCACCAGGCTGCTCGAACCGGCCGACCTGTTCGCGCCTGAGACTCTGTTCTCCACATTGGTCTAGCTAGTCGCTGACGTCAGCGACTTCCAGATGCCGCACGCGCACGCTCCGCCCGCCATTCCGCGCGGATCCGGTCGGCGTAGGTCGGGAGGTCCAGACCGAGCAACATGAATCGACCAATCTGGTGCAGCAGGAAGTGATTCGCTCCGGCCCGCGACAGCGTTCCTACGTCGCCAGCGAGGAGGGCGACGATGTGTGCTTCCGTCAATCGCGGGCGTGCGTCGCGCAGCGCGGGCTCCGGATCAGCGCGGAGCGCCTCGCGCAGATCCGGCTCTTGGACGATGCGGTAGCAGAGCTTATTCACCGCGTACATGTCCTGGCCCACACTCGCGGCGTCCGCCGGAGGCTCATCTAATCGGGCAGGAGTGTCAGCCGACATGCCATGCTCCGTACGCGTGACCCCAGTCGATCTGCGCCTCGAGGAATGCTGGCGGCCCGGACGGTGCGATAGCGCCGAGCATCGCGATCCAGTCGAGCAACTCCCCGCCAGCGTTGCCCGCCTTCGTGACCTGGTCAGCATTGGCTTCAGCGAGTAGCAGGTCGATGTCGTTGTTCCTCATCAAGTCGACGACGCGCTCGACCCATCGCGGATCTGGAACGCCCGTATGAGAGTGGTCACTGATGCTCGGGCCACCGATCTCCAGCGAGAAACTTCCGCTCGCGATGACGGCCACCCGCAGATTGTCGTCAAACGACGTGAGAATTGCACGCAGCGTTTGACCGAACCGATAGCACCGGCGGACCGACGGCAACGGCGGCATGAGGCCGCTGACGAACAGCGGGATAACCGGCACTTTCGAGTCTGGCATAAGGAAATGAAGCGGGATGGTCATCGGGTGATCGAGGCCGAGCTCTTGTGTCTGGCCAACGTCGAACTCGGCGTTGACCAGTTCGCGCTGGAGGCGGCGCGCGAGGCCGGCGTGCATCGGCACCGTGCGCTGTTGAAGCTCGCGATAGTCGACCGGGCCGCTCGCGCTCGACGCGGTGACGATCGAGAAGATCGGCAGGCTGCTCACAAAAAATGTGTTGTAGTGATCGGAGGAGAGCAGGATGACGACGTCGGGACGCATTGCCTCGAGTTCGGCCGCGACGCCCGCATACAGGCGGGTAATCTCGCGGCCCAGATCGTCGTCGCGTTCTGCGAGCAGAGGAAAATGTGGGGTGTGGGGCACCCCGACCCCTCCGACTAGTTCCAAGGCAGGCCTCCACACCGGTCTATAGACGCGAATGAACATAGTCGATATCGTTTCGGTTGTCACTGAGGCGAAATTCTCGCTGCGCCGGTGACGTCGCCCATCGCGCCGTAGGAGGTCTATCACCGTGTCCGTTTCCAGTGACCTCATACCGACCCGAACGCAAGCCGTGCAACGCGCATGCGACCTGTTCCCGATCATTCGAGACAACGCCCGCCGGGCCGACGACGAGCGTCACCTGCCGTCGGAGGTCATCGCCGCATTCGCCGAGTCCGGACTTGCGAAGATGTTGGTGCCGCATCGGTTCGGCGGCTGGGAGTTGGATCTGACGACCCACATGGAGGCCGCGATCGAACTTGGTCGCGCGGGAGGCGCGATGGGTTGGGTCGGTTCGTTCTTGATCGACCACCCGTTCATCCTCGCTCACTTCGACGAGCAGGCGCAGATGGATGTCTGGGGTACCGAAAACGCCGGCGCGCTGATGTCGACCTCCTTCGTGCCGGTCGGCAAGGTCGATGTCGTCGACGGCGGTTACCATTTGAGCGGTACATGGGGTTGGGCGAGCGGCGCCGCGCACGCTTCGTGGATCATGCTTGGCGGTCTCATCGGCGGCGGCCCCGACGGGCATCCGGAGTACCGACTTTTCCTCGTTCCGCGGGCCGACTTTGACGTTGTCGACACCTGGTACAGCGCCGGCCTACGCGGCTCCGGTTCTGACGACGTAACAGTGAGCGGCGCGTTCGTGCCCGAACACCGAACTCTGGTGATGACGAGCATGAGGGAAGCCACTAGCCCTGGGGGAGCCGTGCACGCAAATCCCCTCTATAACCAACCGTTTATGGCTCATGGGGGCCACGCCATGGTGTCGCCCGCCATCGGTATGGCCCGCGGCGTCATCGACGCTTGGCAGGACCACGTGAGATCGAGGTCCCATTCGTACACCCGCGAGCAGGTGGCAGCCGGACTCCCGATGCAGCTTGCGTTGGCCGAGGCGTCTGTGCAAGTGGACGCCGCGGAGTTGCTGTTGCGCCGCTGCCTCGCGCGCGTCGAATCTGGAGAACCGATCACGCTGGAAGACCGGGTGCGGCATCGCCGCGACATCACCTACGTCCCGCAGCTGCTGGTCAAGGCCGTCAACAACCTCATGCAGCTCGCGGGTGCCAGCGGACTGCGCGACGAGAGCCCGATTCAGCGAGGATGGCGCGACGTCAGGGCCGTGTCGTGTCATGTCTTTTGCAACTTCAACGCGGCCGGCGAAAACTATGGCCGGATGGCGTTCGGCCTTCCACTCAACCCTCGTGACGCGAACTTCTAGAGCCGATCGTGACGTCTGTGGGCGAGAGACAACCGAGCCTTCGTGACCGGTACCGCCAGACGTTAGGGCGGTTCGCGACCGGAGTCACGGTCATCACCTCCCGCGATGCCAAAGGCGAACCTCACGGCATGACGGCGAACGCATTCATGTCGGTCTCGCTCGAACCGCCTCTCGTCGCGTTCGCGGTGCAGCACGGGGCCAATCTCGCGCGCGTCTTGAGCGCATCAGACGCGTTCGGCGTCGCCGTCCTGGGCGCGGGACAAGAACGAGAAGCCCGGCGGTTCGCCCGGATCGACGTCGGTGCGCATGGGCCGTTGCCAGAGTTCGACAACATCGATGGCATTCCAGTGTTGCGGCATTCGCTCGCCTGGCTGACGTGCCAGGTCGAAGCGCGGCAAGAGGCAGGTGACCATACCCTTGTCATTGGGCGAGTCCTTGATATGTCACCCGGGTCGCCCATCGAGCTGCCGTTGGCCTTCTACCAATCGACGTTCGCGGTGCTCGATCCCATGCCGGGACACGAGGTCGCTCCGCAACTTTGGTCTGGTGGTCTAGATGTCTGGGGATGAAAGCGCCGACGCCGGTGCGCGGGAGTCGTCTCCTGTCGGGTGGGGCATCATCGGGACAGGATTCGTCGCTGACAGGTTCATCGCGCCGGCTTTGGCAGATCTGGCCGGTGCGCGGCTCGTCGGCGTCTGCGGGCGCACGCGTGAAGGCGCAACGGATTTTGCCGCTAGGCATCACATCGAACGCGTCTACAACGATCTGGCAGACATGCTCGCCGACCCCGATGTTCGGGCCGTCTACATCGCGACGCCCAACGCACTTCATGCAGCGCAAGTTGAACAGTGCGCTGCCGCGGGCCGGCATGTGTTGTGTGACAAGCCGCTTGCCCTATCGCCACTCGACGCCGAGCGGGTGGTCGCGGCGTGCGATAACGCACGGATCCAACTCGGAATTATGCTCCAGGCACGCGCGTATGAAGGCATCCTGCGGGCCCGCGAGCTCGTCGCCAAGGGATCGATCGGTGACGTTCAGCTCGCGCAGATCGAGATTGGCGCTGGTTCGGTGGGGCTTCGCGGCTGGCGAGCCGATCCCGTCCTTGCCGGTATGGGCGCGACGAACAACGTTGGTGTTCATGCGCTGGACGCGCTCTCCTACGTTCTTGGTGAATGCCCTGTCGAGGTCGCGGCGATGACATCGCTGGGCGAGCCCGATGGGCTCGAGACGACTGCCGTGGTGACCCTGCGCTATCCGAGCCGCGCGTTGGCTATCGCTTCGATCAACCAGTCGTCGCATAACCCGCGGTTCGACCTCACCTTGTTCGGTACATCGGGTCGCGTCGATGGCCATGACGTCACCCGCGCTGGCGCCTTGGGTCGCGTCGAGTTGCTGTCGGGAGCGCCGGCAGCCTTCGACGTTTCCAGCCAGGGAGCGCATGCAGAAATCCTTCGGACATTTACCAAGGCGCTGGTCGATGGAGTGCCGGTTTCACCGTCGGGCGCCGACGGGCTCGCAAGTGTGCGCCTCGTCGATGGCATCGCTCGCGCCGCTCGCACCGGCCGTGTGGTATCCCTGTGACATGAGCGGCAACGCCTACCGAGACGGCTCGGACGCCTCCTCGGACGCGTGGCCGCGCTCCAGTCGCATCTCGAAGGCACTGCGTCTCGCGAACCATATCGAACAGGACATCTCCGAAGGTGTGCTGGCCAGCGGTGATCGGCTCGGAACGAAGACGGAGTTACGCGAACGCTTCAACGTTGCTGTCGCCACCGTCAACGAGGCGGTCAAGCTGTTGGATTCTCGTGGGCTCGTTGACGCTAAACCGGGACCGGGCGGCGGGCTGTTCGTGGCCGCCCCGGCCGCAAGGATGAATCATGGCCCGATGATGCTCGGCTATGCGTGGGCTGACGCGACGACGGCCGACTATCACGAGGTACGGTCGGCACTCGAGCCGATCATTGTGCGACATGCCGCACGCGAGCGGACCGCCGCCG
This sequence comes from Acidothermaceae bacterium, assembly GCA_036510735.1. Lineage (GTDB taxonomy): Bacteria > Actinomycetota > Actinomycetes > Acidothermales > Acidothermaceae > PALSA-607. Next base: position 9,403 of record DATCDK010000263.1, on the reverse strand, counting down.
ACATCGCCGTACTGACATCCATTGTCGATCGAATGGAGCGGCACGTAGGGGACGCGCAGCGATACGCCGCCGACAACACCGCGTTGCATCTGCGAATCGCGAAGCTCACCACAAACATCCCCCTGCGTAGTACCTACGTGACGCTTATCGACTATTTCCAGCACAGCCTCGGTGCGATTGAGCTGCCAGCAGGCGTGAACGTAACTAACGTCGAGATACACCGCCGCCTGATCGAGGCGATCAACCGTGGCGAGGGGCCATGGCTCGATGAAGCGATGCGGCACCACGACGAGAACCGTACGTCCGGCGGTCTGTGGCGGCAGTAACGCGGAGTTCCATACCTCGCCGAGCAATCAAGTTCTGTCGCGCTACTGTCAAGCACGCATAGGTGCATATGATTACTACTCACGATGGGCGGATTTCAAGGCACTGAGGCGCTACACCGACCCATCCTCCGCGTCGGGAGGCACCCTGTGCGGACCGGGGCCGGGCTTCTCGACGCCGCGACAACCTCCGTCGCCACGTTCTTGGGCCGACGATCATGACGGAGCCGGGTCGCCGCGTCGTCCTGGTGACGGGCGGGAGTCAAGGAATTGGTGCGGCGATTGTTGCCGCCTTTTCCGAGATCGGCGACTCAGTCATTAGCGCTGATCTCCAACCGGGGCAGCACGGCAGCGGTGTCGACACCATGATCTGCGACTTCGTTGATCCCACGGCTGCCTCACGTCTGGTGAGCCACGCCGTCAACCTCCACGGTCGGATTGATGTCGTGGTTAACAACGTAGGCATCGCGCCGTATCGGGATTCCTTCCTTGACGTGACCGACGACGGCTGGCAGCACTCGATCGAGATTAACCTGATGACGATGGTTCGGCTGTGTCGAGCAGCCATCCCCGTGATGGTTCAAGCAGGTCGGGGGGCGATCGTTTCGATCGCTTCCGACGTCGCACGACAGCCTGACCCCTTCTTCGTGGACTACGCGATGACGAAGGCAGCGCTGGTCTCTGTGTCGAAGTCGTTGTCGAAGGAGTTCGGAGCCTTCGGTATCAGAGTCAATACGGTCTCACCCGGCCCAACTCGGACGTCCGCACTGATTGGAGAGGGAGCGTTTGCCGATCAATTGGCTCGGCAGCTCGGTGTTACGCGGGATGCAGCGATCGACCATTTTGTGCATTCGATGCGGAAGTTACCGCTCGGGCATTTGGTGGAAGCCGCCGACGTTGCAGCCGTGGTCGTGTTTCTTGCGAGCGACGTTGCGAACAGCATCACGGGGTCCGACTACTCCGTGAACGCAGGCTCCATCGTCGGGATCTGAGGTGCGCACCGGTCGAGCGGTGATCGACGGACACGTGCCCGACGGGAACGCTGAACGCGGTGGGCGTCGTGTTGCCCAACTGGCCTGCTAACGAGAGGTCTTGACCAATGACTGACCGAACAACGGCCCGCGCTCGGGTCGCGACAACCTCCGCCGATCGTTATGCGAAGCAGCTCTCATCGCATCTGGGCAGGCGCAGTGAGGTTCGGGAGGCTTCCGACGGAACGGTCATCGTGCTCGCGAACGGGGAGTGTCGGCTGGTCTCGCAGGCAGAATCGCTCGAACTTTATGCCAGTGCTCCGACACGGGAGGATCTCGAACGCGTGATGGAGGTTGTTGGGAAGCATCTGGAGCGATTCGGTCAGCGCAACGAGCTCACGGTTACTTGGGAATGAGCAAGCTAACCCGCTCCTTCAGGGGTGACCTGTGGCGATCCCGCGCAAGTTGAGACCGATAGTGACTCGCCTACACGCGGACTCGTGGCGTGTGGACCGGAAGGTGGCAAGGAAATCAGGGCCGTCGTCGTACAAGCCGCGCTCGCCAGTCGTGCGAAAACGTGCCCGCGTTGTTGCGTTCGATTGAGAACATGACCGAGCTCGTCCTAGCGTCGTTCAGGGGGAGACTGTGGGGTGCGGTTTGCGGCGAGGCGCTCGGTCGATGGAGTGGATGTGCGTTCGGTTCCGTCCTGAGTGACGGGTGCCGCACGGTGCGCGCCGCGAGGAGATGACCGATGACGTACATGATCTTGGCCAGAAGTCGACCGGGCGGGATCCTTGGGTCGGCTCCGCGCGGCTGGCCTGCTCGTGGAGGTTGGCGACCTGCTCGTGTTGGATTGGATAGTTCATCAAGGACGACGAGCGAGACTTGGCGAGCCCTCCGGGGCGCCTGAGAGAACGGGGATTAAGGCATGGCGCGTACCGCGAAGGGAACATTTGACGTAGAGCTGACGCCGGGGCAGGCCGAGCTCGACGGAACTGTGAACCGGTTTGACTTCATCAAGACCTTCTGTGGCGGGCTGACAGGCGCCGGCAAAGGTGTGATGCTCGCGAGCGGCGACCCGCAGACCGGCTCCGCCGGATACGTCGCCATCGAGACCGTCGATGGCCAGCTTGGCGATCGAAGTGGCGGTTTTGCCCTCCAGCAGTCGGGGCGAATGCACAACGGCTCGCAGACGTTGCACTATGAGGTGGTTCCTGGATCGGGCCACGGCGCGCTTGAAGGTATCTCAGGCACGTTTCAGCTCACAATCGAGGATGACGGAACTCACCGCTACGAGCTTGAATACGAGCTCTGACTCAACTTTCGCGGACGGTCGCGGATGTCGTGGTGGTGGCGGTCGTGGCAGCTGTGCCTCGGCTAACCTCACGCGTACGGGTTTCGCGCGAGGAGAGCAATGGCTTCGAAGACTCAGGTGATGTTGATCGATGACATCGACGGGGCCACCGCAGCTGAGACGATTAGCTTCAGCCTGGACGGCAAGCATTACGGGATTGACCTGTCGGCGCGAAACGCCGCCATGTTGCGGAAGATCGTCGGGCCCTATGCGGCGGCTGGCCGGCAGCTGACCTCCCCGCGGCATGGTCGCGGCCGTCCCTATCGCCAGGTGCGCACTGCGGTCGACCCGGCGGCGGTTCGGGCGTGGGCGATCGCCAACGACTACGAGATCTCCGCGCGCGGTCGGGTATCGGCCGCGATCATCGAGGAATACCGCGCCGCCGGCAACTGACCACCGACCACCCACCAGGTCTCAAGGCCCGCCGGCCCTGACCCCGGTTCGTGGACACGGGGTTATGGGCCAGTGCGTCGTCGTGCAGATTTGATTGCGCCATGCGGGGCGTGGGCTGCTGGGTCGGCTACGGGCCCGGCCCTAGTCCCTGCCAGTCTGACGACGGAATGATCCGCAGATCCTCGCTTCTGAGGCGACCGCGAAGAGACCCGGCGGATGGTTCGCGCCGGGTCTCTTTCGGTGCCTGCTCGGGATGCCCCCACCCTCGAGCGTTTTGGCTCCCCTTGCCGGGGTCGATTTGCCCTCAGATGTAGGCGGTAAACCGGGCGGCTCCGGATTCGGCCGTAAGGACAAATTGTCGAACCGATCGGACAAGGTCGCGGAGCACCGCGCCGTTCAACGGTGACGACAGTCTCAAGAGATCAGTGCCGTGCGCCAACAACTCACCATTGGCACCGCGGAGGCCGACGCCTTCGCTGTGTGGTCGAACGCGTATGCCGATTTGGTGGGCGCCGAGCGGGCGATCCGCGTCGTCGCCCGCGTCGCGGCTGGCTGTTTCACTGACCTCGAGAATCTCGAGGCCGCCGATTGCCGGCTGGGCTCGGCTTCGAGGTCGACGCGTACGAGGTTCTCGCGCGACGGCATGGCGTCGTCGCCGGCCTCGTCAGTGGATACGAAGGCGCACATCGACCACCTCGCTCCGCGATGAGCGCGGCGTCGAGGTACCGCCTTCGGAAGCAGTCTCGATAACTCTTGCTCTGGAATAGAGGTTGCGCAACACGTATAGTTGCGTCTACGCAACTGATCCAATAGGATTGTGAGGTGAAATTCGAAGACATCGCGTGTTGATGTCTCACCCCAACACCGCCAGTCGCCGTCGGGCACGGAGTGCTGGCCCTTGGGGGCATCTCCGGCGCCTATGGAGGGAGAGCCTCGTGCCTACTACTCTTGAGGTGGTTGCCGGTGTCCTCATCGGGTGCCTGGCTGTCGTCACCGTCGTGTTTATGGGTGTCGGGATCATCGGCATCCTGACGGGCGAAGGTGTGGCCCGGTGTTCGCGTTGCCAGCGATACGTGTTCGGACCGATGACGGCGGTTCACCGTGCCAAATGCGTGGATGCGCCGATGGTCGCCTCGCCGCGTTGGGTGCGGAGATGGTCGATGCACCTGCGTGCGCCGTCTTCCCAAGCACGCATCCAGCATCGTTAGGGCTTCAAAATCAAAGTCTGCACGCGGAGAATCCGACATCGTCAGCAATCGGAGGCGAAAGCAGTCGACGGGCCGATAATCTGCGGCGCCAGCGCACAATAGCCCGGTCATCTCCATCGTTGGATGACAGCGGTGAACGGCGACCGCATCCCGCGAGCATGAGCGCCCAAAAGACCGGGGCTGCGCTCGGAAAGATGCGCGATTCCAATGCCACCAAGGCGGCACCACTGATCATGAACACACGTTTATCGGGGAAGTACGTGGACCCCTCGAGATTCTGTTCATCAGCGGCGCGATGGATCGTGCCATGCACACGTTTCGATCCGATCGAGGGCCCGAGCCCGAAACTCACTGGTTCCATTGAAATGTGTTCGGATGCTGCTCGGGAGCTTCGCCCGCGGCCGCCGCAAAAGACTCCAAGGCGTTAGGCAGCGCTCGTCGCTTGCTCTCTGGCATCCGGTCAAGCACCGCCTCGATCGCGCTGCGTCGCTGTTCGAAGACTGCATCGACGAGCCGCTGGCCCGATCTGGTGAGCGTGATGGATACGTTTCGACGGTCGTCGGCGGCATCGCGGCGGTCGATCAGTTTGGCCGCCACCAGCCGGTCCACTGTGCGGGTCGCGTTGGAAGCATGCACGCCCAGGCCCTCGGCGACAGTGGCCAGGTTCAGTGGGCCGCGCGTTGCGACCATGACCAAAACGCGGAGTTGAGGCAGTGTGACTTGGTCCTCGACGTCGGCGATCGATTGAGCAACGACGCCGACAAGCACGCGTGCGGCGGCCATCACAGCATCGACTTGTCGGGTCGACTCCGAGTCGGTGACGGAACGCTGGTTCCGCGAGGGGAGCACACAGACATTATGAACGAGACCTGCGTGAGCGCAATAGTTGCCCTGCGTCGTCGTCAGGCGCTTATGGCTATCGGCCGAATGTCGGCCTAAGGGGTAGTTCTTAAGAATTGTCGCGACAGTAGTAGGCACATCTGCCCCTCATACCCGTCCTGCTCCACCGCGGGCGAGTTTGCCATTGCGATACTGCTACGATTGCGCTCACGCAACCAATCGTCTAGGATGTCGAGTCGATGGTCGTGCGGGTAGCGCCTGTCCGAAGTGGTCAGGCCGTCCTTGGCCTGCTGGAGGCAGTGCTCCATGCCCGGTCGGGGGAACCGGCCGGTGGTGGAGGAGAACGGGATGTCGACGGTGGCGGTGCTGAGTTCTGAACGTTGGCGTCGCTTGGTCCCGGTCGCATTTGTCACCTGCTCCTTCGCCTATCTGGATCGATCGAATTACTCGATCGGCTCCGCCGGTGGCTTGACTGACCGGTTGCGCATCGCCGGCAACACGACCGCTCAACGACGCCGAGGAGAAATCGCTCAGTGAGTAGCAACCAGTAGGTGGTGACGGCGCCCTGCAGCGCCGCGAGCACCCCCCACGCCGACAACGACCAAAACAGCGACGACTTTATGCTCCGCCCATCCGACGGCGTTGATCATCCCTGTCGCGGGACCGGCATCGGTGGCTGGAAACAGTCGGGGGTTCACCGCTGGCCGGACTTGATTTGGGTCTGGTCGCGCATCGCGTGCACGGCGCGGCCCCACCCGATGCCGAGGACAGCGATTCCTACCCCGGTGTAGAAGAGCCACGGTGCGGCGGCAATGAGTGCGGCGCCGCTAATGCACGCGCCGACGATGATGACGCTGACGACCACCCACGCAACTGCCCTGGTGCGCTCGTTCGCGCGATGATCCCCGGCGTGGCCCAATAACGGGGCGACCTCGGCCGCGCGGTGGGCGTCATCCAGCGGGTGGTCCGGCACCGGCGTCGAAGATTTCGCGATCGGCGTCCGACCATCTCGCGGTTGTCCAGGACGCGCGGGCGGCGGGTTGTCTGCGGGCGGTGCGGAACTCATCGGTGCACGCGCAGCACGAGTATCGACGGGTGCGGCGACGCGGTGCGCGGTTCGTCGCCTACTCAACGGGACGGCGGCCGCGGTGGCGGCGAGGATACCGGCGATCCACGGCAGCGCATAGCCACCCAGGTGCAGCAGGCGGTGTTGGTGTCCGCGCTTGACGGGCATGGTGTTCGACCTCGGCTCGGGTTGCTGCTGTTAGCGGGTGCGGTATTTCTCGGCGTCAGATCGCAGCGACATGCCGCGGACGGGGGGCGTTGGTGAGGTCCATCCGGCCTGACCGCACCTGTGGAACGTTGTCGACGAGCAGCGGTTCCCGCTTTGCGTGGTCGGAGGACCATTCGACGTGACGCAGGTTCGGTACGGCGATTGCCACCGATGCGTGCAGCGCGGGCGCGCAGTGTCCGCTGATTTGCATGTTCTGAGCGGCGCCCAAGGCGGCACAGCGCGACCATTGGGTGTAAGCGGCGCATCTGGTCACGTCGACTTGCAAGCAGTCGACCGCGCGCAACGACGCCAGGGTGCGCAGATCATTGGAGGCGAGGGTTCCTCGAACCACGTCACACCCATGGTGTCGTCGGTGGCCCCGAGCCGGGCAGCTTGACCGGGGGTGTATCCGCCGTTGGCGTCCACCATGACGTCCACGTTGTCGCTGACGATTGATTTCACCAATACGACGCGGTGCACGTCGCGCACTGCGTTGGTGCCCCACGCTTTCCCCGACTTCGATCTCTACTGGGGTGCAGCCTGCGGCTTGCCAGCCCTCCAGTTGGTGGCGCTCCAGATCGGTCCAGCTGGTGAACCCGCCGCTGCTGCAGACCGGAACGCTGTCGCGGGCACATCCGAACAATCCGTGGTCAACAACCCGCGGATTGCTCCGGTTGACGTCATCGGCGACTTGTTCATGGAAACTCCCCACGAACTCGAAGTTCCAGCCGAGAATTCCGTCGCAGATCGCCCCGAGACCAAGGAGCGGCCTCAAACGTTCACCGTGATGGATTCCTGATTTTGCGGGCAGAAGATGCAGGCTACGGATCGTGGCTGTCGGAGGCAGGTGTATGCGACGGCTTAGCCCGGATCCACCGTCGTGTGAGCGGTTCGCTGGTGTCGTGAGATGAGAATGCCCTTGCTGGGCGGCAGAATCGGACTTGTCTAGGGTCGATTTCGCCGTCAGCAAGGGACATCTCGTAGGTGCAACTATCTCATGTCGTCCCGGTTCGCTCTGCGGTGTTCGACGAGCCGAATCTCGTGTCGTGCGCGGGGCTTATCCCGGTCGCCGCGCTGGCGGCCCGCGCTGGTCTGCGCGAGCTGTCCGATGAGCATTTGACGGTGCCAGGTGGCGAGGGCGCGAACGCCGGGTTGAAGCTGTCGGCGCTTGTGGCAGGGATGGTCGCCGGCGCGGACTCGATCCAGGACATGGACCTGCTCCGCCACGGCGGCATGCACCGCGTGTTCGAGGGCATCCGGGCACCGTCGACGTTGGGGACGTTCCTGCGCGAGTTCACATTTGGTCATGTCCGCCAGCTCGATGCGGTCGCGGCACGTTTCGTCGCGAACCTCGCCACGGCGACGCCGCTGCTGCCCGGTGCCGATCAGGTCGCCTATGTCGACATCGATGACACCGTGCGCCAGACCTTCGGCTACGCCAAGCAGGGCGCCGGTCGCGGCTATAGCGGTGTCAACGGTTTGAACGCCCAGATCGCGGTCGTGTCCACACCGCTGGCCGCACCGGTCATCGCGGGCACCCGGCTGCGGAAAGGATCGGCGAACTCCGCCCGCGGCGCCGCACGGCTCGTCGCGGATGCGTTGAAGACCGTGAAGGCCTGCGGCTGCACGGGTCTGGTGATCGTGCGCGCCGACTCCGCCTACTACGGCCGAGACGTGATCGCCGCGATCAGCCGTGGTGGTGCCCGGTTTTCGATCACCGCCCGCAAGGACCCAGCTATCACAAGGGCGATCGGGTCGATCCCCGACGATGCGTGGACGACGATCAGCTACCCGAACGCGGTCTTCGATGAACAACTCCAGCATTGGGTTTCCGATGCCGAGGTCGCCGAAATCCCGTTCACCGCGTTCACGTCGAAACCGCGCAACCAGCAGGTGAATGCACGGTTGATCGTGCGCCGCGTCCGCGATGCCAACCCGAACAACGTCGTGGCAAACGCCCAAGGTGAACTGTTCCCCGCCTGGCGCCACCATGCCGTGTTCACCGACACACCACTGCCGATGCTCGACGCCGAAGGCGACCACCGCCGGCACGCGATCATCGAACAAGTCATCGCAGATCTGAAGAACGGGCCGCTCGCGCACCTGCCCTCGGGGAAGTTCGCCGCCAACAGCGCATGGCTCGTGCTCGCCGCGATCGCGTTCAACCTCACCCGCGCCGCCGGCTGCCTTGCCTCGAAAATCCATGCCCGCGCGACGACAGCCACGATCCGCACACAGCTGATCAGTGTCCCGGCGCGCGTCGCCCGATCCGCGCGACAACTGACGTTGCGACTACCCCAACGCTGGCCCTGGCAAGACGCATGGGAAACGCTGTTCACCGCCTCGACCGGACCACCAGCCAACCACTGAACCATTCACAGGCCGCGACGGCCACGACCAGGACCAGAAGTGGAATGGACATCCCCCAAAACCGTGGAGGCATGCGCTATGAGGAGTAGTCATGCCAGAGAATCGACGGAAGTTCGATGCGGAGTTTCGGGAAGGTGCGGTGCGGATTGTCCGGGAGACCGGGAAGCCGATCGCGCAGGTCGCCCGCGATCTGGGGGTCAATGCGGGCACGTTGGGCAACTGGGTTGATAAGGATCGCGGCGTCCGGGACGGCACTGATGGGCTGTCGGCCGGGGACGTCGCGGAGCTGAAGCGCCTGCGGGCGGAGAACGCCGTGCTGCGGATGGAACGTGATGTCCTCAAGCGATCCGTGGTCCTGTGGGTGAAGGAGGCGACGAGGTGAGCGTGGCGCGCTTCATCGCCGACCAGAGGACCATGCATCGGGTGCCCCACGCGTTCAGCTGCCGGGTGTTGTCGCTTAGTGAGTCCTGGTTCTACAAGTGGCACCTGCGGCCACCGACCGTGCGGGCGGTGCGCCGCGCCGAACTGGACGCGGAGGTCCGGCGGTTGTTCGAGGCGTCGGGTCGAAGTTACGGGTCGCCGCGGATCTTCGATGATCTGGTCGGGGCCGGCGCGGTGGTGAGTGTGAACACGGTCGCGGACTCGATGCGCCGCCAGGGGCTGCAGGGGCG
>DATCDK010000262.1:0-4692 GCA_036510735.1 Acidothermaceae bacterium | reverse complement strand
GGCGACCGCCGTAGGTGGCTACCGCGCGTGCAGCAAGCAACGAGCCATGCCGCGCCGCATCGATGGCCGAGGTTCCACCAAGCCACGAGCTGAGAAAGCCGGCGCAAAAGGCATCGCCCGCGCCGGTCGGATCGACCAGCGATGACGACATCGGCCCGATGAGGTCGACCTCGTCTCCCTCGCCAACGAGAACACCGCCCGATCCAAGCTTCAACGCCACCACCGGATAGTGCACCCGAAGACTCGCCAGCACATCGCCCGGCTCAGTCTCCCCACTGAGCACCCGGCCCTCGTCGAGGTTCGGCAGGCACACCGCCGCGCCGCGCGTGCAAGACAGAAACGTCAACGCACCAAGCTCTTCAAGATAGGCGGACGACGATGGGTCGGCCGTCACGACGATCTCGCGGCGACGTGCTTCTTCAATAAGAGAAAGAACAGCCGCGCGCGGTTCATCAGCGAACAACGAGTATCCGTTGACGTGCAGCGCGTCGACATGGTCGAGCAACGACGACGGCAAATCGGCGGCGCTGAGCCTCTGATTGGCACCCCGGTCGGTGTACATCGTTCGCCCGCCGTCGGCGTCCAGCATGACCACGATCGTGCCGGTCGGCGCGTCAGCATCCGCAATCAACACCGCGTCGATGCCGAACGCGGAAAGCTCGGCGTGATGGCGCGCGACATCCGCTGCACCCACGCGGGCGACGAACCTCACCCGCACACCGGAGACTGCGAGCCACGCTGCCTGGTTCGCCGCCGAGCCACCGGGCGTCGCGCGAATGTGCGAGGTTGTGTCGCTATCGCGCGTGACGTTGCCAAGCGGCGTGACGACGATGTCGTCGATGACATCGCCGACGATCAGCACCCTCGTCAAGCGGTGGCCGCCGCGGCTGTAGCCGACCATGCGATGGCGATGCCGCCGGCTAGGGCGACGTTGTTTCGCGCAAGGTCGAGATTGACGACGAGCGAGCGGCCGCCACTTTCGCGCTGGAAGTAGTCGAGCAGGAACGGGCTGATCGCCTTGCCACGCAAGCCGGCTTCGTCGGCTGCGTGCAGCGCCTGAATGAGCAGGCGGTCATGGACGTCGGGATCGAGCTGCTGATCGAGAGGCACCGGGTTCGCGACGATGAGCGCACCGCGAGTGCCGAGCTCATCACCTGCCGACATGATGGCGGCAACCTCCTCCGGGGAGTCGACGCGCCACTCAAGAGGGAATCCGGAATCGGTGAGATAGAAGGCCGGGAACTGGTTCGTGCGGTAGCCGACAACAGGCACGTTCAACGTCTCAAGACGTTCGAGGGTCGCCGCGATGTCGAGGATTGACTTCACACCCGCGCAGATGACCGTGATCCGGGTGCGCGACAAGGTGACCAGGTCGGCCGACTCGTCGAACGATTCGTGTGCGGCCCGATGCACGCCACCGAGGCCGCCGGTCGCAAAGACCCGGATGCCTGCGAGTGCCGCCAACGTCGACGTCGCCGCGACAGTTGTCGCGCCGCTCGACTTACGGCCGACAGCGACGGCGAGGTCGCGGCTGCTGACCTTGGGGATGTCCTCCAGCGCGATGCGTTCGAGCTCGCCGGCGTCGAGTCCAACAGTCGGGACGCCGTCGATGACCGCGATGGTCGCGGGAACGACACCTGCGTCGATCAGGATCGCCTCGAAGTCGTGCGCAGCCTGCAAATTCTCGGGGCGGGGTAGCCCGTGCGCGATGATGGTCGACTCAAGGGCGACTACTGGCCGGCCTTCATCGACGGCACTGCGAACCTCGTCGGAGATCTTCACGAGTGGTGACACGTCAGTCCTCCACCGTATTTGGGAGCGCGACAGGGTTCCGTAGCGCGGCGTACCCGGGCTTGACGACGTCGTTGATGAGCGCGAGCCGTTGGTCGAACGGGATGAACGCACTCTTCAACGCGTTGATGGTGAACCACTGTAGGTCGTCGAGTTCGTAACCGAAGGCGTCGACCAGCTTCTCGAATTCGATACGCATCGACGTCCCGCTCATCAGGCGGTTATCGGTATTGACCGTGACTCGAAAGTACAGCTTGCGCAGCAGTCCGATCGGGTGCTCGGCAATCGACGGCGCTGCGCCCGTCTGTACGTTCGACGACGGGCACATCTCCAGCGGTACTCGGTTGTCGCGGACGTAGGCGGCGAGCCGGCCGAGCACCGGTTCGCCGTCAATCATGGTGATGTCGTCGACAATGCGCACGCCGTGACCCAGTCGATCGGCGCCGCACCACTGCAGCGCCTCCCAGATCGACGGCAGACCGAAACCTTCGCCGGCATGGATCGTGAAGTGGCCGTTCTCGCGCTGCATGTACTGGAAGGCGTCGAGGTGACGGGTCGGAGGGAAGCCCGCCTCGGCGCCAGCGATGTCGAAGCCGACCACGCCCGCATCGCGATAACGGATCGCAAGTTCGGCGATCTCAAGCGAACGCGCCGCGTGCCGTAACGCGGTGAGCAACACACCCACCCTGATGCCGCGACCCTCGCTCCCGATCCTGAATCCCTCGAGCACCGCCTCGACGACCGCATCGAGGCTGAGACCCTCGTCGACGTGCAGTTCTGGCGCAAACCGCACCTCGGCGTAGACCACGTTGTCTGCCGCGAGATCCTCAGCGCACTCGGCCGCAACTCGCACTAGCGACTCGACCGTCTGCATAACGCCGAAGGTGTGGGCGAAGGTTTCGAGATAGAGCTCGAGCGAGCCGGACGACGCCGCCTGCACGAACCATGCGCCCAGCTCATCGGCATCATAGGTTGGCAACTTCGGGTAGCCGACCGCACGTGCGAGATCAATGACAGTTGCTGGACGCAGGCCGCCATCGAGGTGGTCGTGCAGCAGCGCCTTGGGCGCGCGCGCGATTTGCTCCCGGGTCGCCGGCATCACGCACCTACCCTCTCGAGAACGAGCGCTGGCTTCGACCAGGCGGCATCAACGGCGGCGATGTCGACCGCCCCTGCGAGTGCCTCGAGCGCACGATCGAACCGCGCCTCGTCGTCGGCGTGCAGGGTGAACAGTTGGCTGCCCGCGGTCACGATATCGCCGGGCTTGGCGTGCATCTGCACCCCCGCGCCGAACGACACAGCGTCCTCCTTGCGCGCGCGGCCAGCGCCCAGCCGCCACGCGGCAACCCCAACAGCGAGCGCGTCCATGCGAGTCACCCGACCGGTTGCCGATGCCACGACCGAGTGCCGGTGCGGCGAAACTGGAAGCGACGCAGCAGGATCGCCACCCTGCGCTCGAATCATCGCGTTCCACGAGTCCATTGCGGATCCGTCGGCAACGGCGTCGGCCGGATCCTTGCCACCCGTCAGACCGCAGGCGGCGAGCATCTCGCGGGCGAGCGCAAGAGTGAGCTCGACGACATCGGATGGTCCACCGCCGGCAAGCACCTCGAGCGACTCCGCCACCTCGAGCGCGTTGCCTGCCATGAGGCCGAGCGGAGTGTCCATCGCCGTCAGCAGTGCGACCGTGTTGACGCCATGTGCCGAGCCGAGCCCGACCATCGTCGTCGCGAGTTCGCGGGCCCGCTCGCGGTCTTTCATGAACGCGCCGACGCCGACCTTCACATCGAGCACCAACGCGGAGGTACCTTCGGCGATCTTCTTGCTCATGATCGAGCTGGCGATCAGCGGAATGGATTCGACAGTCGCCGTGACATCGCGCAAGGCATAGAGCTTGCGGTCCGCCGGCGCGAGCCCGGCGCCGGCCGCGCAAATCACCGCGCCGACGTCTCGTAGTTGCGCACGCATCTCCTCGTTCGAGATCGACGCCCGCCAGCCGCGAATCGACTCGAGCTTGTCGAGCGTGCCACCGGTGTGGCCGAGCCCGCGACCGCTGAGCTGCGGGACCGCCGCACCGCACGCGGCGACGATCGGCGTGAGCGGCAGCGTGATCTTGTCACCGACACCACCGGTCGAGTGCTTGTCGGTCGTCGGCCTGCCCAGCCCGGGAAAGCTCAGTCGCTCCCCCGAGGCGATCATCGCCGCCGTCCATCTATTGAGTTCTGGCGCTGTCAGGCCAACGAAGAAGATGGCCATGAGCAGCGCCGACATCTGTTCTTCGGCGACTTCGCCTCGGGTGTAGGCCGCGATCACCCAGTCGATCGCGTCGTCGCGCAGATCGCTTCCGTCGCGCTTCGAACGGATGAGGTCGACAACATCCACGGTTAGGTCCCGCCCAGATCGTCAGGCCCAAACGCATGAGGCAGCAGGTCAGACAAAGGCAGCGGACCGGACTGGTGGTCGATCAGCATATGGGCGCCACCGTGCTCCCACAGCAACTGCCGGCACCGACCGCACGGCATCAACGCTGCGCCGGCATTGTCAACGCAGGCCAAAGCGACAAGCCGCCCCCCGCCCGAAGCAAACAGTGCGGAAACGACTCCGCACTCGGCGCACAGGGTGAGTCCGTACGACGCATTCTCGACGTTGCAGCCGACCACGATCCGGCCGTCATCAACGAGAGCCGCGGCACCCACAGCGAACTCCGAGTACGGCGCGTACGCCAGTGTCATCGCAGCCTGGGCGGCGGTGCGCAACGCGGGCCAGTTGACCTCGACGCTCATCGGCCCTCGTACGGTTCGCCGTCGGCGGCGGGCGCGCGCACGCGCCCGACCAGACCCGCCACCGCGAAGATGGTCGCGAGGTAGGGCAGCATGCCGAGGAAGTCTGACGGAATCTGCA
>DATCDK010000261.1:0-17597 GCA_036510735.1 Acidothermaceae bacterium | reverse complement strand
TCCGTACGGCGACGGTGTCATCACCGGCTACGGCACGATCGACGGCCGCCAAGTGTGCGTGTTCTCCCAAGACTTCACCGTGTTCGGCGGCAGCCTCGGCGAGGTCTTCGGCGAGAAGATCGTGAAGATCATGGACCTCGCAATGAAGGTCGGCTGCCCGGTCATCGGCATCAACGACTCAGGCGGCGCACGGATCCAAGAGGGCGTCGTCTCCCTCGGTCTGTACGCCGAGATCTTCTACCGCAACACGATCGCGTCCGGCGTGATCCCGCAGGTGTCTTTGGTGCTCGGGCCATGTGCCGGCGGCGCCGTCTACTCGCCAGCCATCACCGACTTCATCATCATGGTCGACAAGACGTCGCACATGTTCATCACCGGTCCTGACGTCATCAAGACCGTCACCGGCGAGGACGTCGAGTTCGAAGAACTCGGTGGCGCGCGCACGCACAACTCACGATCGGGTGTCGCGCACTACATGGCATCGGACGAGGCCGACGCGATCGACTTCGCGAAGTCGCTCCTCTCGTACTTCCCGTCGAACAACGTCGATGACGCGCCGGTGTTTCCTTCGGCCTCCCCGGCCGACTTGACTGCGACCGATCTCGCCCTCGACACCCTCGTACCCGACGCGGCGAACCAGCCGTACGACATCCACACGGTCATTGCGGCCGTGCTCGATGATGGCGAGTTTCTCGAGACTCAGGCGCTGTTCGCGCCGAACATCGTGTGCGGCCTTGGCCGGGTCGACGGCCGCTCAGTTGGCGTTGTCGCCAACCAGCCGATGCACTACGCGGGGTGCCTCGACATCGACGCGTCGGAGAAGGCCGCGCGGTTCGTGCGCACCTGCGACGCGTTCAACATCCCTATTCTCACGTTCGTCGATGTGCCGGGGTTCTTGCCGGGCACCGGGCAGGAATGGAACGGCATCATCCGGCGCGGGGCGAAACTGCTGTTCGCGTACGCAGAGGCGACCGTTCCCAAGGTGACGGTCATCACCCGCAAGGCGTACGGCGGCGCCTACGACGTGATGGGCAGCAAGCATCTGCGCGCCGACGTGAACCTCGCATGGCCGACCGCCCAGATCGCGGTTATGGGAGCGCAGGGTGCGGTCAACATCTTGTATCGCAAGGAATTGGCTTCCTCTGCTTCACCGGAGGCGGACCGCGTCACGTACGTCACCGACTACGAGGACCATCTCGCCAACCCTTACATTGCAGCGGATCGCGGGTACGTCGACGCAGTGATCCCACCGTCGCAAACCAGGCTCGAGGTCACCCGCGCGCTGCGAATGCTGCGCACCAAGCGCGACCAATTGCCGCCCAAGAAGCACGGAAACATTCCGCTGTGACCGGGCCGGTCGAGGTAACAAAGGGCAGCCCGGACGACGAGGAGCTAGCCGCCGTTGTCATCGCTCTCGAGATGGTCGCCGCCCGCGCGGTGGCTTCCGAGCCAGCACCGGTCTCGAGATGGAGAACATCCCTGGGCGCGGGTTCGCTGAATCCACGAAGCGAGTGGCGCTCCCGCAGCTAGGCCGGCCATATCCCCAAACCTGTCGGCCCCACCACGCTCAAGAAAGCGTGGATGAGCCGACAACTTTGGGGCGTGGGCGGGCCTCGCGGATCAGGCGAAGACTTCGCGGGCGAACTCGAGTTGGGTGCGTTGATGGAAGGCGCCGCCACCTTCGTGCTCGTTGAAGTCGTAGACCTCGATCTGCTTCGGCCCGGCGTACGCGTTATAGGCCGCGAACACGGTTGACGGCGGGCAAATCGGATCGCGCAACGCCACCGAGAAGAGTCCCGACGCTGCGGCCCGCGCCGCCATAGACACGCCGTCGAAGTACGACAACACACCGAAGACCTGTTCGACGCGGTCGCGGTGCGTGTGCAGGTACCGCACCAACTCGCCGTACGGATTGCCGTCCGTCACCGACACTGCGCGCCGGAAGTTACACAGGAACGGAACGTCGGGCATCGCCGCGACCAGGCCATCGCATAGAGCCGCGGCGGCGATCGTGATGCCGCCACCCTGACTGCCACCGGCGGCGGCGACCCGGGCCGGATCAATCAAGGGATGGGAGCGGGCAGCGTCGACGGCCCGCACCGCGTCGACGAACACCCGCCGGTAGTAGTACGTCTCGGCCGAACCGACGCCGCGGGTCATGAATCCTGGTTCGGCCGGCAAACCGGCGTCCGGATCAGGAGTGTCTCCGACCGACCAGCTACTGCCCTGACCGCGGGTATCCATCACGAAGTGGGCGTATCCGGCGACCGCCCACAGCGTGCGCTCGTGCGCGAGTCCCCGCCCGCCGCCGTAACCGATGTACTCGACGACACACGGCAGCGGCCCATCGCGATGCGTCGGCATGTGTAGCCAGCCGCGCACCGGCTGGCCACCGAACCCGGGGAACGTCACGTCGAACGATTGGATCGCGCGCAGTCCGGCGTCGAAGGGCTCGAAGGAGGCCGCGCCGACCGGCGAGGCGGCCAGTGTCTCGGCCCAGAAGCGGTCGAAGTCCGTCGGCTCGGCAATGTTGGGCCGATAGGTGCGCAGTTGTTCGAGCGGGAGGTCGAACTGAGCCATGCGCGGGAGCATAACCAACGGCGTGCCGATGCTGGGGTCAGGCGATGGAGATGACGGCGTCTTGTTGCTCGCCGCACACGAATCCGCCGGCAATGTCGCCAGGCACCGGCCGAGAGAACAGATAACCCTGGCCGTAGGCGCACCCGAGCCGTTCGACGCGTCGGCGTTGGTCGCTGGTCTCGATGCCCTCCGCGATCACGTCGACGCCGAGGTTGCGCGCCATCATCGCGATGGTCCGAACCAGCTCGGTGCTGCGCGGGTCGGTACCGAGTCCCCAGACGAAGGACCGGTCGACCTTCAGCGCCTCGATCGGGAATCGGTGCAGTGCCTGGAGCGACGAATAGCCGGTTCCGAAGTCGTCGATGTGCAGTGCGAAGCCGTTCTCGTGCAACTCGAGCAGCATCCGCTCAGCCAGGTCGGCGTTGTACATGACGACGGTCTCGGTGATCTCGAGCACGATGTTGCGCGGCTCGAGATCCGCTTCGCGAAGGTAGCCCTGGAGGTCCTGCAGCAGGCCGCCATGCCAGAACTGCCTGTTCGACACGTTGACGCTGACGCGCAGGTCATCGGGTGCGCCGGCAAGTTTCCACGCGGCAATCTGCCGACACGTCTCGCGCAGAATCCAGCGACCCATCGGCACGATGAGTCCTGTCTCCTCGGCTACAGGCAAGAACTCCGCAGGTGCAAGCAGCCCACGAGTCGGGTGCTCCCAACGAACGAGGGCCTCGAACGCGAGAGTGCGGCCGGTGCGGATCGCGACAATCGGCTGGTAGTACAGGCGCAGCTGGCCGCCGTCGATCGCCTGCCGAAGCTCGGCCTCGACGCGCAGCCGGCTGACGGCGTGGGTGTGCATGCCCGCGTCGAACGTCGCGTGCGTGCCCTTCTCGTCGGCCTTCGCCTGGTACATCGCGGTGTCGGCGTCGCGCAGCACGTCTTCAGCCGACTGGTAGCCCGTCGAACTCGCCGCGATACCGATGCTTGCCGTCACGAAGATCTCATGCCCGCCGACATGAAACGGTCGGGCCAGGCGTTCCTGCAACCGCTCGGCCACCGCGACCGGATTGTGCGGCGCGGTCAGGTCGTCAAGCAGGATCGCGAACTCGTCACCACCGAAGCGCGACGCAGTGTCGGACGGTCGCAGGTCGGAAGAGATCCGTTCGGCAACACTCGAGAGCAAGGAGTCGCCGAGCAGGTGTCCAAGGCTGTCGTTGACGAGCTTGAAGCCGTCGAGGTCGAGGAACAGCACAGCGAAGTGCTGGTCGGCGTGCCGGTTCGCGCGGGCCATCGTTACCCGCAGCCGGTCGAGGAACAACGTGCGGTTGGGCAGCCCGGTCAGCGGGTCGTAAAGCGCCGCGTGCCTGAGCTGGCTTTCCAGCTCCTTGCGTTCGTGGACGTCGGTCAGCGAGCCGACCATACGGGTGGGCACGCCGTCCACACCGCGGATGACCAGCGCCCGGCACAGCACCCACAGGTAGCTGCCGTCCCCGCGGCGGATGCGGTGCTCAAGCTCGACGCCGCTCGAACGTCCCTCAACGTGCTCCTCGATTGCTTGGAGCAGACCCGGCAAGTCGGCTTCGTGAACGCGGTCGAACCAGTCGTTACTTGTATTGCCGACCGCATCCGCTGGACAGTCCACGAGTTCCATCCAGCGCGCGGAGTAGAAGACCTCGTCCTTGACGAGATCCCAGTCCCACAAGCCGCCGCTCGCCGCCTGGGCCGCAAGCGCGTAGCGCTCCTCGCTGAGTCGGATCTCCTCGACGAGACCACGCTCGCGTTCGAACGACCGCTCGACTTTCTCGCGCTGCTCTTCGAGCGACGCCAGGTTCGCCTGGTGGTCGAGGGCGACGGTCAGCAGCGCCGCCCACTGGTTCAACGTCTCGCGACCGGACGCGACCTTGCTGTCGATCTGGCCGACGATGCTGAGCAAGCCCCAGTCACTCGACCGAACTTTCACCGGCAGCACGAACACCACGTCGTCGAGGTCCTCGTCGGCAAGCTCGAGCAGTTGCATCGGCGGAAAAACGGTAGCCGCGACGGTCTCGTCGAGACCCGGAGGCCGCCGGCCTGAGGTGGTGTCACGGTCGAAGGCCCCGACGACCGCAAGTGTCGGATCCGCACCGGCCACAAGTTCACCCGGCGCCTCCGACCACAGACCAAGGCAGCCGGCCCGAACCGACGTGCGTTCGAGCCACTGCAGTGAGCGCGGGTCCTCTTCGTGGCTGCGGAGCAGGTCCATCGCGACGGCGTACTGCGTGCCGAGTGCGTTCTGGAAATACGCGCTCTCGTTGTACTGATCCTGCGAGTGGATCGCCGACAGCATCAACATCACCCGCACGATCTGGTCGGCGACCCGCCGTGCACCGTCGCCACCTTCGTTCGCCTGTGCCGCCACGAGGTCGGCGCCGCAGTCGCGGGTGGCCGCCATGATGCCGCGGATCGTCTGGTTGCGAGGGCTGCGCTGGTACAACGTTTCGAGGTCACCGCGCAGCTTCGTCTCTGGCGGGACCGTGCTGCCCTTCAACGCACCTTCGAGTAGCTCGATGATGGACGACGCGGCGGCCGCGATCGTCGCTGGCCGGTTCGATGCCCCGGTGTCGGCGGTAAGCGTGCGGTCGAGCCGCTCCTCCAACGCGCGGCGGCGAGCCGCGGCAGTCCTTCGGACGTGATCTGGCGAGGCGGCTTCGCGGATGTCACCTGCGCAGCCGCAGGATTCGCGGACGACGAACAAGGTCGGCGCCTCATGCCGGCCGTCGGGAACGTCGCGGCCGGCGAGCTTGTCGAGAAGGAGCTGCGCAGCCAGCCGACCGAGTGCGCCGAAGTCCTGACGAATGCTCGACAGCGCCGGCTTGACGAACGTCGCCGCATCGACATCGTCGAACCCGATGATGGCCTGGTCGCGGGGCAGCTCGAGCCCGGCCGCGATGAGCGCCGACATGACGCCCATCGCGTTCACGTCAGTGGCGACCATCGCGGCGGTTGACCGCAACCCGTCGGCGAGCATGGCCTGGCCGGCCTGCACGCCGAACTCCTCTTCGTTGTCAGCAGTGGAGAAGACCAGCGTCGGGTCAGGTTCGATGCCGGCCTCGATCAAGGTCTCGACATACGCGGCGTGGCGCTCCTGAATGTCGTCTTGGTGCATCATGCCGACGAAGGCGATCTTGCGGTGGCCATGAGCGATCAGATGCCGCACCGCCTCCCGCACGCCCTGCTTGTTGTCGGGTTGCACGGTGGGGCACACCACGCCGTCCAACTGCTTGCTGATCAGCACGAGCGGCTTGCCGGACTGGCGAATCGCATCGAGGTACGCAGGCGTCGCAGCGTCTGTCACGACGATGCAGCCCGCGAGGTGCCCCCAGGCAGCAGCGTGCGGATGCGGCGCCGTGTCAGGACGCTCGGAGTACACGACGCCGGGGTCGGAGGTCTGGATAGCGACCAGGCGCGCGCCAGCCTCGGCGGCCGCGTTCGCGACGCCCCTGATAACGCCGCCGAAGTAGAACCCACTCACGAACGGCGACAGCACGCCGATCGTTGGCAGAGTGTCCATGCCAGCCTTATCGGCCGCCCGGGCCGCCTTCTGAGCGCGAATTGAGGCGATCTGCCGGCCTCCCCGAACCGCTCACGCGGCTGCGACGACGCGGTTGCGTCCGGCGCCCTTGGCGCGGTACATCGCGGCGTCCGCGGCCCGGAGCAACTCCGACTTACGGGGCGCGTGCGGAGGCAGCGAGGCCACGCCGAGGCTGACCGTGACCTTGCCTCGTTCCCTGCGCGCCACGAACGCCATCGGACCGGTGTCGACTGCCCGGCGAATGACCTCCGCCCGCCGCAGGGCTGTCTCTGGAGCCGTGCCAGTCAACAGCACCGCGAGTTCGTCTCCCCCGAGGCGGTACGCGCGATCGCTCTGGCGGCTGTTCCTCGAAAGGGCCTCCGCCACGATGCGCAGGGTCTGGTCGCCGATGTCGTGGCCAAACGTGTCGTTGACGGTCTTGAAGTCGTCGATGTCGACGAGGATCAGCGACACCGGCTGATCGTCGTCCAACTGCTCGATGTCAGAGTTGAACGCACGGCGGGTCAGCAGGCCGGTGACCGCGTCGTGCTCGGCCTCATAGCGGAGCGAGCCGATCGCCACGTCGGAGCGGTTGCGGGCGGTGACCAGCGTCAGCATGATGCCGATGAGGATCAGGGACACGCCGATCGAGTCCTCGACGACAACCTTCGGCGAGTCGATCAGCACGCACAAGATGGTCTCGGCGATGACCACCTGGCCCGCGATCAAGTACGCGACCACCGGTTTGAGCTGGTAGGCCGCGAAGAGCACCGGCAGCGAGAACGCGAGCTGCGAGGAAGCCGTCGCGTCGTTGCTTGCAAGCCCCATGAGCAGGATGAGGACCACGGGAACGGCAGGGACCAGCGGCCAGAACAGCGTCGGCACTCGCGCCGGCACGAGCCACAGGGAAATCCCGGCGGCAGCGACTAGCGCCGAAACGAGCCAGGGCACCCAGCGGTAGTCGTTTGGGAAGTTCGGGGTGGGCACGACCGAGCACTCGAGGGCGATAACAGCGGCACCGATGCAGAGCAGCAGCGCGGCCGAACGCGCCGCGTCGGCCAGTACCCGCGGGCGAGCAGCGTCGATCCACTCTGTTCGCACGGCGCCCTATCGGCCGCGGTCGGGCTGAACTGAGGTCCGTAGACTCGCGGCACGCTAGGGAGGTCTGGGTGCGCAAGGTTCTCATCGCCAACAGGGGCGAGATCGCTGTGCGCATCGCGAGGGCATGCCGGGACGCCGGGTTGGCCAGCGTCGCGGTCTACGCCGAGCCTGATCTCGACTCGCTCCATGCCCGCGCGGCTGACGAGGCCTACGCGCTCGGCGGGACGACGCCGGCCGACAGCTACCTGTCGATCGACAAGATCCTTGCCGTGGCCGCGCGTTCGGGGGCGGACGCCGTGCACCCCGGGTACGGCTTTCTCGCAGAGAACGCATCATTCGCGCGGGCAGTAGTCGACGCCGGGTTGATCTGGATCGGGCCGCCAGCGTCAGCCATCGACGCGTTGGGCGACAAGGTTCAGGCGCGGCACATCGCGTCGAGCGTCGGGGCGCCACTCGTGCCCGGCACGGCCGATCCCGTCGCCGATGCCGACGAGGTCGCCTCCTTCGCGCAAACGTACGGGTTGCCGATCGCGATCAAGGCAGCGTTCGGTGGCGGCGGTCGCGGCCTCAAAGTGGCCCGCACGCTCGAGGAAATCCCTGAACTGTTCGCGTCGGCCGTGCGCGAGGCGGTCACCGCGTTCGGCCGTGGCGAGTGCTTCGTCGAGCGCTACCTCGACCGACCGCGGCACGTCGAGACGCAATGCCTGGCTGATGCTCACGGTCATGTCGTGGTGATCTCGACGCGCGACTGCTCATTGCAACGGCGCCATCAAAAGCTCGTCGAGGAAGCGCCGGCGCCGTTCCTTTCGGCTGCTGCGATCGCGACGTTGTATTCGTCATCGAAGGACATCTTGCGGGCGGCCGGCTACGTCGGCGCGGGGACGTGTGAGTTCTTGCTCGGGATGGACGGCACGATTTCGTTCCTCGAGGTGAACACGCGCATCCAAGTCGAGCACCCGGTGTCTGAGGAAGTCGCGGGCATCGACTTGATTCGCGAGCAATTCAGGATCGCGGACGGCGAGGAGCTGGGGTACGACGATCCGCCGCTACGCGGTCACTCGATCGAATTCCGGATCAACGGTGAGGATCCGGGTCGGGGTTTCTTTCCCGCTCCCGGCCGGGTGACTGTGTGGCGGCCGCCGACCGGGCCAGGAGTGCGGCTCGACTCCGGCGTTTCGGCGGGTACGGTCGTGCCGCAGGCGTTCGACTCACTGCTGGCGAAGCTGATCGTGACCGGCGCATCTCGCACGGAGGCACTCGCCCGAGCGCGTCGTGCACTTGCCGAGTTTGAGATCGACGGCATGGCAACCGCGCTGCCGTTCCATCGTGCGGTGGTCGACGATCCCGCGTTCGCTCCGTTGGACCCGAAGACGCCGTTCACGGTGCACACCCGCTGGATCGAGACCGAGTTCGTCAACACGATCGCGCCATACGTTTCGGCCACTGACGGCTCCGACGACGCCGCCGCACGCGAATCAATTACGGTCGAAGTTGGCGGCAAGCGACTCGAGGTCGTCTTGCCGGCAGAGTTGCAACGCAGCGCGGGCTCGCCGGTTCGTCGACGGCGCGGCGCCGCATCGCACGCCGCGGGCGCACACAGCGGCGACGAACTCACCGCACCGATGCAGGGCACCATCGTGAAGGTCGCGGTCAGCAACGGCGACGCTGTCGAGGTCGGCGATCTGATCGTCGTGCTGGAGGCGATGAAGATGGAGCAGCCGTTGACCGCACATCGTGCCGGCACCATCGCCGAGTTGGCCGTCGAACCAGGTCAGACGGTGGCCGGCGGCGCCGTCATCTGCGAAATCCGCACCTGACCCGCACAACGCGTGCAATCGCCGCCCTCCAGGGGAGGTAATCGCACAAGCTGTGGTGTTGATCGGTCGCTCAGAGCCAGCCGTTGTCTTCCGCTACCCGCAATGCCTCGACGCGGTTGCGGGTGCCAGTCTTCGAGATCGACGACGACAGGTAGTTGCGCACGGTTCCTTCGCTGAGGAACAACCGCTTCGCGATGTCGGCAATAGTCGCGCCGTCGCGCGCGGCAACCAGTGCATCGCGTTCGCGCGCGGTCAACGGGCTACTTCCCCCGGCCATCGTTGCCGCCGCCAGACTTGGGTCGACGACGCGTTCGCCGCGCGCGACCCGACGCACGGCATCGGCAAGCTGCTCCGCAGGAGCGTCCTTCACGACGAACCCGAGCGCACCCGACTCCATCGCGCGGCGCAAGTAACCGGCCCGTCCGAAGGTCGTCACGATCAACACTCGGCAACTCGGGAGTTGTGACACGAGCGCGGCAGCAGCCGCAAGTCCGTCGAGACCTGGCATCTCAACGTCCAACACTGCAACATCAGGCCGGACGTCGAGGGCAGCCGCGACTACCTCGTCCCCGCGTCCCACCTGGGCGACAACCTCGAGGTCGGGCTCGAGGTTGAGCAACGCGGCCAACGCACCCCGCACGAGGTGCTGGTCGTCGGCCATCAACACTCGGATCACGTGGCTATCCGCCATCGTTAGGCCGGCACTTCGACGCGCAACCGGAAGCCCGTCGCATTGCCATCAACGGGTCCGGCGACCAACCGACCGCCCAGCGCGTCGGCTCGTTCGGCAAGTCCGGCAAGACCGTTGCCCGCACGTGTCGTCGCGACTTCGCCAGCCTTCCGCGCGCAGCCGGATCCGTCGTCAACGATCTCAATGCCGGTCGCGTCGAGGGTGATCCGTACTGACTTCGCCTTGCTGTGTCGGACGACGTTTGTCACGCCTTCGCGAACCACCCAGCCGAAGAGTCCGCCGACCTCGGGAGACATGCCCTCGACGACGCCCGGCAGCTGGGCGTCGATACCCGCCGCCTCGAGAACTTCGCGTGCAGTCGCGAGTTCGGTTGCCAGCCGCACTTCGCGGTAGCCGGCGACGGCCGCGCGCACATCGGCGAGGCTTTCACGTGCAAGCGCCTCGACTTCGGCGATCTCTTGTCGTGCCCGCACCGGATCCTGATCGAACAGCCGCGCGGCCAGCGCAGCTTTGACGGTGACCGTCGTGAGCGAATGGCCGAGCAGGTCGTGCAGGTCGCGAGCAATGCGCATCCGCTCACGTTCGGCAGCAAGTGTCGCGACCTCCTCGCGCATTGCGGCAAGCTCCGCGTTCGCTCGGATGAGGCGGGAGAAACCGAACACGGCGAGCGAGGCAAGCGCGATACTTGCGCCCATGTCCCACTGCACGCCCTTGACGTGCCATGGCCCGATGAATTGCGGCATCAAAGCTGACGCGACTGCGAAGGTGGCGACAATGGTCAGCGCCACGCGCGACGGCAGCAAGATGATCGTTGCCGCTGCCACGAAGATCAGCATCCATAGGCCGTTCAACCCGATGTCCGCCGTTGCAGCGGCGGTCACGAGGAGAAGCTCACCAACGATCAGGTAGCTGTACCGGGCACCGCGCGCGCCCCACCAACCGAGGGGTACAAGAAACAGGTACGACCATGCGAACGCCAGCAACAACACAGTCCCGACGATGCTCGCGGCAAGTTGATGATGAGTCCACGCGGCGCCGAGCGGGATCGCGAGATAGACGAGCCAAAAGCCGCCGCCGCGCCGCCACCGTGTTGGCCCGTGCTTACGGTCGTTCGCCTCTACGGGAGCGAACCAGCGCAGCTGGCGACGGGTGGTGGCACCCAACTCCCGCCCGACCCCTGCGGCCTCCCACGTCGCGTGCGGCTCGACGTCCACGGAAGTCAAGGACCTATCGGCGGGCATCAGACGCGCGCAGTGTCACGCCGGAAGGCCCGCGCAGCGAGGACGCTGAGCGCGACCGCCCAAGCCGCCACGGTGATCCAGCCCTGCGTCGACCATGTCTGCCCACCTGCCAGTGTGTGACCCGCCTGCACCAGCCAGTATGTCGGCGTCACCTGTGAGATCACATGCAGTGCGCCATGCGTCCCACCGACTGGTCCGTACGCCCCGCCGAGAAACGCCAAGACTGAGACCCCGCCGCCGATGAAGGGGCCAATCGAATCCGGCGTAAACAGGTGGCCGATCAAGATTCCCAGTGCCGCAAAGGGAATGAGTCCGATCAGCACGAGTTCGGTCATGTGCAGCACGTTCGTCGGCGTCAAATGAACGCCGAGGGTTGCTCCCGCAATGAAGAGCAGGACGATCGTCATCAGTGCCGTCAAGTAGCCGGTGAGCACCTTCGCCCGCATGTATGACCGAGTGCTGAGCGGGGTGAGTCGCAGTTGACGATTCCAGCCGGCCTGTCGTTCAGCGGCAATTCGTGCACCGACTGACGTCATGGCGACCATCGTGCCGAACGACGCCATGCCCGCGAGGTAGTACGTCGGGAACGGTATGCCGTCGAGCGTGACGTGCCGGTTAGCGCCAGCGATGACATAGAACAGTAGTAGCGGAAACGCGAGCGAGAAGATAAAAGCCCGCTTGTTGCGCACGCTGCGAACGAGTTCGTAGCGAAGATAGGTGAGATTCATGACAGCTCCTCGGACTTCTCGTCCCCGGTCAGCAGAAGGAATGCCTCTTCGAGCCCGGCGCCGGCGATCTCGATGTCGCTAGCAGCCGGAAAATCCCTTAGCAGGGCGCGAATCGCAGCATCGGAGTTCGTGCAATGCAAGACGACAGCCTCACCGCGCAGCTCCGCGGTTTGCACACCCTCGAGTCGCGTAAGAACCGCGATCGGCACGTTGGGCAGTGTCGCTTTGATCGTGCGCAGACCGACCGTTGCTTTGATCTCGGTCGCCGGGCCGTCGGCCACGATGCGGCCACGAGCCATCAGCACGATCCGGTCGGCGTAGGCGTCTGCCTCTTCGAGGTAGTGCGTCGCGAACACCACGGTCTTGCCCCGTGCCGCGAACTCGCGCATGGAGGTCCAGAACTCGCGGCGCACTTCGACGTCCATCGCGACTGTTGGTTCGTCGAGGATCAGCAGGTCGGGGTTCGACACCAACGCGATCGCCGACCGCACGCGCTGCGTCTGGCCGCCCGACAGCTTCTGGGTTCGGCGGTCGGCAATGTCCTCGATGCCGGTGACGCTTAGCACTTCGTTGACGCCCATCGGGTTCGGATACAGCGACGCCATCATGTCGATCAGCTCGCGCACGGTCAGGTCGCGCAGCAGTTGACCGGTCTGCAGCATCGCACCGATCGCGCCCCGCGCAATCGCCTCAGCCGGCGTCATGCCGAATACCTGTACCGACCCGGTGTCGGGCTTGGCCAGCCCGAGAATCATGTCGATCGTCGTCGACTTGCCGGCGCCGTTCGGGCCGAGCAAGGCAACGGTCTCGCCGGGAGCGATCACCAGGTCGATGCCGTCGACGGCGAGCACCGGGCCGTAACTCTTGCTCAGGGCCGCCAGGCGGATGCCCGCCGTGGTGGTCCTGAGGTCAGTAGCAGTAGTCATGCCACTGATAGTGCCCGGTTCGCCGCACCGCGGCCCAGTGCAACCCGTCGTCCATCTGGCATGACATGCGTCACCCGCAGGGTCGAACTGTGTGGGTGACTCAGCGGCTGCTGGCGTATTGCGCGTCGCACTGACTGACGGCGGCCTTGTTTCCGTTGGCGTTCTTCAGACACTGCTGGAGAGTCTTGCCTGCAGGACTATTGAGCACGCTGACGCCGAGCGCGATGAGGCCGCCGGCCAGCACGATTCCGACGATGCCGGTGATGACGCCCGCATTCGCGCCTCGCCGGTTGTCCGCCTCGCCGCGCTTGACCCGACCTCGGCCCACGAATCCGAAGACGACGGCGAGGATGCCCAAGACGATGCCGCCGACGACCGTCCAGCTGAGGACGACCGCGACGATGCCAAGCACGAGTGCCGCCGTTCCCGGTCCGTTGCGCATGGTGGTCCCGGGTGTGCCGTATGTCGTCGCGGGTGCGGAACCATCGACCGTCGACATGCTCTTCGCCTCTCGCCGTCCTAGTAGCCGCTGCGATGACGAGGTACCCGGAGGCCGCGACCTAAACCCGGTGCGGCGCAATCCTCGCAGTCCTGAGTGCACGTGCGAGGGCCGAAATCGGTACATCCAGGGCTGCGAAGGCTTCGGATCGGGGTCGGCGGGGTCGAAGATGAAGCATGGGCCGGACGCCGAGGGCAACCGTCGGAGCAGCCGTGATCGCAGGTCTCGCCATGCTCACCGCGGCGTGCGGAGGCGGTCATCACCATCAAGCGGCGCCCGACGGGACGCCGTCGAGTGCACTGAGCAGCGCGAGCGGCGTCGCCTCCTCGGCCGTGCCGGCCGTCTCCAGCCCAACCTCGAGCGCGGCTGTTTCGAGCGCTGCGGCCTCGAGCGCGATCCCCTCAAGCGCAGGCTCGTCGAGCGCGGCACCCCTGACCACCGCTGCGCCTACCAAGGCCTCGGTCACGCCGACGCCGAGCAAGTCGGCCAGCGCGAAGCCCGCCCCGAAGCCGACGCCGGTCAAGCCGCCTCCGGCTCCCCCGGTCGATGGAGCATCCGGCGCCGACGTCCTCGCCGGCACGAACTGCCAGATCTTCCCGGCCGACAACTACTGGCACGCCGACATCGCGTCACTGCCGGTCGACCCGCGCAGCGCAGCGTGGCTAAACGCGATGGGCGCGTCAACCCGCAAGTTGCACCCTGACTTCGGGCCGTCGGGCGATCCAAAGAATCCGTATGGCATCCCGGTGACCGTCGTCCCTGCCAGTCAGAAGCTCGTGCCCGTGACATTCCAGTACGCCGACGAGAGCGACAAGATCCTGTACCCCCTCGGGCCGAACACGCTGATCGAGGGCGGCGCGAACTCGGGCGGCGACATGCACGCAATCATGGTGACCTCCGATTGCCAACTGTTCGAAACATGGGACACCACCTTCAACCAGGCGACATCCGGCTGGACCGCAGGCTCGGGTGCGCATTGGTTGTTGTCCAGCGACGCGCTGCGGAACCTCGGTACGTCCGCGGACGCCGCGGGCCTACCGATCCTGCCCGGCCTACTGCGCTACGACGAAGTGAAGTCCGGCCACGTCGATCACGCGATCAGGTTCACCACGAACGTCACGTCCGACGCCTATCTGTGGCCAGCTCGTCACGAGGCGGGATCGCAGACGAACGAGAACCTGTACCCGCCGATGGGTGCGCGGTTCCGCCTGAAGGCCGACTTCAACATCAAGACTTTCTCGGCGCAGGCGCAGACGGTGTTGAAAGCCATGCAGACGTACGGCTTGGTGCTGGCCGACAATGGCTCGCCCTGGTACTTCCAAGGCACCGCTGACAACGCGTGGCCCGACGCGCTGATCGAAGCGCTGAAAACAATTCCGGCGAGCGTCTTCGAAGCCGTCAACACCAGCGGTCTGGAGATCTCCGTCAATAGCGGCGCGGCCCGCTAGGTGCTCGGCTGCGCTGACTCGCGCACGCGTCTATCCCCCGCCCATCAGCGTTAGCTCAAAGCGATGATGGTGTCGCGAATGAACGATATGCACTCGCCGATCTCTTCCTGGAAGAAAATCCGGTCGACGAACGCCTCTGCACCAGGCCGGTAGCGTTCGGCCTCGGCCCGTGCACAGATGAGCAAGCCAATGACGATTGGAGGGTGGCCGGCGATCTGAGCTCGCAACGCCCTTGGCGTGCCTTCCTCCCGAACTGCGGCCGGCATCGTGATGCCAAGTCCACGGATCGCGAGGTTGCCGTAGAGCAGCTTCATCTCAAGCGACGCTTCCGCCAGTTCGTAGAGACGCTTCTGGATGTCGTCCGCAACCCTACGAATGTTCTTGATCTCTAGGTACACCCGCGGCGGCTGACCGGTTGCTGGATCGGGCCAGATGCCGTCAGGCTTTCGCTTAGCTATGACAACACCGTGAACCTGCCGCACGGGGGGACTCATGAACAGAGGGACTTCTTCCTCGATAAGCCGATCACGGAAGACCTGCTCGATTTGGCCCCGCGCCTTCCGCTGCAAATCACCTTGCCGAAGTGACACGGCACTCGATGCGACAGCGTCAAATGATCCGGTCGTCGGTAGCGTGGTCCTGACCACATAGGCGCGTCGCTGTACCGGCGCGACCACCTGCGCCTCCGGATCCGACATTCCGCGCCTGAGGGTGGTGCGATTCAATCCTGCTGCCGCGATCAAGAAGTAGTAGCCGGCATCATCGGCAAGCAAGCCAACAATCTGCGGCAGAGTGAGACCGCCTAAGGCAACCCGGTCTCCGTCCATCCATGGCTTGAGCGCGGAGTGCTGGCGGAGAGTCTCGATGCGACGGCGGAAGTCGTCGAGCTCCGGCAGAGTCATCAGGCAACCTCGTAAGTCGCGCGAAGCGCCGCTCGAATTTCGGATGGATCAATGCTGAAACAGGAATCGACGAGATCTGTCAACGCGTCGCTCGGACCTGCGACCGCAAGCGCACGGATCTGGCCGGCAATGTGAGGGCTGACTTCGGGCACGGGCAGGTTCAGCAAGAACTGCCGGCGGTACCTGCGAAAGCCGTCCTTGACAACGGGAGCTTGCGTTCGCACCAGAAACTCCGCTGCAGCGCTGTTGAGCAGGGCGGCGAGGACAACTGGGTCTGTGTTCCCATTGGGGAGGAGGTAGTACACCGAGTGCTGTGGGATGAACCTGCCCAAGTCGGCGGCGAATCGATTGGTACGTGCGACGTCTGGCACTAGCACCTTTGGGCGTCGGTGGAGGGCGTCACGTAACGGGTCGTGCAGGTCCCACCAAGGGTGCCCCCATTTGCGGACGCAGTGTCTGTTTTCGAGCGCTGGCCGATACGACCGCAGCCAGGCGCGCGCTTTCGGGTAATCCGCAAGGTCGATCAGATGCGCTTCGCCTTTCTGATCCCATCGATATGGCAGTAGTAGGGACTGGCCGCGCTCGACGATGCGGTGCGCCGTGATGTCGCGGCCACCCACGGTGGGTACCAGCAGCTCAGGCTCGACCTGACGCGCAAGCTCGGTGGGCACCAGAAATGCGGCGTTGAGCCCCGTCGCAGGTCCGGCCGAAAGCCGTGAAACGACGTCACTAAGAGGGGCGTGCCCCGCTGTGATCCGCTCCGCCAGCGCGCGTTCCCTGCGGCGTGACAGTCTCCATGTGCTGCCGATCGCGACCGAACGTGGCAGCGTGTCACGAGACGTGATGCGCACCTGCCCGCTCGACGACGACGCGGTACAGAACAACAGTTGTACGGGCGCTTTCGTAGGAGCCCTGTCCCAGACAGTTACGCACGGGACAGTCGCTGCGTCGTCGAACAAGTCATGAGTCTGGAACCGGCTGACGGACCGCACAGCACCGCGGTCGCCGAGATATTGCCGAAGAGCTCGCGCTGATTCGCTTGTGAGAAATTTATCCGACGTGATGAACGTCCAACGGCCGCCTAGGGCGACCATGTCGGAAGCCCGCTGCATGAAGACCGTGTAGAGATCGATACGCCCGCGGGCTGTGATGAAGTCGCGGCGGATGCGGGTCAGATCCTCGGGCGGTAGGCGATCGACGGGAACGTAAGGAGGATTTCCAACGATCAGATTGGGCGGACTCGAGATATGCCATCGCGGATCGGTGAAGTCGCCCACGGTGATGTTGCGAGCAAGGAATTCGTTCGGCAAGCGCCCGGGGCTCAGCCTGCGTACTTCATTCGCGACTGTCGCGCGCGCCCTCAATACAGCGGTTGGGTTGATATCCACGCCGAAAAGTTGCTTGTTCAAGGCCTCCAGAAACTCGCTATGCCCTTTCGGTGCGCCAAGGTCTAAGCCACGGTCGACTAAGCGGCGCGCGATACGTCGCGCAACGACCGCGAGAAACACGCCCGCACCGCACGCCGGGTCGAGCACCGATCCGTCGAGAAGCTCGGGCCGATCGTCGAGAGCCGTGTCTAAGACGAATTCAGCAAGATCAGCTGGTGTGTAGACCGAGCCGGTACGGCGGCGATCGATCGTTGTAGCCAGATTCCCGGCGAGACCGTCGACCTTGCTACGTGCCTCCAGCTGTACGTTCATGGCCACTTCGCTAGCCTTCCCCACCCGGGAGAGCGCACCGGTCTGGCGCGCCGAGGGAATCCTTACCCATCGGTATGACAGAACCCTGTAACACGCCCGCTGAGCCTCGTCGCACAAGCCGAGGCAGCCAAACGGTCCGCCCTGGTCGAGATGGTGGCGAGCGTTCGGGCCGGCTACCCAAGCGCTGGGTGATCGCGCCATGCAGGCATTTGTCGCATGCCAACGCGACTGCAGCACAGTCAAGCGATGTTCTACCGTCAATGCATGACCCGAATTCCGGGTGACCCCGGACCGTGGCGCTGGCTGCTCTTTGCGATCGGCCTGCGACTGCCGCCGGCGAATCGCGACTGGGTGCGCCACGAACTGACCGACGCGGGCTGGCGCACTCGCGCCGCGGTGCGCCAGCTCGTACTCGTTGTT
>DATCDK010000260.1:0-5877 GCA_036510735.1 Acidothermaceae bacterium | reverse complement strand
TGCCGCATGGTGACGCGGTGACGGTTGATCTCGAGGTTGAAGGTGGCGGCCTGATTTCGCTGGCCCAACTGATGATCTGGGTCGATCCGCGTGACGTCGACGGCGAACTGATCGGCGAGGCGACGTTCGAGATACCGGACGACGTCCCGCTCGGTTATCACTACCTGCACGCGAAATCGGGGGAGCGCAGCGCGAGGGCGCAGCTCATCGTCGTCCCGGATCAACTTGTTGTGCCGGCCGGCC
This sequence comes from Acidothermaceae bacterium, assembly GCA_036510735.1. Taxonomy (GTDB): domain Bacteria; phylum Actinomycetota; class Actinomycetes; order Acidothermales; family Acidothermaceae; genus PALSA-607. The sequence continues at coordinate 5,634 of DATCDK010000260.1, read as the reverse complement.
GGCACTGGGGATTCATGCTCCAGGTCTACGCGGTGCGATCGCGCGATTCGTGGGGGATGGGAGATCTGCGCGATCTGGCCGATCTCGTGACGTGGAGCGGGCACGATCTGGGTGCCGACTTCCTGCTGGTGAATCCGCTGCATGCGGCTGGCCCGGTTGCGCCGATGGAGCCGTCGCCCTATTACCCGTCGAGGCGGCGCTTCGTGAACCCGATCTACCTTCGGGTCGACGACGTGCCCGAGGTCGCGGCGCTGCCGCCGGAAGATGTCGAGGCCGTGGCGAGCGTTCTGCGGGCTCGCAACGTTGTCGATGAAGACCTCGATCGCGACGTCGTGTGGTCAGCGAAGCGCGAGATTCTTGAACGTGCGTTCGCTGTTCGGAACGACGACGGCCGCCGCGGCTCGTTCGACCAGTTCGTCGCGGTCGAAGGTGACGCGCTACGCGACTTTGCGACGTGGTGCGCTTTGGTCGACCGGCACGGAGCAGCGACTCGCGAGTGGCCGGCTGAGTTGCAAGACGTGCGATCGACGCAGGTCGATGCGTTCCGCGACACTGAGGCTAACCTCGTCGAATTCCACGCCTGGCTGCAATTCTTGTGCTCGCAACAGCTGACCTCGGTGCAGGCGGCCGCGGGCGCGGCGGGTATGAGCATGGGTGTGGTGAACGACCTTGCGGTCGGTGTAAGCCGCGATGGAGCCGATGCGTGGGCCTTCAAGAGTGCGCTCGCGCACGGTGTTGCACTGGGAGCACCCGCCGACATGTACAACCAGCAAGGGCAGACCTGGAACCTGCCGCCGTGGCGTCCCGACGCGTTGGCCGCCTCGGGGTTCGCGCCGTTTCGCGATCTGGTGCGTGCATCGTTTCGCCACGGTGGCGGCCTGCGCATTGACCACATCATCGGTCTCTTCCGGCAGTGGTGGGTGCCCGAAGGGGCATCGCCTGCCGACGGCACGTACGTGCGTCTCGACCACGAAGCGATGGTGGGCATCGTGATGCTCGAGGCGACCCGGGCGGGAGCGGTCGTGATCGGTGAGGATCTCGGCAACGTCGAACCATGGGTGCGCGATTACCTGCGTTCTCGCGGGGTCTACGGCACGTCGATCCTGTGGTTCGAGCATGACGACGCCGGCCATCCGCGAGCCCCAGAGCATTGGCGCGAACTCTGCCTGGCCAGCGTGACCACCCACGATCTGCCGCCCACCGCTGGGTACCTCACCGGTGAGCACGTCGAACTGCGCTACGAGCTCGGCCTCTTGGAGCGCCCGATCGACGAGGAGCGCCGAAGTGACGAGGCGGCGCGGGTCGCGTGGCTGCATGCACTAGTAGCTGCGGGACTGCTCGACGCAGAAATCGTGACCGCTGTCACGAAAGTCGCAGAGCCGGGGACCGTGTCGCCGCGGCGCGACAACTTCCACACCCGGGTCGAACCGTACGTCGATCGCATCGTCGACGCGCTGTATGCCGACTTGGCTGCGACGCCGGCCCGCTTGATCGGCATCTACCTCCCGGACGTCGTCGGCGACCGGCGGCCGGTGAACCAGCCCGGAACGATTGATGAGTATCCGAATTGGCGGGTGCCGATGGCCGACGAAAAGGAACGGCCGGTGCTGCTCGAGGAACTGATGGCATCGCCCCGCGCGGCCCGGCTGGCGCGTTTGGTAAGCGGCTCCACAACGTGAAGCCCGCGGATGGCAGCAAGTGGCCGAGGGTGAGCCCCGCGCTCATTGCGATCTCGGCATCCGTTACGGTGGCCGCTGTGAGGACGCGTCGACGACTGCGACCGGTCGCTGCTAGAGCGGCAGTTCGATGCGCGGCGATCGCTGGTGTCGCCGTCGCGGCCCTAGGCTCTGCGGTGCTCGCGGCCGGTCCAGCGCTCGCAATCGGTGAGCGTGGTGATCCCGGCCACAAGCTCAGTGCGATCGAGACCACTGCAATCTTCGTCGGCATTCCGGTGGGTGTCGCCGCCGTGATCGCGTTCCTCGTCTTCCTGCCCTCGATCGTCAGCGGCCCGCGCTATCGGCCGGGACGTCCATGGACCGCCACCTCGAGTTGGTTCGGTGAGCCCCTGGGCAGCGAGACCGCCGCGGCCGGCATCACCACGTTGCCGCCGGCCACCCTCGACGGGGGTGGCGCAAGTGCCCGCTGGTAGCGCCTTCACCTCGCACCAAAGCGACGAGATCCGGCGCGCAGTTGCGACGGCCGGCGAAGAGACCGGGCTGATGTTCTTTGTCTACGTCGGGCAGGTTTCCGGCGATGTCCGCGCCCATGCCTTGCGCCGGCACGCCGCACTAGGTGCTGCAGCCGAGTTCGCGATCCTGGTGCTCGTCGAGCCGGATGCGCGCCGCGTCGAGATCGTCACCGGTGACACAGCACGGCGCCGGCTCGACGACCGCGCGGCCGGACTTGCCAGCCTGGCGATGGCCACTTCGTTTGCCGGCGGCGACCTCACCGGCGGCATCGTGAACGGCATCCGGATGATGGCCCAGGCCGCCGCGCGGCCACCGGTCCTGCACGAACACGACGGCGACTAAGCCCAGCACTTACTGGGCCGCGGCGCTTCCGGCTGCTGCCCGACCCTGCGCCGGTTGATCACGTAAGGGGGGTGTCGGGTCCCCTCAACAGGTGGGCGCACCTACTGAAGTGACGGTTCGCCTAGCGCGACGGGCGTGTCACCGCCTGACGCCAGCTCCCCGCCGTCCGCTCCTTCGGAGCCACGACTTCGCATCCCGGGTGGCTGCTGGGATGCAGGAATTGGGCCACTTTTGCGACCACCCGGGATGCGAAGTGCCCGGGCTTACTGGGCTGCGGCGCTCGCGGCGGCTGTGTCGCGGGCACGGGCTCGCAATGCGCGGGCCATCGTGTCTTGGTGTTCGAGCAGAATGCGCCGAAGGCCGGACGGCGGTTTGCTGGTCTCGAGGTAGTTGTCGACGAGGTCGATGGTCGACTGATCGATCACCAGGTAGGGGAACATGCCCTCAGCGATCGTGCGTGCGGTGTCGCCGGTTCGATCGCGCCAAACGTCGGCCAACCCTTCGAAGTACCGCTGCCTGAACGTGGCGAGCAGCGCCAGCTGGTTCGGCTGCTGAAAGCCGATGATGATCGCGGACAACTCCGCGTTGTGCGTGTCGTCGTTCTCCATGACCGCGGCCCAAGCCAATTCTTTTGCCGCCGGATCGGGCAGCGCAGCACGCACGGCGGCCGCATGCCGGCGGCCGGCCGCGGTGTTGTCTCGTTCGAGTTCTGCGTCGATCTCGGCGGTGCCTACCCGACCGTGCGCGGCCAACCTGCCGAGCAGCGCCCAGCGCAAGTCGGTGTCGAGCGCCAGCCCGGCAAACTCGGTCTCGCCGGCGAGTACGGACGCCACGACATCGACGTAGGTGGCCGAGTTGGCGGTCGCCGCCAACGCCCGGACCAGCGTCAGCTGGTAGTCGCTGCCGGGCTCAGCACCATGCAGGTGGGCGTGGCAGGCGGCAGCGATCGCGTCGAGGCCGGTGTCGCGGAAGTCCGGGTCGGACCACCGCTCGACGGCCAGTCGCGCCTGCCGCAGCACGCTTTGCAGGACCCCGATGTCTGTCTCGGTGTCGAGCAGGTGGATCACCAAGCGCACGTAGTCGCGCGCGGCCATCTCTGCGTCGCGGGTCATGTCCCAGGCGGCGGCCCAGCACAGCGCTCGCGGCAGCGACGCGTTGAGCTCGCCGATCGCGTCGGTGACGGTGACCAGCGAACGCGCGTCGAGGCGGATCTTGGCGTAGGCCAGGTCGTCGTCGTTCACCAGAACCAGGTCAGGACGCGGGGTGCCTACGAGTTCGGCGACCTCGGTGCGTGCTCCGACGACGTCGAGTTCGATCCGGTTGGTACGGTCTAATCCCGCGGCCGTCCGGTTGTAGAACCCGATCGCGAGCCGATGCGACCGCAGCGTCGGATGATCCGCAGGTGCCTCTTGCAGCACCGCGAACGAGGTGATCAGCCCCTCGGCGTCCGTCTCGATTTCAGGGCGAAGCGTGTTGATGCCTGCGCTTTCGAGCCACTCCTTCGACCATGCCGACAGATCGCGACCAGACGCCGCCTCAAGCGCACGCAACAGGTCGTGCAGCGTGCTGTTGCCCCAGGCCTTGTCGTCGAAGTAGCGGCGTAGGCCCGCGAAGAAAGCGTCGCGGCCGACCCATGCGACGAGTTGCTTGAGGACCGACGCGCCCTTGGCGTAGGTGATGCCGTCAAAGTTGGTCTCGACGGCCTCGATGTCGACGATGTCGGCGGCGATGGGGTGCGTCGTCGTCAACTGGTCTTGGCGGCAGGCCCACGTCTTTTCCTCGTTGGCAAAGGTGGTCCAGGCGTCTGGCCAGCGGGTTGCTTCGACCGTCGCGAGGTTTGCCATGTACGTGGCGAAGGACTCGTTGAGCCACAAGTCGTCCCACCAGCGCATCGTCACGAGGTCGCCGAACCACATGTGCGCCATCTCGTGCAGGATCGTGCCCGCGCGGCTCTCATACGCGGTGTCGGTTACTCGCGACCGAAAGACGTAATCCTCGAGGAACGTCACCGAGCCCGCGTTCTCCATCGCGCCGGCGTTGAACTCGGGCACGAAGAGCTGGTCGTACTTGCCGAACGGGTAGGGCCGCGCGAACTGCTCTTCGAAGAACGCGAAGCCCTGCTTGGTAATGAGGAAGATGTCGTCGGCGTCGAGGTGGGTGGCCAGCGAGAGGCGGCAGTACACACCGAGCGGGATGTCTCCGGCAACGCCGTGATGGACGTCGCGCACCACGTGATAGGGCCCCGCGATGACGGAAGTGACGTAGGTCGATAGCGGAGGGGTCGGCGGGAAATGCCAATGGCCGGACGTCGGGGTGTCGGGGTTTTCGGCGAGGTGCTCGGGGACGACGTCAGGCGCCGTCACTGAAACCACCTGCCAGTCGCCCGGAGCGATGACGTCGAGCTCGAAGGTGGTCTTCAGATCGGGCTGGTCGAAGCAGGCGTAGACCCGATGGGCGTCTGCCGTCTCGAACTGGGTGTAGAGGTAGACCCGGCCGTCGACCGGATCGGTAAAGCGGTGCATTCCCTCACCCGTGTGCATGTAGCGGCACTCGGCGACGATCTCGAGTTCGTTGTGCTCGGCAAGATTGCTCAGTCGGACCCGGTCGGCGTCACGGTTGGTCGCCGGCTCGACCGCCACCCCGTTGAGGGTGATCGACCGGATCTCGTCTGCCACCAGGTCGACGAACGTCGACGCGCCGGGTTCGCGGCAGCTGAAACGCATCGTCGTCGAGGAGAGGAAGTGGTCCGGCTTCGCGGCCCCGGACGTGAGGTCGAGGAAAACAATTGTCTCGAGAGCGGGCACCGGATCTGCCTCGCCCGAGACCGGGCCGATGAGGCGCGCCCGTTCGGTCGCCTCGTCACGGCTCAGGTTGTTGCCTGGCACCGGTCGGGAGCCTTTCTGTCATTCGTGCGGTGTAGCGATCTTCGCACGATCGGGATGGCAGGTGCCAAACGCACCCGCTCGGTGTCTCGCGCGTGGCGCGGCAGGGGTGTGGCGCGCGTGGCGTGCGTGGCAGACTGCGGCACGTGCGCGTCTACCTGGGTTCTGACCACGCGGGGTTCGAGCTGAAGAGCCACCTCATCGGCTGGCTCACGGACAAC
>DATCDK010000259.1:0-3928 GCA_036510735.1 Acidothermaceae bacterium | reverse complement strand
TTGATCACCAGGTCGACGCCGTCCCCGACCACGTTCAGCTCGGCGTCTGTCATCAGCAGCGCGACCTCGATGAGGGCGTCGGTCCGCAGGTCGAGGCCGGTCATCTCACAGTCGATCCACACCAGGTAGTCGCTCACAGGCCCACTCTAGATCTACGCAGTTGGCGCACCGGCCACGCGGGCACCGTTCAGCCTCCGATGTAGGACATCTCGACCTTGCGTGGCCCCTCGTGCGAGGCGTGGGCGGCGCGCAGTTCGGAGTAGCGGTCGGCTCGGGCCGTCCAGAGCTCGGCGATCGCGGCATCGAGGTCGGCAGCTGACCCGCCTGAGCGCAGCAGCGCCCGCAGGTCGTGACCGGTCGAGGCGAACAGGCAGGTGTAGACCTCACCGATCGCGCTCAGCCGAGCTCGGGTGCACGCGCCGCAGAACGGCTGGCTGATCGAGGAGATGACGCCAACTTCCCCAAAGCCGTCGAGATAGCGGTAGCGGTTTGCGACCTCGCCGGGGTAACCAGGAGGCACCGGCTCGAGCGGCCAGACGGTGGCGACGCGGTCGACGATCTCGGCGGCCGGCACCACGTCGTCGAGCCGCCAGCCGTTGGTGTCGCCGACATCCATGTATTCGATGAAGCGCATGCTGTGACCGCCCTCGCGGGCGTACGCAGCCAGCCCCTCGACGTCCGCCTCGTTCCAGTTACGGCGGATCACCGCGTTCAACTTCAGCGGCGCGAATCCCGCCTCAGCCGCCGCCTTCATGCCGTCGAGAACCGAACCGAGACTGACCTCGGTGTCGGCGACCTTCGCGAACGTCTCGTCGTCGAGTGTGTCGAGGCTGACGGTAATGCGGGTCAACCCAGCAGCCCGCAGCCGATTGGCATGCCGCGCGAGCAACGAGCCGTTCGTCGTCAGGGCGATGTCGTCGATACCAGGAACCGCCGCGACCATCGCGACCAGATCTGGCAGACCGGCTCGCAAGAGCGGCTCGCCGCCGGTGAGTCGAACCTTGTGGACTCCGGCGCGAGCGAACGCACCGACCACTCGGACGATCTCCTCGAAGCGCAGTAGCTCGGGGTGCGGCAGGAAGGCGAATCCGGGACCGAAGACCTCGCGCGGCATGCAGTAGCGGCAACGCAGATTGCAACGGTCGGTAACAGAGACGCGCAGATCTCGGAGCGCGCGGCCGCGAGTGTCGACGGGTTGTGCGATGAGGCGGGGTTCGGTCACGATGCCCCGTCGTCGCTCGGGATGAGGGTCGGCAGCTCGGACATCCCGAAGCGGGCGCCGGGCTCGGCAAGCAGGTCGCGCTTGCGGCCGTCTGGATGCTCGGCGAGCCATGCATCGCTGACCGCTCGGGCAACGGCCTGGTGCAGCTTCGCCTGGAACATCGTCGGGATGATGACGCCGAGCCCGCGCTGGTCGTCGGTCACGATGTCGGCGATCGCTCGCGTCGCGGCCTGCTTCATGGCGAGGGTTACGGTCGTCGCCCGCGCGTCGAGCGCGCCGCGGAAGAAGCCCGGGAAGCACAGCGCGTTGTTGATCTGGTTGGGCATGTCGGAGCGGCCGGTTGCCAGCAGTGCGTCCTTGCGTGCCTCTTCCGGCAACAATTCCGGTTCGGGGTTCGACAGTGCGAAAACGATCGGGTGCGGGGCCATCGTGAGCAGTAAGTCAGGGTCGACCGAACCCCGGCGCGCGGTGCCGATGAAGACGTCGGCGTCGCGCAGTGCCTCTTCCATGGTGGTGATGCCACGTGGATTCGACCTGGCCGCGAGTTCGCGATGATGCGGCGGCGTCTCGGGCCGCTCCATCAGCACGCCGTCCTTGTCGAAGATGATCAGGTCTTTGACGCCCGCGTCGAGTAACGCAGAACAAATCGCCGTCCCGGCTGCACCGCATCCGACATGCACGATGCGGACGTCGGGAAATGTGCGCTCGGTGATGCGGCAGGCGTTGACGAGGGCTGCCGAGACCACGACGGCGGTGCCGTGCTGATCGTCGTGGAAGACCGGAATATCCAGCTGTCGCTGCAGTTCGGTCTCGATCCGGAAGCAGGCAGGCGCCGCGATGTCTTCGAGATTGATGCCACCGAACCCCGGCGCGATCGCCAGCGTCGCGTCGATCACCGCCTGCGGGCTCTTCGCATTCAGGCAGAGCGGGTAGGCGTTCACGCCGCCGAACTCCTTGAAGATCAGCGACTTGCCTTCCATGACCGGCAGTGCGCCGAGCGGTCCGATGTTGCCCAATCCAAGGACGGCGGTGCCGTCGGTCACGATCGCGACCGACGTGCCCTTGGCGGTAAGAGTCCAAGCAGATTCAGGCCGGACGGCGATTGCCGAGGCAATTCTTGCCACGCCAGGTGTGTAGGCCATGGACATGTCCTGGCGGGTGCGCAGCTGGGTGCGCGCGGTGACCTGAATCTTGCCGCCGAGGTGGTAGAGGAACGTCGGGTCGGACGTGTGCCTGACCTTGATGCCGGCCTGCGTCTCGAGCGCAGCGGCGACCTCATCGACGTGGCTTTCGTCGAGGGCGAGCATCGTGAGGTCGACGGTCGCGCCCGTCGTCGTCACGTCGACAAGGTCCATCCCGGTGACGACCCCGCGCGCGTCGCTCACGATCTCGGCGAGTCGGGGGAGCAGTGTCGGATCGTGCGGGGCCAGCACCCGCATGGTCACGGTGTAGCCGGCGCCGGTGGGCCGACCGCTGCGTGACTTGTCGGGGTCGGCCGGTGAATCGCTCATGCTTCATCATGCCTGAGGTGAACCGCGGCGGGGCTGTGGTGATCGCCACAGTGGCGGGCCGTGGCCAACGGCTAGGCTCGGATCAATGGCTGACAGCACCCTGAGAGACTCGTCATGAGCCTGGCCGTCGCCGCGATCGCCTTCGGGGTGGTCTTCCTCGCCGAGTTGCCCGACAAGAGCATGATCGCCTCGCTGGTGCTCGGCACCAGGTTCAGGCCCCTCTATGTATGGGTGGGTGCGGCGGCCGCGTTCGCCGTCCATGTCGTCATCGCCGTTGCTGCCGGTGGTGCGTTAGCGCTGCTGCCACACCGGTTGGTGCAGGCCATCGTGGCTATCTTGTTCTTCGCAGGCGCCGCTCTGCTGCTGTTCGGCAGGGAACGGCGGGAAGAAGAAGCCGGCCTTGACGAGAGCGGCAATGCCGTCGAGATCGTGGCTCCGACATTTCGCCGGGTGGCCACGCTGAGCTTCGCGGTCATCTTCGTCGGCGAGTGGGGCGACATCACCCAGATCGCGACCGCGAACCTCGCGGCCAAGTATCACGATCCGATCGGGGTCGGCCTCGGAGCAGTACTCGGCCTTTGGACGGTCGTGGCCATCGGAGTCGTGGCTGGGTCAAAGCTCGTCGAACGAGTGCCGCTGGCGTTGGTCCGTCGCTTCACCGGGCTGATCCTGGCGGCGCTCGGTGTCGTGAGCACGATCGCGGCCATCAGGGGCTGACTGTTGCCCGCTGGCCGTCAGTCGGGCGGCAGTACGTCGATGTCGAACTCGTTGCCCTCGGGGTCGGCCATGATGCGCCATTGAAAGCCCTCGAGATCGCGGGTGGTGCCGGGCTCGAGCCAGCGACCGCCGAGCGATTCGATTTCCGCAGTAGCGGCGTCGAGATCCTCGACCACCAGATCCAGATGCACTCTGTTCTTGCTCGTCTTGTGCTCCGGCACCCTTTGGAACCCAACGGTGAGGCCGTCCTTGGTTGGTGAGAGCACGACGAACTGGCCATCGCCTACCGTGCTGTCGACCTCAACGTCGAGCATCGCGCACCAAAACGTGGACAGCCGCTGCGGATCCGTTGCGTCGATAACCAAGTAGCCCACCGAAGCACGCATCGGTCGCCTCCGTTCCTCGGTGTGCTGTGTTCCTGGATGGTAGAGGGGCTAGCGTGGCCAGCAAAGAGCGCATCTGCGAACGGACACGCGCA
>DATCDK010000258.1:0-11861 GCA_036510735.1 Acidothermaceae bacterium | reverse complement strand
GTGACGAACCCTGGCACCTCGGCGTTGGTCGAGTCGGACATCAGCAGGTCGATACCTTCGGCGCCCAGCCGCGCAAAGCCGCCGAGGTCGGTGAGCCGGCCGTCGAGTGGCAGCTGGTCCATCTTGAAGTCGCCGGTGTGCAGCACGAGGCCGGCGGGCGTGCGAATCGCCACCGCAAGCGCGTCGGGGATCGAGTGGTTCACGGCGAGGAATTCGCAGTCGAAAGAACCGAGTCGCTCGCGTTGACCTTCTTTTACCGCAAGCACGTAAGGCTTGATGCGGTGCTCAACCAACTTCGCTTCGATGAACGCGAGCGTGAGGTTCGAACCGACCAGCGGAATGTCAGGTCGTTCGCGCAGCAGATAGGGAATCGCGCCGATGTGGTCTTCGTGTGCGTGCGTGAGCACGATCGCTTCGATCTTGTCGAGCCGCGATCTGATGTAGTCGAAGTCAGGAAGGATTAAGTCGATGCCTGGCTGCTCGGGATCGGGGAAGAGCACGCCGCAGTCGACGATGAGCAGCCGGCCGCCGTACTCGAAGACGGTCATGTTGCGACCGACCTCGCCGAGACCTCCGAGGGCGACGATCCGCAGACCGTTGTCGGCAAGGGGACCGGGCGCGGCCATGCCGGCGTTCGGATAGCTCACGCGGACGTCCGAGCGTCCGCTATGTCGCGGCGCAACTGTTCGATCTGTTCATCGGTCGCGTCGACCAGCGGCGGGCGCACCGGGCCACCTGGTAGGCCCGCCAGCCGAAGCGCAGCCTTCGTCAGGATCACGCCCTGCGTGCGGAAGAATCCGGTGAACACGGGAAGCAGCTGGCGATGGGCCGCGAGCGCCCCTGCGACGTCGCCCCGCAGGTAGGCGGCGATCATCGCGCCCGTCTCGGCACCGAAGAGATGGGTCGGGACACCGACCACGCCGACTGCCCCGACGGACAGCAGCGGCAGCGTCATCTTGTCGTCACCGGAGTAGTAGGCCAGGTCGGTGCGACGCAGTACCCACGACGTGCCCTCGAGGTCACCCTTGGCGTCCTTCACCGCAACGATCTTGTCGTGCTCGGCAAGCCGCACGAGCGTCTCGGTCTCGATCGGCGTCGCCGTACGCCCAGGGATGTCGTACAGCATGTTCGGCAGCCCGGTGGCATCGGCGATCTGGCCAAAATGTGCCAACAGACCCGCCTGGGGTGGCTTGGAGTAGTACGGCGTGACGACGAGGAGTCCGTGGGCGCCTGCCTTCTCCGCGCCGTGAGCGAGTTCGATGCTGTGCCGGGTGTCATTGGTGCCGACGCCGGCGACGACCGTGGCCCGGTCACCGACAGCATCGAGCACTGCCCGCACCAGGCGGTCCTTCTCCTCGTCGGTGGTCGTCGGTGATTCACCAGTGGTGCCGTTGATGACGAGGCCGTCGTTGCCGTGGTCAACGAGGTAGCTCGCCAGCTGCTGCGCGCCGTCGAGGTCGAGCCCGCCGTCGGCGGTGAACGGGGTCACCATCGCCGTCATCACACGACCAAATGGCGGTGTAGTTCGCGGTGTCGTCGTGCCCGAGGCAGGGGTAGCCATGGCTGCAACGGTACCGGTAGGGCGCCCGGCGACGAATCCCGTTATGGGCTGACCCGCCCGTGGGCCTCAAACGCGGCGTGGGTCAGCGGCATGAGGGCGGCCCACTCGGCTTCCATCTTCTCGGCGACCATCTCGATCTCGCGTTGCGGGAAGCTCGGGAAACGGCTGTCTTCGTGCTTGGTGCGCAGCGACAGCAGTGCCATCAGTGATCTCGCGTTGCACGTGACGTACATCGACGAGAACGTTGCCACCGGCAGGACGCCGCGCGCGACTTCACGCGCGATGCCAGCGGAAAGCATTTCAAGGTACGCGGCGTAGGCCTGCTCGCACGCCGCTTTCGTCGCCCGCTCCGCAATCGCATGTTGCTCGGCCGTGCCTGCGGTGAACACGTAACGCCCGGGCTTGCCCTCCTGAACGAGAAGGCGGTCGGGCCCGGGCACATAGAACACCGGCTCGAGCTGCCGATAGCGGCCGCTTTCTTCGTTGTAGCTGAATCCGATGCGATGCCGCATGAACTCGCGGAACACGAAGATCGGCGCGGAAACGAAAAACGTCATCGAATTGTGCTCGAACGGCGTGCCGTGGCGATCGCGCATCAAGTAGTTGAGTAGACCCTGCGACCGCGAGGGGTCGGCGTTCACGTCGTCGAGCGACGACTCGCCCTTCGTCGAGACGCGCGCCGCGAACAGCACGTCGGCGTCGCTGGCCACGTGCTTGACCAGCTCCACGGTGACGTCACTGCGAAACCGCGGCTGCAACGCATCGGCGGCAGTCTCCGGGAGCACTGCCCCTACAGCTGGCGCCGTCCCTGCACCTGGTGTCTCGGACATGACGGACACCATAGTCAGCAGTCGACCGCAGGCCGGACGCGGACAGTCGTGACGCGGGTACCGGACGGGACGGCGAGGGGCTGAGCTCGGCGCGCCGACTCGGCGTCCAGTCGCAACCGCCCCGGCCAGACCGGCAACCGCCGCGACGACCGCTTCGCGGGAGCGGCGAGCGCCTGTGCCCGGAGCCTGCTCCGTGCCGCTTGGGCCCTTAATTCCGCAATGTGCTCTTCGGCTATCCGCTGGCTCACGTACCCGTTCATCGCCTGCTCCTTTGCGGACCTCTCGAGCGCCGCTCGTGCGATCGCTCACCATCAGTTCTATCCGTGGGCACTGACAGTTCTGGCCTCTGCGAGGATGGCGCGGTGTCGACCCCGGAACACCCGCACGCCGACGGCAGCGTGCGCCTCGCGACGACCGATGACGCGGCCACAATTGCCTCGATCCAGGCGGAGGCATTGCGGCTGAACTACTCGGCCCTGTTGCCCGGGGCGGCGGTCGACGAGTTCGATCTCGCTGCGGCAACCAATGGCTGGACCACCGCCATCAGCAGTCCGCCGTCACCACGCCATCGAGTATTTGTGGCAGTCGATCTCGCCGGCGTGGTCGGCTTCGCGGCGTCCGCACCTGCTGCCGACGCGGACCTCAATCCTGAGCAGGACGCCGAACTGCCGGCGTTCCACGTCGCTCCAGGACACACCCGTCTAGGGCACGGGAGCCGGCTGATGGCGGCCGTCGTCGATCACGCGCAGGACGACGGTGGGAACCGGCTTGTTATGTGGGTCTTCGCGGCCGACGACCCGATGCGGATGTTCCTGCGTGACAACGGCTGGGAACCTGACGGATCGACGCGCGACCTCGACGTCGGCGAGCTACTGCACCAGGTTCGGCTGCACACCGGCATCAAGGATGCGCCCGACCTGATCGCTTAGCCGGGACGGCTCGGATCGCGAACCGTTGCTGTCGAGCGCGCGCAAGAACGCGCGAAGAGCATCAGCGCCTCAGCGATGAGTGGCCGGATCGAGATCCTCGAGAACAACGCCGACCCGCGTTCGACTCGGGATGGGCTCTATCGCTGGCCGACTGGGCGGCGCTCAGGTCTGAGGCGTCGGGTGAGCATCAGGACACATGCGGTGGCCGCGATAAACGCGAGCAGGGCGAGCACGTAGTAGTTGCCGACGATCAATTCCGGCCCATGCCAGGTGAACTCGACTGTCGCCGGGTTGTTGCCGCGGTTCGGTGCGAGAAGCAGCAACCCGCGTGGCATCAGCTGGGCCTTTGGGTCGTAGCCGCCCTGACTGCCAATCGGCAGCGGCCACCAGCCAAACAAGCCCACCACCAGCGCGGCGCCAAGGATCCGGTGGCCGAGGCGCCGTGGCCCGTACGCGGCGAGGGCAAGTACCGGTATTACGTAAACGTAATGGTGCGACCAGCTGACCGGGGACACCAGCAGGCCGGTCGCGGCACACGCAACGAGGCCGAGCAGCTCGTGGCCACGCCGGCGCGCCAGTATCGAGGTGGCGAGCCCGGCGCTGCCGACGACGACCGAAGCGACCAGCTCGTACGCGTGCGCGTCGGGTCCGACGTGGGTAAGGCGCAGGATGACGCCGTTAAGGGACTGGTTGTCCAGGTGGAAGGCTCTTTTGGCCGGTCGGTTGATCTGCCCGCCCCAGTAAACCGCGGAGGCGTGTGGCAGCAGCGCGAATCCAAGTCCTACGGTGACGGCGAATGTCATCGCGCTGACCGCCGCGGCCTTTACTCGCCCGGTGAACAGTAGGTACGGAATGAAGATCAGTGGTGTGAGTTTGATCCCCGCCGCCAGCCCGATGCCGATGCCCTTGCACTTGATGCGGTTCGGCAGCGCGAGGTCGCCCACCACCACGGCCAGTAGCACAAGGTTGATCTGCCCGAAGAACAGTGTCATCGCAACGGGTTCGAGCCACAGGCCAACCGCGGCGATCGCAAACGCCGCCGCCGCCCTGGCCAGGCCGACGGGGCGCCCGGCCAGTCCCAGTGAAAGGTACGCCACCACCGGCAGCAGCCCGATCGTGAGCACCGCCATCCCGACCTGCCAGGTCGCGAACGACGCACCGCTGCCCGCAGCGAACAAGAGCGCGGCGAACGGCGGGTAGGTGAAAAGCAGCTTCGCCGGCCCGAGCTGCAACGCGTAGAGCATCGTCGGCTGATTCCGCGCAGCGATGCCACCATCCCGGTACACAGCGGTGTCGATCTGCGTCCAGTAGTACTGCGGGGACGAGTGGACGAGCAGGGCATAACCGGCCACCGCCACCAGGAAAAGTGCGACCGCGGCCATGAGCCAGGCCGCTGGCCGTAGTCGAGTCACCGCTTCGTCTCCGCAGCCTTGAACCGGCCTGCTTGCCTGGATCGGTCTTGCCGGCCGGAAAGTGCACGTGCGACGTCGCAGCTGGAAATCCCTCGTTTGGGATGTGTGGTCGCCCACGGATCGACGCACTCCGCGAAGTCGGTCACGCATGCGACTGCTGTGCAATCCGTGCATATCGTCACCGCGGCGTACACGGTCGATAGCCAAGCAAATGGCTCGGTCACGGTGACATGGATAGGGCAGCTCTGGCGGCAAAGGCAGGACGGATGCTCATCGAGGGCGGAAGTCGCGACCGCCGGCGCCGGTACAACGTCAAGATCGACGGCGAACTGGTCGGGAAGGTCGGTCGCGGCGGCCACTTCGCAGTCGAGGTAACGCCGGGCAGCCACCATCTCCAAGCGCGCATCGATTGGACTGGCAGCCCGCACGTTGACGTAAACGTCGCGGACGGCACCGACGTTCACCTGACGGTTAGACCCGGCTGGCAACCCTCTTCAGTGGTACCGGGCGGGCACAAAGTACGGCTACCTCAAACTCGAACGCGACTAGAAGCGATCGCGCCCGCGTGGAGCGGGAACTTCTAGACTCGCGACCTAACCTGGCCAGCCTGGCAGCAGGCGGATCTCCTCGGAACGCACTCTCTTGCTTGATATGCAGGTGATCGCGTTCTGTCGCGACCGAGGCCTACAGTGAGGCAATGGCCCTACTCCATGACGCGACGCTGATCCCGTCGAAGATCGACCTGCTGACGGCATGGCTGCCCGGCCAGAGTTGGTTCACCGGCGATGCGGAAGTGCAGCGGATCGCTGCCTACCGTTTCGATGACCCCGCAGGAGAAGTCGGCGTCGAAACGTTCCTCGTTTCAGCCGGCGACGACACCGTGTTCCAAGTGCCCATGACGTACCGGAACGCCGCGCTGCCGGGCAAAGACGACTTCCTCCTGGGCACGACCGAACATTCAGTCCTGGGTACGCGATGGGTCTACGACGGCTGCGCTGACCCCGTCTGGGCTTCAACGCTTGCGACAGCAATACTTACTGGCGGCACGCAGGCCGAGGAGTTCATTGACCGCCACAGCCATCTCGAGCCACGCCGTCCGTCAGCAACCGTCAGAGGCAGCGGCGCACCCGACGCGTCCGTCCCTCAGATCGTCGCGGTGGCCTGCTTCGATCAGGGCGCTACGACCTTCATACAGGCCGATGCCCTGGAGTTGGTTGTCGCCCGCGTGGTCGGCACGGCTGTCGAAGCTACGCAGACCCTGACCGGGAGCTGGGCAGGCAACCAACCCGTCGTGCTGGCAGGCGCCCGCGTACTCGGAAGCTAGACCCCGGGGACGATGCGCAGGTCGCGCACGGCGCCTCCGTCGAGTGCAGCAAGGGCTTCCTGATAGGCGGCGCTCTCATGCGCGTTGCGCGCCGCCTCGACTGAGACGAATTCGATGAGCACAACGCGGGTCATCTTGCCGTCTTCGTACACCAACTCAGGAAGCCCGCGCGCGATGAAGGTACCGCCGGCCGCCTCGAGCGCAGGCCTGGACAACTTCGCGTATGCGGCGAACTTTTCTTGGTCGATGTCGTCGGAGTAGATGCTGATCCAGTAAGCCGTCATGCGTTCATACTGCCGGACGTCGGCGGCAGCGTGCGGCCGAGGTCGGTGAGTACTCGCATCGCGACGTTGTGACCGGCCGCGCCGATCACCGAACCGGCCGGGTGGCAGCCCGCTCCCCCGGCGTACAGCCCAGAGACTCCTGTGAAATAAGGCATTCTGTCGGCGAACGCGACCGCATTGTCGACGTGATGGATATGCCCGCGGGTCATGCCGAAGTGCGCCTCGATGTCAGGTGGCGCCAGCGCGAAGGTATCGGCGACCAGATCGGACGTTCCCGGCGCGAACTGGTCGCAGATGCCGAGCAGCTTCTCGACGTAACCCGCACGCTCGGCGTCCCATGACGAACCGGCGATGTCATAGGGCACCCACTCGACAAAGAGCGCCGAAGAGTGATGGCCGCCGGCGTCCTGCAAGCTCGGGTCAACCGTGGTGTGGATGTACCACTCGATTGTCGGGAAGTCGGCGAGCTTGCCCGCCTTCACCTCGGCATAGGTGCTCTTCAATGACCCGAGCACGTCGTCTTGCGGCAGCAGATGGATCGTCGCTCCGTGCTGCCCCCGACGCTCGGGCAGGCAGGTAAACGTGGGCAGGTCGGTGAGCGCGAGGTTGACCTTCATCGTGGTGCCGAAATGCTTCCAGCTGTCGAGCTTGTCGTTGATCCCCACGGGCAAGTTCGCAGCGCCGACAAGCTGGCGCAACCGAAACGGGTCGGTGGCAACGACGACATTCTCGCTCGCAATGACTTCGGAACCGTCGAGGACGATACCCCGCACCACGCCGTCCGATATCTCGATGCTTGTCACGGCTCGACCCGTGACGATCGTCGCGCCCGCCTCAGTGGCGAGCCGCGCGATCGTGGTGGTGACCGTGCCCATGCCGCCGCGCACCACCATCCAGGTGCCGTCAGACCCCGGCAGCCGGCACATGTTGTGCACGAGGAAGTTGTGCCCAGAGCCAGGCGAGTCCCATGTCGCGTCGAGACCTGACAGCCCGTCGGTGACCGCGTACATCGCCTTGACCAGGTCACTGGTGAAGCCGAAACGGTCGAGATAGTCCCCGACACTGCCCCGACAAAGATCGACGAACGTCGAGCGAAGCTCCGTGCGGATGTAGCGCTGCGCGGTCTCCTCCAGCGTCAATGGCTCGGTGAGCCACGCGGGCGCGAGGTCGGCACGCAACAGATCGAGTTCGGCCTGCAGCGCCTCGTCGGCTTTCCAGTCGGCAGCGGAGAAGAAGTCTTCGTACTGCCGCCGCGTCGCCTCGCGATCGGAGCCGAACAGCAGATACCGATCGCCCGTGGTCGGCAAGAAATAGTGCGGATCGCGACGCAGCACCGGGAAGTCGACGCCAAGCTTGCGCGGCAGTTCGGGCGGCATCAACCCGAGCAGGTAGGCACCGGTCGACTGCGAAAGTCCAGGGACGCGCGCAAACGGCTGCTCGGTTTTCGCCGCACCGCCAACTGTGTCAGCTGCTTCGACGACAACAACGTCGAGGCCACTACGCGCGAGGAAAGTCGCCGCGACGAGACCGTTGTGGCCGGCACCGACGACAACGACGTCAGCCCGCGAGGGCAGGGCGTTCACGTCAGGCGAGGTGCGTATTGCCGGTCTGGTTCTCCAGGCGGGCCAGGCGCTCGACCAGCCAAGTCCAGCCGTTGTCGTTGTGCTGCTCGCGGTGCCAGCCCCAGAGCAATTCGTGGACGGCGGGGCTGTGCTCGAGGTGAGCCAGTACCGCGACCCGAGACCCAGGTGGAAGAAGCTCAGCCTTGAAGGACTCGCTGATCATCCCTGTCTCGGTGTCGCGGTGTACGTCGGAAGCCTGGCCGCCCAGCCATGCAGGGGTGAACTCGGCCTCGGCCGCCATGGCGCCGGTCACCTCGATGGCAAGCTCACCCTCCTTCGGTGTACCGCCGATCAGCACTAACTCCCCCGTGTCATGAATCCACAGCAACACGCTCGTGCCGTCAGCCGTCGCGAGGGCGGTTGCTACCTCGGCTGGCAGCTTCCACGATCCGTAACTGGTGACGAAACTCTCGACTCTGCGCAGGTCGGCATCGTTGAACGCTTGGAGGTCGTAGATCGGCAGTACGACGGCGTCGAGCTGCAACGACGCGACCGGATCCGGGTGGGTGCTCTCGCCGTCGACGTGCTCGTGGTCTTCTGTCATCGGTTGCCCTCTCTGCGGCGTCCTCCGGACTGCGGAGGTAAGTACAGGTGAACTACAGATCGAGCAGGCTTTCCAGACCGACGGTCAGACCTGGGCGTGCCGCGATACTTCGCACGGCGAGCAGCACTCCCGGCATGAACGAGAACCGGTCGAGTGAGTCGTGGCGAAGCGTCAGCGTCTCACCGTGCCCACCGAACAACACTTCCTGGTGAGCGACAAGACCACCCAGCCGCACCGAATGAACGTGCACGCCGTCGACGTCAGCTCCACGAGCTCCATCGAGGCCGGACGTCGTGGCGTCGGGCATCGGTGCAAGGCCGGCGTCGCGCCATGCCGCCGCAATACGTTCCGCCGTGTGCCGCGACGTCCCGGATGGTGCATCGACCTTGAACGGATGGTGAAGTTCGATGACCTCAGCCGACTCGAAATAGCGCGCGGCCTTCTCGGCGAACGCCATCATCAGCACCGCACCAATGCCGAAGTTCGGCGCGATCACGACGCCAACTTTCGGAGCAGCTCTGAGCCACAATTCCACCGTCGCAAGGCGATCGATGTCGAAGCCAGTCGTGCCAACGACGACGTGCTTTCCCTGAGCGATGCAGGCCTCGATGTTGACCATGACCGCGGCAGGGGTTGTGAAGTCGACGACGACCTGCGCACCGGAGCTGGAGAGGTCGTCGTGGGAGTAGCCGACGTCGAACGAGCCGACGAGCTCGAGATCAGTTGCCGCGCGGACCGCGTCGCAGACCGTCGCGCCCATCTTTCCGTCAGCACCAAGAACGGCAACCGCGGTACTCATGCAACTCCGCCCCTACTGTCGCTCACGCAACTCCGCCCCTAAGGTCGCTCACGCGACGGCGTCCGCGAACGCATCATCATCGAACGGACCGATGACAGCAAGGGTCTGCTTTGCCGACAGCACAGTTGCCGCCACTTCACGGACCTGCTCGAGCGTCACCGAGTCGATGCGCGCAAGCAGCTCGTCGACCGTGAGCAACTCGCCGTAGACGAGTTCGGCCTTTCCGAGACGACTCATGCGCGAACCGGTGTCTTCAAGCCCGAGTACGAGCGCGCCCGCGAGCTGTCCTTTGCCACGGGAGAGCTCTTCGGCTGTGATGCCGCCGCGGGCGACGAGATCGAGCTGGTCGCGGCAGATGTCGAGCACTTCCGCTGCCTTCGCCGGCTGGCAACCGGCGTACACACCGAACATGCCGGTCTCGGCGTGATGTGCGGCGTAGCTGTACACGGAATAAGCGAGCCCGCGCTTCTCGCGGACTTCTTGGAACAAGCGCGAACTCATGCCGCCACCGAGCGCGCCGTTCAGTACCCCGAGGGCGAAGCGTCGTTCGTCAACGCGCGACAAGGCAGGGACGCCGAGCACCAGGTGCGCCTGCTCGGTCGGCCGCTGCACCAGCGACACACCCGAACGCGGCACCGGCGGCCGACCGCCGACACGAGGCGGCGACGGCTTGCGGTCGATCTGAGCATCGTCGTTCAGCATCTCGCCGAACGCCTTGGCCACCAATCGCACGACCTTGGCGTGGTCGAGGTTGCCAGCGGCGGCGATCACCATGTTCTCCGGCCGGTACCTGCGCCGGTAGTAACCGTGAATGGCGCTGCGCTGCAGCGCGTTGATCGATGCGACCGTGCCGAGGATCGGGCGACCCAGCGGCGTGTCACCAAACAGCGCCTCGGCGAACGCGTCGTGCACGACGTCGCCGGGGTCGTCCTCGTGCATCGCGATCTCTTCGAGGATGACGCCGCGTTCGGAGTCGACGTCCGACGAGCGCACGACCGACGACGTCATCATGTCGGAGATGACATCGACGGCGAGCGGCAGATCGTTGTCGAGAACACGCGCATAGAAGCAGGTGTATTCCTTCGACGTGAACGCGTTCATCTCGCCGCCGACCGCGTCGAGCGCCGCCGAGATCTCTAACGCATCGCGGCGCTTGGTGCCCTTGAACAGCACGTGCTCGAGGTAGTGCGAACTTCCTGCGAGTGCGGGTGTCTCGTCGCGCGAGCCGACACCCACCCACACACCGAACGAGACAGAACGCACGGTCGGCATTGCCTCGGTGATGACCCGAAGACCTCCCGGCAGGACGGTGCGGCGGACCACCGCGCCGTCCACGCCAGGAATAAGCGTCTTGGTACTACCGGGCTTCTGTTCGGTCAGCTGACGTGGACTCACTCGTGTGCGACCACCACAGCGTCGGCCGCACTCTGGCTAGCACCGTCGCCTTCGACGACCGGCACGAGGGACAGCTTGCCTCTCGGGTCGATCTCCTTGATCTCGACCTGGATCTTGTCGCCGACCTTGACCACATCGTCGACGTTCTCGACCCGCTTACCGCCGGAGATCTTGCGCAGCTCGGAGATGTGCAGCAAACCGTCCTTGCCAGGAACAAGGGAGATGAAGGCACCGAACGCCGTGGTCTTCACCACGGTGCCGAGGTAGCGCTCGCCGACCTCGGGCATCGTCGGGTTCGCGATCGCATTGATCTGCGCGCGAGCCGCTTCCGCCTTCGGTCCATCGGTCGCGCCGATGTAAATCGTGCCGTCGTCTTCGATGGTGATCTCAGCGCCGGTTTCGTCCTGGATCTGGTTGATCATCTTGCCCTTGGGCCCGATGACCGCACCGATCTGGTCGACCGGGATCTTGATCGTGATGATCCGCGGCGCGTACTTCGACATCTCGGCAGGACCGCTGATGGCCTTCGCCATCACATCGAGGATCGTGAACCGAGCCTCGCGGGCCTGGGTCAAAGCGCCCGCAAGAACCGACGCCGGGATGCCGTCGAGCTTGGTGTCGAGCTGCAGCGCCGTCACGAACTCACGAGTACCGGCGACCTTGAAGTCCATGTCGCCGTACGCGTCCTCGGCGCCGAGGATGTCGGTCAGGGTGACGTACTGCGTGTGACCGTCGACGGTGTCGGAGATCAGTCCCATCGCAATGCCTGCGACCGGCGCGCGTAGTGGCACACCGGACGCGTACAGCGCCATGGTCGACGCACACACCGAACCCATCGACGTCGAGCCGTTGGACCCGAGCGCCTCGGACACCTGCCGGATCGCGTAGGGGAAGTCTTCGCGCGACGGCAACACCGGGACGAGCGCGCGCTCGGCGAGTGCGCCGTGCCCGATCTCGCGCCGCTTCGGTGAGCCAACGCGACCGGTCTCACCGGTCGAGTACGGCGGGAAGTTGTAGTTGTGCATGTAGCGCTTGCGAGTCTCCGGAGCGAGCGTGTCGAGCTGCTGCTCCATGCGCAGCATGTTCAGCGTGGTGACGCCAAGGATCTGGGTCTCGCCGCGCTCGAACAGTGCCGAGCCGTGCACCCGCGGCAGCACGTCG
>DATCDK010000257.1:0-3993 GCA_036510735.1 Acidothermaceae bacterium | reverse complement strand
GGGTCGTCTACCTGATCCTCGTGTGCGTGTGGGGGATCGCGCTCGGCGCATTGGTCCGTACGTCGGCTGCCGCGATCATCATGAGTGCATTCCTGCTCGTGGTGGCGCCGATCCTGGTGCAGATTCTTCCGGCCAGCATGGTGCTGCAGGCGTCACGATGGCTGCCGTCGCAAATCGGCGTCCAGGCAATGTCGGCGCATCACGACCCGAACGCGTTCGCGCCCTGGACCGGCCTCGCCGTGCTGGGCGGCTACGTGGCGATCACGCTGCTCGCGGGTGGCTTCCGGATGGTTCGCCGCGAACCCTAGGTGGGCTCTAGGCTGCGCGGATGCGTGTGGTGATTGCCGGAGCAGGTTTTGGTGGACTCGAACTTGCGACCAGATTGTCGGAGGAATTCGGCGACAAGGCCGACGTCGTACTGATCGATCGTGCAGAGGGTTTCGTGTTCGGATTCTCGAAGCTCGACGTGATGTTCGGCCGAGCGACTGCCGAGCACGTCCTGCATCGGTACGTCGATGTCGCGGGGCCCGGCGTGCAGTTCGTGCAGTCGACGGTTCGCGCTATCGACCCAGTAGCACGCACGGTCGTTACCGACGACGAAACATTTGAGGCCGACGTCTTGGTCGTCGCGCTTGGTGCCGACCTCGATCCTGCCGCGACACCCGGGCTTGTCGAGGATGGGTACGAGTTCTACACGGTTGCCGGTGCGTTCGCTGCTCGCGACGCATTGGCGCAATTCCGCGGCGGGCGCATCGTGATCGGTGTGACGTCCACGCCGTTCAAGTGCCCGCCGGCGCCGAGTGAAACGGCGCTGCTGTCACATCTGTTTCTGCATGACCGGGGTCTGCTCGAGTCGTCTCACGTGTCGCTAGTGATGCCATTCGGTGTGCCGATCCCGCCGTCCCCTGAGGCGTCGCAGGCCGTGCTCGCAGCCTTCGCCGAACGCGGCATCGACTGGCATCCGGGCGAGTTGGTGGCGCGATTGGATCCGGACCGCAAGGTGGCAGTAACCAGCGGTGGCGCGGAGTTTCCCTACGACCTCTTCCTCGGCGTCCCGCGACACCACGCACCAGCGGTGGTGGTCGAGGCCGGCATGACGGTCGACGGGTGGATCCCGGTCAATCCGCTCACGTTGGAGACGACGTTTCCCGGTGTGTACGCGGTCGGAGATGTGACAAGCGTTGGGACGCCGAAAGCGGGCGTGTTTGCCGAGGGTCAAGGGGCCGTCGTCGCTGCGCAGATCAGCGCGCACCTGCGAGGTGTCGCTCCGTCGATGACCTACGACGGGCGCGGTATCTGCTACCTGGATTTCGGGCACGACACGATTGCCAAGGTCGACGTCACCTTCCTCAGCGGCCAGCGACCCGCGGGCGTGCTCGAGGGTCCCTCCGTTGAGTTGGCCGCCGACAAGATCGCGTTCGGTTCCGAGCGCATTCGTCGCTGGTTCCACCGGGAGTGGGCGCCGTGAACCCTCATTTCGGGTTTCTGACACCGCGATGGCGCGACCTGACACCATAATGACTTGACGTGACACCATAGTGGTGTCATTCTGGTGACATGGAACTCGGACCGTACGTCAGTGACCTTCGGCGCCAGCTGGTTGATGCCGCGGAGAACGGGGCGCAGGACACCCGCGCCGTCGCGGAGCGACTCGCCGCCGGACTCGATGCCGCCGCCCGGCTGGTGCTGCTCGATGTTCTCTCAGCCGCGGCCGGCGAGATCACCCGCGACCTCGCACCCGGCTCGGTTGACCTGCGGCTGCGCGGGCGCGACATCGAATTCGTCGTGACCCAGGCGACCAGTGAGGCCGATACCGACGACGCACCACCCGCGACTGTCGACCCCGACGACGCGAGCACCTCGCGCACGACGCTTCGCCTGCCCGACGCTCTCAAGGCGCGAGTCGACGAGGCGGCCGCGGCCGACGGTCTGTCCGTCAACACCTGGCTGGTCCGTGCGATTGCGGCAGCGGTCCAACCCAAACAACGACGATCCGAGCAGCGCACACTGCGCAGAGGCGACAACTTCGCGGGCTGGGCCCGCTAGCCGCTCAGCTCACCAACACTCACCGCCCACGCGAACCCGCGGGGTCAGCCCATCACGCCCAGAGAAAGGCAAGCGTCAGCATGCCCAGCTACCAAACCCCCACTCCCATCGACCTCGCCATCAACCTGCAGGTCGGCGCGATCGAGGTCATCGCCAGTGACCGCGCCGACACCGTCGTGACCGTGTCGCCGACAAATCCCGCGAAGACGGTCGACCGCCGAGGCGCGGAGGAAACCAAAGTCGAGTTCGACGGCGAGAGGGTCACTGTCGTCGGACCGCGACCGCGCATCAGTTGGTTCGGCCCAAGCGAATCGATCGATGTGAAAGTTGAACTGCCAAACGGTTCGCGCCTTACCGTCGAGTCTGCGGTCGGCGCCGTTCGTACCGTCGGACGCCTCGGCGCCACCCGTATCAAGAGCTCGATGGGCGGCGTGGATATCGACACGACGGGCGACCTCTGGCTGCGCACCTCGCACGGCAACGCGACCCTCGGCGCCGCCGAGGGCGGCATCGAGATCACGACCGACTTCGGTCGGATACGGGTTGGCACAGTCGCCGGCGACGCGACGCTCAAGGCATCGCACGGCTCCATCGCGGTCGAGGAGTCCGGCGGCGACGTCGACGTCAAACTCTCCTTCGGCGACCTCGACATCACGAAGGCGCTCGCCTCCGTTGCGGCGAAGACCGCCTACGGCAGCATCCGGCTAGGCGAGGTTTCTAGCGGTTCCATCCAGGTCGAGAGCGGCCTCGGCGAGGTCACGATCGGGGTCCGGCCCGGCGTCCCCGCTTGGCTCGACCTGTCGTCGAAGAACGGACACGTGCGCAACGAACTCGTCAGCGACCGCGCTCCTGATCCGTCCGAGCAGACCGTCGCCGTACGCGCGCGCACTGAACTCGGCGACATCAACATCCAGCGCGCCTCATAAATGCGAGTGCTGAGACGTCGATGTTAGGCATCCTCGGTCAAGCTGCCCGCGCGCGCGGCTTGGCGGACCAAGTGGTCGCGCTCGGCCACGTTCGTCGCGAGGCGAGCCGCCTCGGCATATGCCGAGGCGGCCGCAGGGAGGTCGCCGCCCATCTCGTGCAGGTGAGCGCGGACGGCGTGCCAACGGTGCCGCTCGCCGATCACGTCACGCAGTCGGTCGGTTTCGCGTAACCCGGCGGCGGCACCGAGAACGTGGCCGACCGCGACCGCGCGCCCGAGCACCGCAGCCGGATCCTGGCGCACCGGATTGTCGGTGAGGGCGACGAGGTCGTCGTACCAGGCGAGGATCTGCGGCCAGTCGGTCTCCTCGGTGCTCGCCGCGTCGTCGTGCAGGGCGGCGATCGCGGCCTCGTTCTGGTAGCGGCCGAACCGCTGCACAGCTAGCGCCGACTGCAGCACGCGCACGCCCTCGGCAATCTCGCGGGTGTCCCAGAGGCTGCGGTCCTGCCGGTCGAGGGTGACGATCCGGCCCTGCGAGTCGAGTCGCGCCGCGAGGCGGGCGTGGTTGAGAAGCATCAGCGCGAGCAGCCCGCGCGCCTCCGGCTCTTCGGTGGCAAGGGTGAGTTGGCGGCCGAGTCGGATTGCCTCGCTCGCCAGGTCGACGCGACCGGAGTGGCCAGCTGTGTAGACGAGGTAGAGCACACGCAGCACGACAGCGAGGTCGCCCGGCTGGTCGAGTCGGCGACCCTGCAGGTCGCGCTTGGCCCGGCTGATCCGCTGGGCCATCGTCGCTTCGGGGACGTAGAAGGCGTCA
Organism: Acidothermaceae bacterium; assembly: GCA_036510735.1. GTDB lineage: Bacteria > Actinomycetota > Actinomycetes > Acidothermales > Acidothermaceae > PALSA-607. Next base: position 208 of record DATCDK010000257.1, on the reverse strand, counting down.
GCGATCTCGCGAGTGGTGAGGCCGCCGACCGCGCGCAGGGTCAGTGCCACCTGGGACGCGGGTGTGAGGTCAGAGTGGCAGCAGCAGAAGAGCAGGAAGAGGGTGTCGTCGCCCTCTTCTGTTGTGGCTGGCACCGGCTCGGCGAGGGTCGCCTCTTCGCGGCGGAAGCGAGCGACTTCGGTGCGGCGGGCGTCAATGAGCCGCCGTT
>DATCDK010000256.1:0-5883 GCA_036510735.1 Acidothermaceae bacterium | reverse complement strand
ACGCTTGATGCCGTGGAGGGCGTCGAACAGCGGGTCGCCGACAAGCGGCGTGCGGGTGAGGACTTCGCGCACCTTCTCGAGTGCCTTCTCGTAACGCGGATTCGTGCGCAGCGTTGTGAGGTGCTCGGCGAGACCGCCGATCGTTTCGGAGTACGAGCGGCCGTTGTCATTAACGAGCACGACAACGGAGTGATCCTTCGCGGCGGCGATGTTGTTAAGTGCTTCCCAGCACATGCCACCGGTAAGTGCACCGTCACCGACGACGGCCACAACGGTTCGCTTCTCACCGCGCACCGCGAATGCCTTCGCGAGTCCATCGGCATAAGACAGCGCAGTCGACGCGTGCGAGTTCTCGACCCAGTCGTGCTCGGATTCGTCACGGTTCGGGTAGCCCGACAGGCCGCCGCGCTGGCGCAACTTCGCGAACGCTTCCCGGCGTCCGGTCAACAGCTTGTGCACGTAGGCCTGGTGACCGGTGTCGAAGATGATCGGCTCGGTCGGTGAGTTGAAGACGCGGTGCAGCGCGATGGTGAGCTCGACCGCACCGAGGTTCGGCCCGAGATGTCCGCCGGTCTTCGCGACCGCACTGACCAGGAAGTCGCGGATCTCTTCGGCGAGCTGGGGCAGCTGGGCGACGTCGAGCCGCTTGAGGTCGTCAGGGCCCTCGACAGACTCGAGGAGACTCACGTGGACCTTCACCTCACCGTGTCGACGCCTGGGCGGTTCTGCTGGGCGATCGCGCCAGTCTAATAGGGAGTCACGGCAGTCACACAGTCGCACCGGACACAGAGGTGGTGCGTTTTCAGGCGGGCTCGAGCAGCGAGCGCAACACGAACTGCATGATGCCGCCGTGGCGGTAGTAGTCCGCCTCCCCCGGCGTATCGATCCTGACCACGGCCCGGAACTGCACCGTCCGGCCATCCTGAGTGCCGGCCTGCACGGTGACCTCACGCGGCAGCGGATCGGCCCCCGCGAGGCCGCCGATCGTGAACGTCTCCTCGCCGGTGAGCCCGAGTGAGTCGCGGGTCTGCCCGTCGGCGAACTGCAGCGGCAGGACCCCCATGCCGATCAGGTTGCTGCGGTGGATGCGCTCGAACGATTCGGCAATGACCGCCCGCACACCGAGCAGCGCGGTGCCCTTGGCCGCCCAGTCGCGCGAGGACCCTGAGCCATACTCCTTGCCCGCCAGGATCACGAGCGGCACGCCGTCGGCGATGTAGCGGGTCGAGGCGTCGTAAATCGTCATCGCTTCGCCATCGGGCAGGTGTCGAGTGACGCCGCCTTCGGTACCGGGTGCCAGCTGGTTGCGCAGACGGATGTTGGCGAACGTGCCGCGGATCATCACCTCGTGGTTGCCCCGCCGCGAGCCGTAGGAGTTGAAGTCGCGCGGCAGCACGCCGTGCTCCTGCAAGTACGCCCCGGCCGGCGAATCCTTCTTGATGTTGCCGGCCGGCGAGATGTGGTCAGTGGTCACCGAGTCGCCGAGCACCGCGAGAACCCGTGCGTCACTGATGTCGGTGACGGGTGCCGGCTGCCTAGCCATGCCTTCGAAGTACGGCGGCTTGCGCACGTACGTCGACGCGTCGTCCCACTCGAAGATGCTGCCCTCGGGAATCTGCAGCCCCTGCCAGCGCTCGTCACCAGCGAAGACGTCGCCGTAGCTGTCGGAGAACATCTGCGACTGAATCGCCTGGCCGACAACGTCGGCGATCTCTCGCTCGCTCGGCCAGATGTCGCGAAGGTAGACCGGGTTGCCGTCGGAGCCGATGCCGAGCGGCTCGGTCGTGATGTCGATGTCGAGTGAACCTGCCAACGCGTACGCAACAACCAGCGGCGGCGACCCGAGGTAGTTCAGCTTCACGTCCGGATGAATGCGTCCCTCGAAGTTGCGGTTGCCCGACAGCACTGCGGCCGCCGCGATGTCGTGGTCGGCGATAGCCTTTGAGATGGCGTCGTCGAGCGGGCCCGAGTTACCGATGCAGGTCGTGCAGCCGTAACCGACCAGGTTGAAGCCGAGCTTCTCCAAGTAGGGCGTCAGACCGGCCGCGTCGTAGTAGTCGGTGACGACTTTCGATCCGGGAGCCAGCGTCGTCTTCACCCAGGGCTTGCGTGAGAGCCCTTTCTCTACAGCGTTTTTTGCTACCAGCGCCGCGCCGATCATGACCGAAGGGTTCGACGTGTTCGTGCAGCTCGTGATCGCTGCTATGACCACAGCACCGTGGTCGATCTCGCAGACCGTGCCGTCGTCGAGGGTCACCGTGGCCCGGGCGCTCAACCGGTCATTCGCGCCGGTCGCCGCGCTGAGCACTCCCGCCGGCTTGTCCTCGGCATGTTCGTGATCGATCGCCACTGGATCGCTCGCGGGGAAGGACTCTTCCGAACCCTCGTCGAGCGAGCCGTTGCCACCTACCTTCTGCACGTAGCCGCCGAGAACATTCCGAAACGACGCCTTCGCATCTGAGAGCGACACGCGATCCTGCGGCCGCTTCGGGCCCGCGAGTGACGGCACGACCGTTGAGAGGTCGAGCTCAAGACGCTCGGAGTAATCGGGCTCGGCGGCTGGGTCGTGCCAGAGACCCTGTTCCTTCGCGTAGGCCTCGACAAGCGCGATCCGCTCCGGTGAGCGGCCAGTGAATTTGAGATAGCGCAGGGTCTCGTCATCGATCGGGAAGATGGCACACGTCGAGCCATATTCGGGGCTCATGTTGCCGATAGTTGCGCGGTTGGCGAGTGGCACATTGGTGACACCGGGGCCGTAGAACTCGACGAACTTCCCGACGACGCCGTGACCGCGCAGCATCTCGGTGACCGTGAGCACCAGGTCTGTCGCCGTCGCGCCGTCCGGCAACACACCCGACAGTTTGAAGCCGACGACCCGCGGAATCAGCATGCTGATCGGCTGGCCGAGCATGGCAGCCTCGGCTTCGATGCCACCGACTCCCCACCCGAGCACGGCGAGCCCGTTGACCATCGTGGTGTGCGAATCGGTGCCGACCAGCGTGTCGGGATACGCAACGCCGTCACGGTCGAAGATGACCCGCGAGAGGTATTCAAGATTGACCTGGTGGCAGATCCCCGTGTCGGGTGGCACCACCTTGAAGTCGGCGAATGCGCGCTGCCCCCACCGCAGGAACTGGTAGCGCTCGGCGTTGCGTTCGAACTCCAACTCAGCGTTGCGCACGAAGGCGTCTTCGCGACCGAAGACGTCGGCGATCACGCTGTGGTCGATCACCAGTTCAGCCGGGCTGAGCGGGTTGATCCGCTCCGGGTCACCGCCGAGGGCGACCATCGCTTCGCGCATGGCGGCAAGGTCGACGACACACGGGACGCCGGTGAAGTCCTGCATGAGCACGCGCGCGGGGGTGAACTGAATCTCGGTGTCGGGCTCGCTTTGGGAGTCCCACCCGGCGAGCGCGCGCACGTGGTCGGCGGTGATGTTCGCGCCGTCCTCGGTGCGCAGCAGGTTCTCGAGCAGCACCTTCAGTGAGAACGGCAGCCGTGCCGACCCAGGCACGGCACTGAGGCGGAAAATCTCATACGCCGCTGGCCCGACCTGCAGGCTGCCACGACTACCGAAGCTATCCACCGCTTGCCTCCGCTCTCGCCGTCCAAACAGTACAACCGTACTGCTTGGAGCACCCGGCCGTCACCTGCTGAAACGTATCGGGAGCTCAGGTCACCCGGACGTGGAAACTGACGAACCAGTCCTCGTCGCTGGCGCCGTCGATCTCCAGGCGCCAGCTGTAGCGACCCTCGGTGAGCGGCATCCCGGGACCGACCGAGACGACGACGGGCACATCGAAGGTGATGCCCTCGGGTGCACCGGGCGGGCGGCCCACCTCGATCTGCTGTTCGTGGATCAGCGGGGTCAGCTGGTCGGGCGCGGGCCCGATCATGACGGGTCGCCCGTCCTCGTCCTCAAGACGCAGCCGCAGCCGATGCGGCTCATGGGTTTCGTGCCAGGGCACGTGCACGATCGCCACCACCGCATGCGCCAGGACAGGTGCGCCGCGGGCAACGGAAACGACGGTCCAGCCGGCGCCCAGGATGTGCACCTTGCCGGCGGGGTCGACCTGCGCGGCATCGCAGAGCAGCAAGGTGGCTTTCATCCGGTGACATTCCCATCGGTCGCGGCAGTCAGGATCGCGACACATTCCACGTGGTGCGTCTGGGGGAACATGTCGAAGGCGCGGAGCTCGGCGAGGACGTACCCAGCCTGCGAGAAGCTAGCGAGGTCCCGCGCAAGTGCCGCGGGATCACACGCAACGTACGCGATCGTTCGCGGGCGCAACCCGGCGATGCCTTTGACCACCGCCGCACCGGCCCCTGAGCGTGGCGGATCGAGGACGACGATGTCGACTGCACCAAACTGCTGGGGGCTGCCCAACGCTGTCGCGACATCGGCTCGAAGCAGGTGGGCCTGCGGCAGGTCGGCCAGGTTCGATGCCGCATCCCGAGTCGCGACGGTCGACGACTCGACCGCGGTGACGTACCCACTGGGTCCGACTGCGGCCGCAAGCGATCCGGCGAACAAGCCGACACCCGCATACAGATCGAGTGCCCGGTCGCCGACGCGCGGACGCAATCCCGTCATCACGGCATCGGTCAACACGTCGGCCGCGGCCGGGTGTACCTGCCAGAATCCGCCGGGGCTCACCCGCCAGCTGCGCCCGGCCGCCGCTTCGGACAGCGCGCCGCCCTCCCGTACCCGCATCGTCGCGCCCCGGCCCGCGGCAGTGCGCACTAAGCACTCGCCCGATCCGACCGATGCGGCGACCTCGACCTCGCTCACGCCGTCCCATCGAGCGCTCTCGATGCCGGCCGCTTCGACGAGCGGATGGGCGATCGGGCAGCGCTCGATCACCTCGACCTGGTGCGAGCGATGCCGCCGAAATCCTGCGCGACCTGTTCCGTCGACCGAGAAACGCACGCGGGTGCGCCAGCCGAACCCGTCGCCGGGCAACGCTTCGACAACGACACTGCGGGTGATGCCGGCCAGTCGCTGCAACTGCTCCATGACGATCGCGGCCTTGATGTCGCGCTGATACCCGGCGTCCGCGTGCTGCCAATCGCACCCGCCGCACCCGCCAGGCCTCGCAGCAGGACACGGCGGGACGACGCGGTGAACAGACGGGGTAAGCACATCGACCGCATCGGCGCGCGCAAAGTGCTTCGACTGCTCAGTAATGCGCGCACGCACCCGCTCGCCCGGCAGCGCGTGCCGCACGAACACCACCTGCCCGATGTGTCGAGCTACGCAGGAACCGCCATGCGCAGGCGGGCCGACCTCGACTTCGATCAGCGCACCGACGGCCAATGGCGTCACGTGCCGGTCGGTCCATCCGGCGTCAGTGCCTCGTCGAGTTGCGCGGCGGCCGCGATCGACGACTTCAATTGCCACGGCACGCTCACCACCATGACTCCCGGCGAGAAGAGCAACCGGCCCTTCAGCCGCAGTGCGCTCTGGTTGTGCAACAGGTGCTCCCACCAGTGACCGACGACATACTCGGGGATGAACACCGTGACGACGTCGCGCGGGCTACTGCGACGGATCGAGCGGATGTAGTCGACGATCGTGCGGGTCACTTCGCGGTACGGCGAGTCAAGCACCTTCAACGGCACCGGCAGCCCGCGGCGTTCCCATTCGGCTTCGAGCGCAGCGGTTTCCTCGCTATCGACGTTGACCGTCACGGCTTCGAGTACCGATGGGCGAGTCGCGCGTGCGTAGGCCAGCGCCCGCATCGTGGGCTTGTGCAACTTCGATAGCAACACGATTGCGTGTACGCGCGAGGGCAAGGTTCGCTCGTCGTCAACGTCGGCGTAGAGCTCGGCCTTCACCATGTCGTAGTGCTTCCTGATACCGCGCATCATCACGTAGAGCAC
>DATCDK010000255.1:0-6494 GCA_036510735.1 Acidothermaceae bacterium | reverse complement strand
CGCCGGCTCAGGAGTCTCCAGCCCAGCAGCACCCGCGTCATCGCCAGCCTCGGCGATCGCGTCTTCCCAACCGGGGGCGCCCGTCGCCTCGAGCCCAGCAGCGGCGAGCCCAACTCCAACCGCGAGCACCAGCCCGTCGGCGAGCCCTTCGCCGAGCAAGAGCCCATCCGCCCGGCCCAAGGCACCGAGCCGGCCCACGGCGTCCCCACCAACGGCGATCGGCCACCCCGTTCCCGCGCCGTCTCCGACTAGCCAAGCTGCCGCCGTCCCGGATGTGTTCGTTGCGACTGCCACGCCCGTCACTGCGGCGCAGCTCGGCAAGAGCTGGCACGCAGGGGCTCCGACCTGCCCGGTCGGTCCGGCGCAGCTGCGCAACCTGACGATGACCTACTGGGGCTTCGATGCGAAGCCGCACATGGGCACGCTGGTAATCGCGGCGTCGGTGGTGCCGGCGACCACCCAGGTGTTCCGCACGCTGTATGCGGAGCACTTCCCAATCCGCACGATGATCCCCGTCTCTGCATTCGGCGGAAGCGACTCGGCGTCGACGGCCGCGGATAACACCGCTGCGTTCAACTGTCGCTACGCCGTCGCGAACGGACCACCGAAATGGTCGGCCCACGCATACGGCGAAGCCATCGATGTGAACACCGTCGAGAATCCTTACGTGTTCAACGGCCAGGTGTTGCCGTCGCCGCAAGCTGCGGCCTATGGCAAGCGGACGCCGTATCGCCCGGGCATGGCGGTGCCCGGCGGACAACTCGTCAACGCATTCGCAGCGGTGGGCTGGAAGTGGGGCGGCGTCTGGGCCGACCCCGACTACCAGCACTTCTCCTTGACCGGCAACTAACGGTCAGTTCGCGTCGGCGGGCTGCAGCTCGGCGTCCCGTTCATCGATCGGACGTCGGGTGGGTTGGCGTCGGCGCAGCACTATCCATCGCGAAAACACCTGTATAACAAGGGAGATTTCGAGCAACGCGACGGCGACTACCCCGTCGAGCCAGAAGTGATTCGCTGTCACGACGACGAAGTACACGGTCGCGATTGTGTGCAGGAGGATGAGCCACCGCCACCGGCTGCGAGTAGCGCCGATCACGGCGATCGCAACCAGAAACGCCCAGGCCACATGCACGGACGGCATTGCCGAGTATTGATCGGCGCCAAGCTGGCCGGTCGCCGCGTACACCGACTGCCCATAAGCCGCCGCGGTATCGACCATGCCGACGTGGATGAGACGCGGCGGCGAGACGGGAATCAGCGCTACAAGCAGGCACGCAGTTGTCGTCAGCACGACCAACGTGCGGGTGCGGCGGTACGCGTCGCGATGGCGGATAAACAGCCATAGCAGGACGGCGAGCAGCATCCCGAAGTGCATGGTCGCGTAGTAGATGTTGGCTACCTGCACCAACAACGGGTGTCCGAGGATCGGCCGCTGCAGCGCAGCCTCACTCGGAAAGTGCCACGCGCGCTCGTGAGCCCAAATCCACTGCCCGCGCTTCACGGCCTCATCGGTGTGCCCTAGCGAATAGCCACCGGCGATCTGCCAGAGCGCGTAGAGGCCGAAGATGATGCCGATCTCCCGGCCGAACGGCGCGATCGCGAAGATGACCCGAGAAGCCCTGCCTCGATCGCCGTTACCTGTGGCTGCGCCGTCCGCGTCGCGCGCGACCCGCTCGGCCACCGTCGCCACCGCGAAGCAGGCAACCCCGATCAGCGCGGCGGCCTGCCAACTCAACATGACATTGGGCACGGGACATCATCGCGCACGGGACATCGTCGTGCGCACGAGACCGGTCACCGCAGCTTCAGGATCACCTTGCCGGTCACCTTGCGACCGGCAACCAGCGCGAACGCCTCCCCGACCTCGTCGAGGCCGAGCTCAGCGCCGATGTGGATCCGCAGCTTCCCGTCGGCGATCGCCCGCAGAGTTCCAGCAATGCCTTCGCGCCGCTCGGATGCGGAGACGCCAAGGCTGCCGAAACCGAGTATCCGCTGGTACTTGCGGTACAGCGGCTGCAACTGGATCGTGACCTCGGGCCCCGCGCTCGTGCCGAAGACCACCAACCGACCGCGAGGCACCAGCGCGGCCAGCGCGGCGGGCGTGAACTCCCCGCCGAGCGAGTCGAGCACGGCGGTCGGCTCGAAAGCCTGGATAGCGGCCGTCAGACCGGCCGCATCGGAGACGACCGCCTGCGCTGCACCCATCGCGACGATGGCGTCGGCCTTGTCGGCGTTCGTCGTCTGCCCCCACACCTGCGCGCCTTTCGAGGCCGCGTAGGAGATCGCGGACAGACCCACCGAGCCGCTCCCGGCCAACACGAGAACCCGATCAGCCGGCCCGATCTCGGCGAGCTCGACGACGCTGAAGGCCGTGAGACCGACGATCCCGACCGCCGCCGCGTCACGCAAATCGACGCCGTTGGGCACTTCCACGAGGGCGTCGCGGGGAACCACCACCGCCTCGGCAAACACGCCATCACGGGTAGAGCCGAGGCCGTGGCCGGCCACGATGACCGGCACGCCGTCGACGTGACCGACTGCCTCCGCGCCCAAGGTGCGCGGCAGTGGACCGTCGGGATTCACCTTGCCGGCCGCGTTGTAGCCGTCGACCGGATTCACCCCGCCGTATGCCAACTCGACCAACACCTCGTCGTCCGCCGGTGTTGGAAGTTCTACCTGCTGCACCTCGAGCGGCTTGCCGTGCTCGATCAAGCGGGCCGCACGCACCTTCATGCGGCATCCAGCAAGGCGACTTCTTCGACGGTGAGCTCGATGTCAGCCGCGGCCGCGGATGCAACCGCCGTTTCGGGCCGGCTCGAACCTGGGATCGGGATCACGTTTTGCCCCTTCGCCAGCATCCAGGCAAGGGTGGCCTGTTGCGCGCTGATACCGCGGGCCGCTGCGACCTTGACGAACGCTGGGTAGCGTCGCTCGATGCCGCTTGCGTTGCCGATACCACCGAGCGGACTCCATGGCAGGAAGGCAATTCCGTTGTCGCGGCAGTAGTTCAACTCACTCTCAGACGAACGGAAGTTCGGCGCGAACTGGTTCTGCACGACCGCGAGACGCTCATCGAGAATGCGATCCGCGAGGGCGATCTGAGTGACGTTCGCGTTCGAAATGCCGGCGAGCACGATCTTGCCTTCGTCGAGCAATTCGCTGATCGCCCCGATGCTGTCGGCGTAAGGCACCCGCGGGTCTGGACGATGGAACTGATAGAGGCCGATGGCCGGCACTCCGAGTGCTTTCAGCGACTGCTCGGCCGCCCGCTTGATGTACTCGGGTCGCCCGTCGACGCTCCACGAGCCGTCGGGACCGCGCGTATGCCCGCCCTTGGTGGCCACCAGAATGCCGGTCGTGTCAGATTTGTAGGACTCCAGCGCGGCTGCGACCAGCCGCTCGCCATGGCCGACGTCGCCAGCGTTCAGGCAGTAGGCATCAGCCGTGTCGATGAAGGTCATGCCTGCGTCGAGTGCGGCGTGGATGGTGTTGATCGCCTGCGCCCGGTCGGGTCGCCCGGCAACCGACAGCGGCATCTCACCAAGACCGATCGCGCTCACTCTGAACTTGTAGGCGCCGCGCCCGATCTTGCGATAGCGCATCTTTGGATGTCCCGTCTCGATCGATGGTGCGTGCTAGCCACCTTCAACGTATCCAACACCCCGACATTCCGGAGATTCAGATGCGGCCACCCGCGCCGCCTTCGGACAGCCGCTGGGCGAGGTAGACCGGAATGATGAACAGGACGACGAGCGCGGCCGCGACCGCGTTGACGATCGGCGCCTGGTTGGGCCGGAACAGATTGTTGAAGATCCACTGCGGCAGCGTTTGGATGCCGGGGCCAGCGGTGAACGACGTGACAACGATCTCGTCGAAGGAGAGCGCAAACGAGAGCAGGGCGCCAGCCACAAGCGCCGACCGGACGGCGGGCAGCGTGACGAAGCGGAAGGTCTGCCAGGTCGATGCGCCAAGGTCCATCGATGCCTCTTGCAGCGTTTGGCCGGTACGTCGCAGCCGGGCCGCGATGTTGTTGAACACGACGACGATGCAGAACGTGGCATGCCCGAGGACGACGGTGAAGAGCCCAAACGAAATGCCGAGCGGTACGAGCACGGTGCGAAAGGCCGAGTTGAGCGCGATGCCGGTCACGATTCCCGGCAGGGCGATCGGCAGGATCACCACGAGGCTCAATGCTTCGCGGCCGAACCAGTGGTAGCGCACGACAGCCGCGGCAAACATCGAGCCGAGCACAAGGGCGATCGCCGTGGCGCCGAGGCCGGCCTTGACGCTGGTCAGCACCGCTTCGCGGACGCCTTGGTTCACTAGCGCCTTGTTCCACCATGACAGTGTGAAGCTGCGCGGAGGCCACGAAAAAACTTTCGAGACATTGAAAGAGTTGACGAGGACGACGATCAGCGGCGCGTAGATGAAGGCCAACGCGATTGCGGCGATGCAGCCGAACATCACCTTCGCACGCCTGCTGAAAGTCACGGTCGCACCACCTAGAGGTTCTCGAGTGCACCGGTACGACGGACAGCGAACAAGTAAGCCACGACGACGACGATCGGGAACACCGCGGCGGCCGCTGCGAACGGCAAGTTGCCTGCGACGCCCACATTGTCGTAGACGATGTTGGCGAACATCTGCGTCGTGCCACCGACGATCTTCACCATGATGTAGTCGCCGAGCGTCAGTGAGAACGTGAAGATAGAACCCGCGGCGATCGACGGAATCAGCAAGGGCAGCACGACGGATCGCAGTGTTCGCGTCGTGGCCGCGCCAAGGTCAGCAGATGCCTCAAGCAGCGAGGCCGGCAGTCGCTCGAGACCGGCGTACACGGGCAACACCATGTAGGGCAGCCACAAGTAGGCAAGCGCCACGACCGTTGCCGTAAGGCCGAGACCGGGCCCGTGCAGGCCAAGTGGCGACAGCACCCAGTCGATGACACCGCCCTTGTCGAACATGATGCGCCAGGCGTAGCCCTTGACGAGATACGAAGCCCACAGCGGCATCGTCACCATGATGAGCAACGCGTACCGCACGCGACGGCTCCGCACGACCTTGGAAATGAACAGCGCCAGCGGCAGGGCGAGTAAGAGGTCGATGACGGTGACGCCGAGTGCGATGCCGACGGTGCGTAGCGCGACTGTGCGATACACGCTCTGCGTGAAGAGGATGTGGTAGTTCGCGAACGACGTCTTCTTCACCAGATCGCCGGTGAAACTGTCGACGCTCCACAGCGAACTCACCAGCATGACGCCGAGCGATCCGAGATAGAGCACGACGAGCCACAGCACCGGCGGGGTGAGCAGACCCGCTAGCCGCAGCCGTTCATGACGGTAGAGGAACGCCGACAGCCGCCTGGCTGTCGGCGTCCCCTCCGTCCGTGTAGAAGGAGCAGTCACCCCTTGATCGTCGTCCAGGCTTGGGTCCACTGCGCGTAGTCGACGCAGATGTTGCCGCGACCGTCGAGGCATTGCGTCGTCGGCGTCGTCCAGTACGAGATCTTCGACGCGTAGGCGGCGTCAAGGGCGTGGAACTGGTCGCAGAAGCCGGCTGCTGCGATCGCGCATGCCTTGGTCTGCGCCGGTGCTTCACCAAACCATTGAGCAACAGCTGCGTTGGTCTCGGCTGAGGTGATCCAGTTCATCCACTCATACATGCAGTTCGGATGCTTCGCCTTCGACGAGACCATCCAGGTGTCGGACCACCCGGTCGCCCCTTCGGTCGGCACCGTCGTGTCGACGGTCACCTTCTTGTCACCGTTGATCAGGTTCGCGTTGATCTGCCACGCCGTACCAATCGCGGTCGCGCCACTCTCGAAGTCTTCGACCTCGTCGGTGTAGGCCGACCATGGCCGGCTCCAGTTCGCCTTCATCGCCTTGAGCACCGCAATCGCTGCATTGAACTGGGTCTGGTCGAGCGCGTACGGGTTGGTGATTTTCAGGTTCGGCTGGGTCTTCTCCAGGTAGAGAGCGGCGTCAGCGATGTAGATGGGCGAGTCATAGGCGGTGATCTTGCCCTTGTACGGCGAGCTCGGGTCGAAGACCGAACTCCACGACGTCGGGGCCGTTGTCACGACCTTCGGATTCCACATCAAGACGTTGGCTCCCCAACCGTGCGGGATGCCGTACATCTGGCCGTTCACCGAGTTCCACGGCTGGTCCTTCAAGAAGGTCGAGATCGTCGCGTAGTTCGGCACCAACGCGGTGTTCACCGGCGCGACGTCTCCGCCATAGATGAGCCGCAGCGTGGCGTCACCCGATGCAGAGACACCGTCGTACTGGCCCGTCTTCATCAACGTGACCATCTCGTCGGAGGTGTTGCCGACTTTTGCATTCACCTTGCAACTGGTCGCCTGCTCGAAGGGGTGCACCCAGTCGACCGTCTTGTCATCGGAACCGTCTTCGGCGTACCCAGCCCAGACGATGATGTTCAGCGCACCCTCACCCTTGCCGAGCGCTTTCAGCATCGACTCCTTGGGCGGTGCTGCC
>DATCDK010000254.1:0-5083 GCA_036510735.1 Acidothermaceae bacterium | reverse complement strand
CTGCGGCGGCCGGCGTGCCGGTCGCCAAGCACGGCAACCGCGCCGCGTCGTCGTCGTGTGGTTCGGCCGACGTCCTCGAAGCACTCGGCGTCGCCATCGATCTGCCCGGTACAGGCGTCGCGTCCTGTGTCGCCGAGGCTGGCATTGGTTTTTGCTTCGCGCCGGTCTTCCATCCTGCGTTTCGCTACACCGCCGTCCCGCGTCGTGAACTCGGCGTTCCGACCGTGTTCAACTTCCTCGGCCCGCTCACCAATCCGGCATGTCCAACGGCGAATGCTGTCGGCGTCGCGGATTCGAGAATGGCGGCCGTCATGGCTGGGGTGCTGGCCAAGCGCGGCAACCGAGCGTTGATCTTTCGGGGCGATGACGGGCTCGACGAGCTCACGACCACCACGACATCGCAGGTGTGGGTCGTCAACGACGGCACCGTGACGGCCAGCGTGCTCGATCCGGTCGCGCTCGGGTTGAAGCCCGCGCAGCCTGATGACCTGCGGGGCGCCGACGCTGCGCACAATGCCGACGTCGTGCGCCGCCTGCTGGCGGGGGAGAAGGGCGCGGTGCGCGACGCGGTCGTGCTCAACGCAGCCGCAGGGTTGGTCGCCTACGCAGGTCCCGACGCGGCCCGACTGGTCGAGCAGCTCGAGGCGGCCATGGCCAGGTGCGAGATGGCGTTAGACGACGGCTCAGGTGCCCGCAAGCTCGATGTCTGGATCGCGGCGAGCCTGGCCGCCCGCGCGGTTGGCTAAGGGCCGCCCGCGCGGCTGGTTAAGGGCCGCCCGCGCGGTTGAGGGCCGCCCGCGCGGTTGAGGGCCGCCCGCGCGGCTGGCTAGCTGTCGCCGAGGCCGAGCGAGAACGCCGACTCGAGGTCGTGCCGCGAGTAGGTGCGAAAGGCCACATGCGTCTCAGTCGAGAGCACGCCGTCGACCTTGTTCAGGCCTCCGGGAATGACCTCGGCGAGTTCTTCGTGCTGGCGCACCCTGACCATCGCCACCAAGTCGAACTCGCCAGTGACCGAGTAGACCTCAGTCACGGCCTGCAACGCGGCGATGGCCTGTGCGACGTCGGGCACCCGGTCGACGGCGGTCTTCACGAGCACGATGGCGGTGATCACGCTCGGAAGACTAGCTCGCGCGAGCCGGCCGATGCACCGGTCGTAGGCCACGCCGGTCGGCGAATGGGTCGGGATCAGACTCGAGTTCGATCGCGAGGTCGAGGAGAACTCGTTGCCCACCCGCGCCATGAGCCGGACACGACCACGAACCGTCAACCTCGACGAGCCTGACGCCCGGCGAATCGAGCCATCGCAGCACACACTCGATTTCTTCTGCGCTGGCTGCCGCGGTAGCGCCGGCCGCCGTGCTGTCGAGCACGACCGTCTCAGCCGTTGCGATCAGCGCATCGACGTAGGGTCGCGGCGCCGCCCCAGGAGGGATCGTGCCGGTCGCTGCGAGCCGGCCGTGCCGGACGACGACCACCTCGTAGCCATGCTCGGGCGTCGGTCTGGCAGCCACCAACTGGGCACAGCCGGCCAGCGCGGAGAGTCGTTGCCCGCGGGCAGCCGCCCGGATGAACGCGGCGAGCCGATCACGCTGGGCGGCCGCGTCTTCGTAACGCAACATCGCTGCGAGCGTTTCGATGCGGCGCAGCAACGTCTTCACGACACCGCGCGCATCGCTCTCGATGGCGTCTCGCACAGCAGTGACGTGGGCGGCGTATTCGTCGATGCTCTCGCTACCGTCACATGGCGCTCCGCATCTGCCCATCTCGGCAAGGACGCAGGCCGATACCGGACGCCGTGGATGCAGCCGCGCGCGACACTGCCGTATCGGGACAGCTTCGTGGACCGCCGCAACGGCTAGTTCCGCTGAGCGGGTCGACGAGAACGGACCTAGGTAGCTGCCTTTGTCGGCCTTCACGCCACGGACGATCGACAGTCGCGGGAACGGCTCGACGGTGAGCTTCACCCACACCGAGCGCTCGGGATATTTCGAGCGACGGTTGTACGGCGGCTTGTGTTGCGCGATCAGCCGCAGCTCGCGCACTTGCGCCTCGAGGTCGGTGCTGCAAACGATCGGGGTGACGTCGTGTGCGATCGCGACCATCTCGATGATGCGCTGCCGCATCTCTGACGACGTGAAGTACGTGCGCACCCTGGTGCGTAGGTCTTTTGCCTTGCCGACATAGAGAACGCGCCCTCGTTCGTCTCGGAACACATAGACGCCGGGGGAGTGCGGCATCACCTCTGCGAGATGGCGCTTGCTGCGCTGCTGCGCGGTGACCTGCCCGGTGAACGTGCGCAACTCCTCAAGTGAGTGCACACCGAGCCCGCCGAGGCGTTCGAACAGCACGTGCAGGACGTCGACGGTGGCGCGTGCGTCGTCGAGTGCGCGGTGTGTCGGCTGCACACTCGCGTGCAGTACGCGGGCCAGCGTGGCCAGCTTGCAGTTCGGCGCTTCGTCACTGGTCAGCACGCGCCGCGCGAGCCGCGCCGTGTCGATCGAATCGAAGCCGGGCCAGTTGACACCGAGCCCAGTGCAGGCGGCCTTGAGGAATCCGAGGTCGAACGGTGCGTTGTGCGCCACGAGCACGCAGTCACGCGCGAACTCCAAAAACGCAGGCAGGACGGCGTCGATCTGCGGCGCGGTCGCGACCATGCCGTTGGTGATGCCGGTAAGGACGGCGATGAACGAGGGGATCGGCTCGCCCGGGTTGACTAGGGTCTGCAACTCTCCGAGCACCTCGCCACCACGCACCTTGACGGCGCCGATCTCGGTGATGCCACAAGTCGCAGGCGCGCCGCCGGTGGTCTCGAGGTCGACGACGACGAAGGTGACCTCGCGCAGCGGGACGCCGAGTTCGTCGAAGGTGCCCTGAACCGAAACGCTGTTCTGGACCGAAACGCGGGGCGTGCTCACACCCCGGACGGTAGGGCGGTCGACCGACAGTTCAGCGGCGCCACGCGGCGGGGATCCCGCTCGGACGAGAAGTCGGCAAGCAGATTGTCGCCGGCTGTGAAAAGTGTCACTGCCCCTTCCTAGTGTCGTGGTGATTGCCGGGCGGCTAACCCCGAGCCGTCCGCGACGAAGGTGGAGGAATCATCGTGCTGATCGATTGCGACAGCTGCGCTGTCCGCGGGCTTGCCTGCGGCGATTGCGTGGTCACCGTCCTACTTGGCGTCTCACCGACCGGCGTCGAACTCGACGCCGCCGAACAGGCGGCGATCAGCGTCCTCGCCGATCAGGGCCTGGTGCCACCGCTTCGGCTGGTGGCCGCGCTTACTGCCGAAACGACTGCAAATTCAGCGTTGCAAGAGGGTCAGGAGAGGCCACTGGGACAGGTGGGACAGACGAGGTCCGCGGCGTCCTGAGGTGCCGTAGTCCGTTCGGGTGACGGGGGAGCGATCTTCTTCGATCGCTGCTAGCCTGCCCGCGGGCAACCGTTTCCCAGCCGTGAACTGCACGGCAGCGGTGCCTGCGCCTAATTCGTTCGATGCGGTCCGCTTGGTCTGCAGCAGCGAAGCCGGGGACCCAATCTCCGTTGGGGTGAATCGAGTACGGCGGACTTCTGCCGCACTTGTAGGGCCGCTTCCAGCCCGAACCCGTCAGCTAACTTGGCCGGCGCCGAGGAAGAAGGAGATCGCCCACGTGGCGTCCCCTCAGATCGTTTTTGCGTCGGCTACAAGGCGCCTCGCCAGCCCTCGCCGGGCGGCATTGCTTGCGGGACTCACCGCGACACTAGCCCTGACCCTGCTGCCCACCGGCTCCGCGCAGGCTGATCAGGCCACGACTGTCGATACCGCAGCCAGCCAGGCCCAAGTCCAGGCCCTGGCCGACAAGGCTGAGATCGTCGTCGAGCAGTACGACGCCTCGCAGGACGCACTGGCCACTGCGCAGGTCCAGCTCGCCACTGACCGGGCCGCGATCACCGCAGCGCAGACGACCGTCGACTCCACCCAGGTACTGGTCGACGCCATTGCGCGCGACGCCTACGAGTCGGGCGCACTCGGTGGCGCCGCCAGCGTGCTGCTCTCCCAGGACCCGCAGGCCGCCCTGCGCGGCGCCGACTACTTGCAGCGCCTTGCGGATAACCGCGACCGCCAGCTTGCGCAGGCCACCAACGCGCGCAACGCACTCGTCCAAGCGCAGGCGTCGGCTAACCAGGAACTCGCGAGCGTGCAGACGCTCCAGGCATCGCTCCAGACCGAGCAGAAGACCATCAACGCCCTGATTGGCAAGCAGCAGGCCGCACTCGACGCGACGCAGGCACAGGCTGCGGCTCAGGCGGCTGCACAGGTCGTCGCGGCAACACAGGTGAGCCGAAGCCAGACGAGAACCGCGTTGCCGGCGGCGAAAGCGAAGGCCGCGGCACCCGTAGCCAAGGTCGCGGCCCCGGTCGCGAAGATCGCGGCCCCGGTCGCGAAGGTCGCGGCTCCGGTGGCCAAGGCGGCGGCTCCCGCCGTCCCCGCAGTTGCGAGTAGCAAGGCCGCTGCAGTCCTGCGGTACGCCTATGCCCAGCTCGGCAAGGCCTACCGCTACGGCGCGGCAGGTGCACGGACATTCGACTGTTCGGGACTCACGATGAAGGCCTGGGCAGCGGCTGGCGTCGCGCTCGGTCACAACGCGGCGGGGCAGTACTACTCGACCAAGCACGTAGCGAAGAGCGCCCTTCAACCCGGCGACCTGGTGTACTTCGGCCGCCCGATCCATCACGTCGGCATCTACATCGGTGGTGGCAAGTTCATCGAGGCGCCCTATACCGGCGCCAAGATCCGGATCTCCAACCTCAGCGCTCGCCACGACTACGCGGGTGCGTCGCGGCCCTAACGGCCTTCCGTCGATCTGCTTCATGATCGGCCGCCCTACGATGACGGCGTGACGCGCACGCTCGTCGTGACGAACGACTTCCCCCCGCGCGCCGGCGGCATCCAGTCCTTCGTCCACGAGCTGGTGGCCCGACTCGACGACGTCGTTGTGTACGCGCCGGCCTGGGAGGGCGCGGCCACCTTCGACGCCGCGCAGGGATTCGAGGTCGTCAGGCACCCGTCGTCCCTCATGCTTCCTACCCGCGCCGTCTCGAAGCGAGC
>DATCDK010000253.1:0-2081 GCA_036510735.1 Acidothermaceae bacterium | reverse complement strand
GATCCTCGACCTTCTCGATCAGACCGATCGCTCCCGCCTCCAAGCACTCGCCAAGACGCGCCCGGTCGGTCGAACCTGTCACCACGACAACCCGCACGCCCGCAGCCGCGAGCGGGGCGATCATCTGTGCGCCATCGCCCGCTTCGCCAAGATCGAGATCAAGCAACACGACGTCGGGGTGTTGATGCAAGCATTCATCTACTACGCCGTCGGGCCCGCCCCGTTCGCGAAGGTCGACCGCATGGACTTCAGCTCCCTCTGCGGTGAGAGCAAGCCGGAGGCTGAGTGCAAGCAACCTGTGGTCTTCGACGATCACGACGCGGCAGCCGGCCAACCGCGGCCTCACAATCGGCTGTTCGCACACGTGGGCCGCGGTGGTCACCGCGCACCGCTGAACTCGAGGCTGGTCCGAGGCCTGGGCAGCTCGCTCGGCTCAACCTGGCTGCGGACAGCGAGCGGCAGGGACAGCTCGATGTGCGTGCCAACCGGACTGTCGAGCAGCCGCAGTCGCATACCCTGTTCGGCGGCGAGCCGGGCACAGATCGCGAACCCGAGACCCCCACTGCCTCCGGCGACAGCGTACGAAGCGCGCTCGGCGGTCGTCTGGCCGTCATGGAAGAGGCTCACAACCCGACGCCGGACCGCATCGGGCAATCCCTGGCCAGAGTCGCCGACAACCAACAGCACCGCATCTGCCAGGACGTCCGTGGTGATCGAGATCGCGGCGCCGGGCGCGTGACGGCGAGCGTTCGTCAGCAAATTCTGGACGATCGCCGCGACGGCATCCGCAGCGCCCAGGACCTCGACGTCGACCAGGTCGGCCTGGATCGACGCGCCGCATGCTCGCTGTGCGACAACCACGGGTTCGATCGACGTGCGAAGCGCGAACCGGTCGGCGCGACCGTGCATCGTGCCAACGGCGTGGTGAAGTCGCGCGATCTCGGTGGTCAAGGCGGACTCGAGTTCGAGCTGTTCATGAGTCCCGAGGAAGTCGCGATACCGGCTCAGCGTCGCCGACGCACCGTGGATACCGGCAACGAGCGACCGCAGATCGTGCCGCGCCTCGTCGAACGTTCGCCGATCCGCCAACGATCCTCGGATGGCGTCGTCGCGCGCCGCCCTCAGTTCGCCCTCGCGGCCGCTGGCATGAGCGCGCGCCCGCGCCAGCGAATGTATCGCCGCCACGAAGACCAGAGCCCAGCCGAGCAGCGTCACAGCACGGCCACAGGCGAACGCGAACGAGCCCAACTCGTGGTTCGGGTTGAGCGCTCCAACCGTGCGGTCGCCGGTGCCAAGCGCGAAAGCGAGGAAGCCCAACGTCAGGCGGTGACGGTCGTCGGGCGTCATGTCGCCACAGCGACGAGCAACACTTGCCGCGATACACCACACCGCAACTGCCACTGCTCCGGCGACAAAGGCCACGGGCCTAGATACCTTGCTCAAGGCCTCACCTGCGAAGACGAACCAGGCGAGCACGACCACCGTGCCGAACAGCACCAAGCCGAGAGCGCGGAGCAAGTGCGGGGCTGTCTCGACATTGGGCCGCCGATACGCACGATCGACGAGGATCAGCGCGGTCGCGGCCGGCACGATCGCTGCGATCGCTGCCACCGACCGCTGGGTCACGCCGTTGGCGGGGCTGGACGACAGTTCCGCCGTCGCCCAATAGGGAACGAACGCGAGGGCTACATACACCGGCCACGTGCGGCCTGAAAGTGCCCAAACGCCGAGCCAACTGGCGATCGTCGCGGCTCCGAGCACGCTAGAGCCCATGGCGATCGGCCAGTTGTCTCCAATCCGCACGCCGTGCACCACGAACGCAATAGCCGGCAGACCTGCCAGCACCGTCAGGCCGACGGACCACAGCACAACAAAGAGTCCGGGGCGGCCGAACTCGCTCGATCGTCTCGCAGCCAGAAGATCTGCTCTGTTGCGAGCGCGCCGGCCTGCGCCGTTGAACCCCAAAGTCGCCAACTCCCCCACCCGGCCAAAGTAGAGCCGATGTGGGGGCGCTGCCATCGCCCTTCTAGACAGCCACAACGGCCATCCGGGCCACGATGTCGCCGTTCGGCCTACCGATG
>DATCDK010000252.1:0-21002 GCA_036510735.1 Acidothermaceae bacterium | reverse complement strand
GCGAACGGCGGCGAGCATCGCGTCCTGGCTGCCCTGCGACCCGATGTAGCGGTGCCAGACCTCAAGCGGAAAGACGAGATCGTGGACGGCGAACTGCTCGCGCCATGCCAGCAGTGCGCTTGATTCGGTGTCGACGAGAAGGCCATCGAAGTCGAAAACCAACGCAGGAGCAATCATCGATTCTCCTTGCGCCACAGGAATTTAACGGCCGACCAATCGACGTCCAGCGCAGCCACCTTCACATCGACGACGCCCGTCGGCAGCAGCACCTCGCGCAGCAGATTCTCGTTGACATCGCTCACGTGACCGCCGGCCTTGCGCGGCCACGCCACCCACAGCGCACTGCGTTTCGGCAGAGACTCGACGAGCAACGGGACGGCGGCCAGATGGGCAGCAGTGCGGCAGAACACCAGCGCGACATCGACCTCAGCCAGACCCTCGCCGCTGCGGCGCGACGCGGCGGTCACGCGCGTGACCGTCACATCGCTCGGTAGGTCCGGAACCGACCACGACGAAGGGGCATCGAGCAACGTCAGCACACCGCCGTCCCGAATCCCGAGCTTCTTCGCCAGCGGAGTGCCGGAGTAACCGGCGTCCTGCGGCACCTCAGAAACCCAGCTTGCGCAACTGTGCGGGATCGCGCTGCCAGTCCTTCGCCACTTTCACCCGCAGGTCGAGGTAGACCCGGGAGCCGAGCAGCGCCTCAGCCTGCATGCGGGCCCGCGTGCCGACCTCGCGCAAGCGAGATCCACCGCTGCCGATGACGATCGCTTTCTGGCTCGGCCGCTCGACGTACATGACGGCGAAGACGTCGATCAGGTCCTTACCCTCGCGCGGTTTCATCTCCTCGACGACCACCGCGAGACTGTGCGGCAACTCTTCTCGGACGCCGTCGAGCGCGGCTTCGCGAATGAGTTCGGCGATCATCACCATCTCGGGCTCGTCGGTCAGTTCACCGTCGAGATACAGCGGCGGGCCTTCGGGCAGCCGAGCGATCAACAGGTCCGAGAGCAACTCGACCTGCTCACCCGCAACCGCAGACACCGGAACGATCTCGGCCCATTCACCCAGTTGCGACAACGCGAGCAGCTGCGCGGCGACTTCACTGCGTTCGGCGGCGTCGGTCTTGGTGATCACCGCGATGACCGGCGTCTTCTCGATCCGGTTCAGCTCCGCCGCGATGAACTTGTCGCCAGGCCCGACCTTCTCGTTTGCCGGCACGCAAAACACGATGACGTCGACCTCGGCAAGGGTGGTGCGCACAACGTCGTTCAATCGCTCGCCGAGCAGGGTGCGCGGCTTATGCAGACCAGGCGTGTCGACGACGATGAGCTGCGCGTCGGGTCGGTGCACGATGCCGCGAACAGCGTGACGGGTGGTCTGCGGTCGGTCGCTGGTGATGGCCACCTTCTGGCCCACGAGCGCGTTGAGCAGCGTCGACTTGCCAGCGTTTGGGCGTCCAACGACGCATGCGAATCCGGAACGATGAACAGGGGCCACCCCTGCAGTCTTGCCTATCGGCGCTTGCCGACCGCGATCGTCCTCTCGATCGGCCGGTCAGAGCCGGGCGTAGTCGACGATGTCCTGCTCGAAGTCGTCCACCATCTGGCGGGTCAGCGTGGGGCGCGTGTCGGCGACTGCGCGCAGCAGGTCATCGGTGCCGGCTGTCGGCTCGTGGTGTTCGAGAACCGCCCGCTCGAAGACGGCCTGCGCGGTGCGGCGCGCCGCGAACTCTATGTCCGCGGGCGTGAAGATCTCCGACTGCTCGACGAGCGCATCCATGTCGATCTCACCATGCGGAATCGAGCCCAAGTAGCGCTCCCAAATGGCCCGTCGGGCCTCGGCGTCGGGTGGTCCCACCGGAATCACGTAGTCAAACCGGCCGTGTCGCAGCAGCGCGGCATCGAGCGCTCGTACCGAGTTCGTCGCGCAAACGAGGAGCCGATTGTCACGCTCCCTGAACGCCGGAATGAGTTTGAGGAGCTCGTTGGTCAGACCCTGCGAGGGCGACACTGCATCGGCGTCGCGCTTGCCGGCGATCTCTTCGACCTCGTCGATGAACAGCACCAACTGGGCGAGCTCGTCGACCAACGCGAACGTCTCTCTCAGTGCCGCCGCAGGCGCAGCCGTGGTGGTGGTAAGTCGCGACGGGAACAGCTCGACGAACGGCCACCCCAACCGGGCCGCAACCCCTCTCGCGAAGGTCGTTTTCCCGGTGCCAGGCGGCCCGAACAGGACGATTGCGCGCGGCGGCACGAGTCCCGACAGCACCGCCAACTCGGGACGGGCCAGCGGCATGATCACCTGACGTTCGATCAGTCCCTTTTCCCTCGCCATGCCGCCGACCTCGTCCCACCGGCCGGCTGGGATGAGCCGAGCGCCCAGCTGGTCGAGAATGCCACGGTCGGCACCGGACGTGCCGCCATGCTTTTCGTACAGCACAACGTCAGGGCGGACGGCGAAGCCGCGATGCTCGAGGGCCGCGTCCCCGACATGTGACGCCTCGGGCAGTGCGCACCTGATCCAGTGCGCCCCGGCGGCAAACAGCCGGCGCTCGAGGTCGGCAAGCAGGGCGCTGCCGATGCCGCGTTGCCGCCACGCGGTGGCCAAACCCACCCGCAAGATCCACGCCTGGTCGCCATGCAGCGCGGCGACTGCGGTTCCGACGATCTCGTCGCCAACGGTCGCGACGACGGTCGGCTGGCCGGCCCGCATAGCGGTCAGCAACTCGGAGAGCCCGAAAACGGGCTCGAGCCCACCTGTCTTCGGGTCATCCCAGATGCGGACTACCGCGTCGAGGTCGTCCTGCTGAAACTCGCGAACTCGCCAAAGCGTCATGGCGCATTGTGCTCGCCGGGCGATGCGCAACCAAGCGGGTTATTCCAGGCCTGGGCCTTTGCGACCTTTCGGCCGGTCACCGGCCACTCGGCAACGTTCGCTTAGTACGACCCGATGACGCGGTGGACCGCGCCGTCGAGCGCCGCGAGCATGATCGGCGCATCCGGCGACAAGTCGGCGACCACGGCGAGATCCTCGGTGCGAGCCGTCACTGCGGCACCGACGATTGCGGCTGCTTCGAGCGCATCGGCGCCGCTCGCCACGGCGATGACCACCGCCGCCTGCAGCGCCGAGAGCGTGAGCGACGACAGCTCGACGCTGGTCGCGACGTAGGTGCGGCCGGTGTCGTCGCGCACGGCGGCACCCTCGGCGGTGTTGTTGCGGGCCCGTGCGGACCTCGCCAAAGTGACCAGCTTCTCGTCGTCCGGCTTGAGCTCGATCGCGTCAGGCATCGGCTCGCTGCGATCCATCGGACGCCGGTGCTGCGGCAGCCGTACGCCCCGATCCGTTGGATGCGGGTGCGACACCTGCCGCTTCGGCTGCGCTGCTGGCCATCGGGAGCGCCTCAGTTTCGACCAACGGTGCCGGCTCCTCCGCACCCGGGATCCCGTCGATGGCCTCGCGCCGTCGACGTGACTTCGCGCGTTCTTCATCGGTCAGCCTGACGACGACGCTGGCGATCGTGTTGCGGCGACCGCGCGCGCCCTCGGCGACGAGCTCGAGGCCAGCAACCGTCGCCGTCGCACCGGGAATCGGCACCCGGCCAAGTGCCTGCGCGAGCAGGCCGCCCACAGTCTCGACGGCGTCATCGTCCTCGATATCGACGTCGAACAGCTCCGCGAGTTCGTCTACCGGCAGCCGCGCAGTGACCCGCACGCCGCCGTCGGCGAGTCGCTCGATGCGCGGGCCTTCGCGATCGTGCTCGTCGGTGATCTCGCCCACGATCTCCTCGAGAATGTCCTCGATGGTCGCGAGGCCCGCAGTGCCGCCGTACTCGTCGACGACGATGACGAGGTGAATGCGCTCGGCCTGCATTTCGCGCAACAGCACGTCGGCGGGTTTGCTGTCGGGGACGAACGTCGCCGGCCGCATGAGCGATTCGACGCGTTCGGTCGACTCAGAATCGCGGTATTCAAAGACGCGTCGGGTGATGTCGCGCAAGTAGACCGTGCCAACGACATCGTCCTCGTTCTCACCGACCACGGGCAGTCGGGAGAATCCACTGCGCAATGCCAGCGACATTGCCTGTCGCAGTGTCTTGGTCTGTTCGATGAACACCATGTCGGTGCGCGGCACCATGACCTCGCGCACGATCGTGTTGCCGAGTTCGAACACCGAATGGATCATCTGGCGCTCGTCGCTCTCGATCACCTTGCTGGCCTCGGCGAGGTCGACCATGTCGCGCAGCTCGGCTTCGCTGGTGAACGGGCCATCGCGAAAACCCTGACCGGGGGTCAGCGCGTTGCCGACCGCGATCAGGAACTTCGGCAGCGGCCCGAGAATCCCGGCCAGGCGCACGACCCACGGCGCGGCGACCAGCGCGACACCGTCAGCGTGTTGGCGGCCAAGCGTGCGAGGCGCAACGCCGACGACCACGTAACTGACCACAACCATCGACGCGGCCGTGGCAAGCACGGTGTCCCAGCTGTTGCCGAACCGTCCAATCGCCCAGACGGCGACCATCACGGCGGCGGTCATCTCTGCGGCGACGCGCAGCAACAGCACGACGTTGAGGTAACGCGGCGGCTCCGCGATCACCCGGCGCAACGCAACCGCGCCGCGGCGGTCGTCGCGCAAATAGTCATCGACGTGCACCCGAGAGACCCGCGACAACGCCGCGTCGGCGGCGGCGCACAAGCCGGCCACAAAGATCAGCACGACCACACAGACCGGCCACAGGACGTCGCCCGGAGTCATGCGCCGGCGCTTTCCGCGGTGGTCTGGGCTGTTCGCGCGGATTGCCAAGCCGTCAGCAAGTCGCGCTGGAGGCCGAACATCTCTTTCTCGTCATCGGGTTCGGCGTGGTCGAACCCGAGCAGATGCAAGATCCCGTGCGTGCAGAGCAGTTCGAGCTCGTCTTGCACCGAGTGCCCGGCGACGCTGCCCTGTTTCGCCGCTACGGCAGGGCAGAGCACGACATCGCCGAGCATGCCCGCGTCGTCGGTCTCATCGATGTCACGGTCGTCGCGGCCCGGACGGAGCTCGTCCATCGGGAAGGACAGGACGTCGGTCGGGCCGGGCTCGTCCATCCAGCGCTCGTGGAGGACGGTCATCTCGCCCTCATCGACGAGCAGGATGGACAGCTCGGCGAGCGGATGAATGCGCATCGCGTCGAGCACGTGGCGGGCGACCGCGACGAGGCGCAGTTCATCGATAGCGACGCCGGATTCGTTGGCGACCTCGACGCTCACTCAGCGGCCACCGCGACGGCGAGCGGACACCGGCCGTGGCGCGGCTGAGTCGCTCGCCGCATCGGCACGCTCGTACGCATCGACGATCTCGCTGACCAGCTTGTGGCGCACAACGTCGCCACTGCCGGTCATGGAGAAATGCACGTCGGGGATGCCGTCGAGGATGTCGCGCACTACCCGAAGGCCACTTTGGGTGTTGCCAGGCAGGTCGATCTGTGTCACGTCACCCGTCACGACCATCTTCGAGCCGAAGCCCAACCTGGTCAGGAACATCTTCATCTGCTCAGGGGTCGTGTTCTGCGCCTCGTCGAGGATGATGAAGGCGTCATTCAGCGTGCGGCCGCGCATGTAGGCCAGCGGAGCGACTTCGATCGTGCCGCTTTGCATCAGGCGCGGGATCGAGTCGGGTTCGAGCATGTCGTGCAGGGCGTCGTAGAGCGGCCGCAGATACGGGTCGATCTTCTCGTAGAGCGTGCCCGGCAAGAAGCCGAGCCGCTCGCCGGCCTCAACCGCTGGGCGGGTCAAAATGATTCGGTTGACCTGTTTGGCTTGCAGCGCCTGCACGGCCTTGGCGACCGCGAGGTAGGTCTTGCCGGTGCCGGCCGGGCCAATGGAGAACACGATGGTGTGCCGGTCGATCGCTTCGACGTAGCGCTTCTGGTTGACCGACTTCGGCCGGATCGTCTTGCCACGCGACGACACGATGTCGAGGGTGAGCACCTCAACCGGTCGCTCGGTGTCCTTGCTGCGCAACATCGTGACGCTGCGTTCGACGGCGTCAGCCGTCAGCGTCGTGCCGCTCTCGAGCAACGCGATGAGTTCTTCGAACAGCTGGGCGACCACGGCGTTCTCGGGGTCGGCGCCGGTAATCGTGATCTCGTTGCCGCGGACATGGATGTCGCTATCGAACGCGCGCTCGATGATGCGCAGTAGTTCGTCGCGGGATCCGAGCAGGCTGACCATCGAGTGTGCACCTGGCACGACGATGCGGGTCTGCGTCGGGGGGGAGCCGGCCGTGGGATGGGCCTGGCTCGGTTCGGCTCGCATGGATCGGCCGGTAGGGCCTGCTCGCGCCTGCTTTCGGTCCTCGGTGACGTGACCTCTCCATCGTACCCGCGCGCGGGAGGGCCGCCATGCGGTAAACCTCTCCGGTAAACCGACCCATCCGGATGCGCGTCGTATCCGTATGACCGCCGCACTCTTGAGCCGCCCGGGGAGCCGAACCTTGCTGGGCCAATTCGAGACGGCCACCGCAGACGAAGCAGTCGTCGAGTTGTATCGCGCTCACTACGCGGGGCTGGTGCGCCTTTCCGCCATGTTGGTGGGCGACGTCGGCACTGCCGAGGAAGTCGTCCAGGACGCCTTCGTCGCGATGCACGGCAGCTGGAGCCGCCTGCGTGACCCGGAGAAGGCACTGGCCTACCTGCGGCAGGCGATCGTCAACCGCTCCCGGTCGGCGTTGCGGCACCGCGCAGTGGTGGCGAAATATCCGCAGACGCCACCACCCGACGTCCCGAGTGCAGAGCATTTCGCCGTAGCCGCAACCGAACGTGACCAGCTCATGCGGGCGATCCACGCACTACCTCGCCGGCAGCGGGAAACCCTCCTGCTGCGGTACTACTCCGACCTCTCGGAGGCCCAAATAGCCGACACCCTCGGCATCAGTCAGGGCGCCGTCAAGAGCCACGCATCCCGTGGCCTGGCCGCCCTTCGCACCATTTTGGAGATCACGCCATGAGCGACCGCCCGGGTCCGTTCGACCCCGACGACGCCTCCGCCGACGACCAGACTGCGCGGCGCCTGCGCGAAGTGCTCGCGCGCGAAGCCCGAGCCATCACGCCGTCCGCCGATGGGCTCGCGATGATTCGCGAGAAGATCCGCGCCCAGCGCCCGACGCGGCGCAACTGGGTGCGCGCGTTCCAGATCGGCGGCGCCGGGCTCGCAACAGCAGCGGTCGCGATCATCGGCGTCGCGATTGCGCAGAACAAATCCGGTACTCCGAACCACCCCGCGGCCACCGCCGCCGCCGCGTCGTCGCCCACCCCCGCGGCATCGGCGCCAGTCGTGCCGCCCGCAACTCCGACCGTCTCGTCCCCGCCGGCTTCGTCGGCGCCCAGCAGCTACCCGGTCTGGGTCTACTACGTCGACAAGCGCAAGGACCCCCAGCAGCTGCTGTTCCGCGAGCGTGCGGTCTGGCCGTCGTCGCCGCAGCACACCTTCGTCAAGGACGCCGTCGACGCGATGCTCGCGACTCCGGCACAGGATCCGGACTACACCAGCTACTGGCCAGCCGGCACCACGTTGCTGTCGGCCAACATCGTGAACAGCACGACGGCGGTTGTGAACCTGTCGAGCGAGGCGAGCAACGGGCCCGCGAATGAGGCGGCCATCAGCGCGCAGCAGTTGCTGTACACCATCATCGCCGCCGCGCCAAAGATCGACAGCCTCCAGCTGCAGATCGCGGGCGTGCCGGTGACCTCCCTGTGGGGCACCCCACTGGGCGGGACCGCAAGCTCGAGCCCACCTGCATCCGCATCCGCAACTGCGCCCGGGACCGTGACTGCGCTGCCGGCGTGGCAGGTGTGGGGCCACGTGTGGATCACGGCACCTCTCGAAAACGCGACCGTCGCGTCGTCCGTCAATATCACCGGCGAGGCGAGCGTCTTTGAGGGCACCGTCACATGGCAGCTGCGTAGCAACGGCGGTGTCCTCAAGACCGGAAGTGTCAACGCCGACCTGGGTGCGCCCAACCGTGGCCTGTGGAGCGTCACACTCGAGGGCCTCGCGCCAGGGAAATACGCGATCCGGGCCTACGAGACTTCGGCGAAAGACGGCTCCGTTACCTACCTCGACGACAAAACCTTCACCGTCAGCTGACGGTTCGGTCAGCCCCAGCGGCCGGAGTTCGCCATCACGATGGCGGCCGCGACGGTGCCTGCTGTTGACGTGCGCAGCACGGTCGGACCAAGGCGGCGGACGATGGCACCGGCTGCTTCGAACGCGGCGACCTCGTCGTCGGCGATCCCGCCCTCAGGACCGACGACCAGCACGATCTCGCCGTCGGCCGGAATCGCGAGCGACCGAAATGGCTGATCTGACGCCTCGTGCAGGACGACGGCAACCCCACCGGCCCGCACCACAGACTCGAGCCGCGCCACTACCGCGGACGTCGATTCGAGCAGCGCGACGTCGACCAGCCAGGGTCGTCGCGCCTGCTTCGCGGCTTCACGAGCGGTCGTGCGCCATCGCGTGACGGCCTTCTGCGCGCGCGGCGAATCCCAGCGCACGATCGACCGGGATGCCTGCCACGGCACGATGACGTCGACGCCGACCTCGGTCATGGTTTCGACGGCGCGCTCGTCGCGGTCGCCCTTGGCCAGTGCCTGGACAACCGTGATGCGGGGCGCCTGCCGCGGCATCAGCGTGCGCTCGAGTACGCGGGCGTGCAAGACCTGACCCTGGACGGCGGTCACTTCCGCCACGCACAGCAACCCCGCGCCGTCCGATAGATCGAGTCGCTCGCCGGCCACGAGCCGACGGACCGTTGCGGCGTGCCGACCTTCGGCGCCGCCGAGTTCAACGACGTCGCCGATTTCTGCAGCGGCGAGCCGGTCGACGTCCGCGAAGAAGAGCGGTGCGGTCAAGACGGCTCAGCGGCCGTTGAACGCGTCGCGGATGCGGCCGAAAAGTCCAGGAGCCGCGGCCTTGAAGGCGCCGTCCGGTGACTCCTCGCCGCGCAGGCTCGCAAGTTTGCGCACCAACTCTTCCTGCTCCCCGTCGAGTTTCGTTGGCGTCGTCACCTCGAGATGAACGTGCAGGTCACCGCGGCTGTTCGAGCGAAGGCGGGGAACGCCACGGCCGCGCAACGGGATCACAGTGCCGGACTGCGTGCCGGGCTTCACGTCGATGTCGACCGGGCCGTCGAGGGTCTCGACCTTCAGCGAAGTGCCCAGGGCGGCCGCGGTCATCGGCACCGGAACTGCTGCATGCAGGTCGACGCCGTGCCGCTCGAAGGTCGGGTGCTTGCGCTCCTCGATCTCGACGTAGAGGTCGCCGGGCGGCCCGCCGCCCGGACCAACCTCGCCCTCGCCGGTCAGCCGCAGCCTCATGCCGTGCTCGACACCGGCGGGGATGCCGACCTCGACCGTGCGCCGTGCCCGCACCCGGCCGTCACCCGAACACTCCGGGCATGGGTGCCGGATGACCGTGCCAACGCCGGCGCACTGCGGGCATGGTCGCGACGTCATGACCTGACCAAGGAACGACCGGGTCACCTGACTGACCTCACCCCGGCCCTTGCATACCTGACACGTTTCGGGATGTGTGCCCGACGCAGTGCCAGCGCCGTTGCAGGTCGCGCACACGATGGCCGTCTCGATGTTGAGCTCGCGAGTGACGCCGAACACCGCTTCAACCAGGTCGATCTCGACATGGATCAGCGCGTCGTTGCCCTTGCGCGTACGGGTCCGCGGGCCACGGCTCGCACCGCCACCGAAGAACGCGTCCATGATGTCGCCGAGACCGCCGAACCCTGCGTTGAAAGGGTTATTGCCGGACGCCGACAGCGGATCGCCGCCCATGTCGTAGAGCTGTCGCTTGCTCGGGTCGGACAACACCTCGTAAGCCGCGGTGATCTCCTTGAAGCGCTCCTGCGTCTCCGCATCGGGATTGACGTCAGGGTGCAGCTGTCTAGCCAACCGCCGGTACGCGCGCTTGATCTCCTCGGGCGGTGCGTCCTTGCGCACGCCGAGGATCGCGTAATGGTCGCGCGCCACCGGTCACTCCCTGTTGCGTCGTTAGTACTTCGGTACTTCAGGACTCGGCGAGAATCCGTCCGACATAACGTGCGACCGCGCCGACAGCCGCCATGGTGCCCGGATAGTCCATCCGCATCGGACCGAGCACCCCAAGACTGGCGAGAGCTCGACTGCCAGAGCCGTACGTCGCACTCACGATCGAGGTCGATCGCAGACCCTCGTGCGAGTTCTCGTCGCCGATCCGCACGGTGACCTCGGTGGGCCTGCTTGCTTCGCCCAACAGCCGAATGAGCACGACCTGCTCTTCGAGTGCTTCGAGCACCGGATGAACCGAGTCTGGGAAGTCGAGCGCCAACCGTGTGAGGTTCGACGCGCCGCCGACGACGACGCGCTCTTCCCTCCGCTCGACAAGTGACGCGAGGAGTACGGCAACGACGGCCGAGGCGTTGCCACGTGTGGCCGGCGGTTCGGCTTCGGCGAGATCGGCCAGATCATTCGGGACGTCGTGAATCGGCCGACCGGCGATGCGCTGATTGAGACGCGCACGTAGATCGCTGACAGTGCGCTCGTCGATCAAGCCAGGCAGGTCGACCTGCCGCTGCTCGACGCGGCCCGTGTCGGTGATCAGGACAAGCATCAGCCGCGTGTCGCTGAGCTTGATCAGCTCGAGGTGCCGCACAGAGGATCGGTCGAGGATCGGGTACTGGACGACGGCGACGTGCCGCGTCAGCTGGGCCAGCAATCGAACGGTTCGCGACACCACGTCGTCGAGGTCGAGCGCGCCGTCGAGGAACTGTTCTATTGCGCGGCGCTCCGCACTGCTCAGTGGCTTGACGGTCGACAACCGGTCGACAAAGAGCCGGTAGCCCTTGTCGGTCGGCACCCGACCGGCGCTGGTGTGGGGCTGGGCGATGTAGCCCTCTTCTTCCAACGCGGCCATGTCGTTGCGCACGGTCGCGGGCGAGACCCCGAGGTGGTGCCGCTCGACCAAGGCCTTGGAACCCACCGGCTCGTTCGTGGAGACAAAGTCCTGGACGATGGCGCGCAGCACATCGAGCTTGCGATCGTCGAGCATGCGTTCCACCTCCCTTGCCCCGTCTGGCGCCCGTCTGGCACTCCTTTGGCCCGAGTGCCAGTGTACGGCGCGAGACGCTTAGGCATAGAAATGACGTGGCCATGCGTCTAAGCGCGTAAAAGGGGGTGCCATAAAAGGGGGTGTAGTGGACGACGAGCTCGCCGCTTTCGTGCGAGCCCGCTATCCACAGCTGCTCCGCCGGGGATATCTACTGACGGGCAGCCAGCTCGCCGCCGAGGACCTGGTGCAGGAGGCGTTGGCGCGGTGTTGTGCGGCCTGGCGGCGACAGCCGGTCACCGAACCGGACGCGTACGTGCAGCGGGTGATGGTCAACGTCTTGATCAGCCGCTCGCGATTGCGACGCTTCCGTGAAGAGGCGACCGCGAACGTCCCCGAAGCCGGCGCTCCAGACCTCACAAGCCACCACGCAGATCGGGACGCCGTGTGGCGGGCGTTGCAGGAGACGGCGCCGCGGCAGCGGGCCGTGCTGGTGCTGCGGTTCTACGAAGGCATGACCGAGAGCGAAATCGCGGCGTGCCTGGACATCACGGTCGGCACGGTGCGAAGTCAGACCGCAAAGGGACTCGCGCGGCTGCGGGCACTCGTCGGGACGGCGATCAGGACGGAGGACCAGCGATGACCGACGACATGGAAGAGCGACTGCGCGCGGCTCTTCGTGATCGCGCGGGCGTCCCCGTTGCGGCTGGCGATCCGGTGGTCGCCGTACAGGATCGGATGCGCCGCCGCAGTCGCCGGCGTGGCATCGCGGTCGGGTCGAGTGCCGCAGTCTGCGTAGCGGGAATCGCAATCGCGGCAACGGCACTTGCCGGCAATGACACGTCGTCGGGGCCTATCGGCCCAGCAGTCACCTCGAGCAACCCCGCGACCGCCGCAGCAACGGCAGCGCCAACGACAACACCACCGACGTCACCTGCTGCGAGTTCGACAGTAGCTTCACCGTCGCCGACTTCGATCGCCTCCGCTGTCGTCGCGCCGTCATCAATTCCACCGAGCACAACCTTGCCGCCGAACGTCTCCAGGGTCGCACTGCCCAGTACGTACACGTTCTTCGGACTCTCGACGGACTCCGGGTCGATGCTGCTGACCGGCGCCGTCACGTCGACCGACCCAAACGTGCCATGCATCCGCACGCCAACCGACGCCGCCACGTTGACGCTCGGTGCAGTGACGACAGGAAGTTGCGCCGATCCGGAGCTGTCCGGTGAACGGGTCGCCATTGACGTCATCAATCCCGACGGTGGTTCCCTCGCTTTCACCACGTCGATTGCGATTACCGTGACTGACCCGAAGACCGGAACGCCAAAGACAGGCCCGGTCGTCATGCGGATCAGTGAGGCGTCCGACACCTATCCGGTAGTCGCTTACGGCGGCGGCTCAATGTGGGTTTACGACGTGGACACGAGCAATGGGCCCGAGGCGATTCAGGTCTCGACCACAACCGGGAAGGTCGAGGATGTGGTTCGCACGCCGCAGCTATACCGCCCGATCATGGCTGCGAACGGCGACGGACTGTGGCTAGGCAACTCGATCGAAGGCTCGCCAGTTGCAGGCACCGTGTTCCACGTTGTGCCTGGGTCACACGTAGTCACCACCGTGGTGCCGAGCCCGAGCGACGCTGTCGACTGGCTGGTCGCCGACGCCGGTCACGTTTGGGCGGGCATTCGACCAAATAGCAGCGGCACCCAGCTAAGTCTGTGGCGCTTCGACGGCCCGACGGCGCGGGTCGCGTTTCACACACCGGAGCCGACTCTTCAGGCCGGGACCAACTCCGTTGTCGGCGACGAGCACGACGGTCTGTGGCTGACGACGCCCGATCCGCCGTTCGGCGATTTCCTATCGCCTGCGGACAACCAGCACCTCGATGTCGTCAAACTCGATGCCGATACCGGCAAACCAACGGTCGAAGCCGTCCTACCCCCCCTCGACCAACTCGCTGCCGAGATGCAAACTGCGTCGGGGCAAGCAGCGTTTTCGCAGGGCAGCTACTTCCTGCTCCAGTCGCCGTCCGTCGGCGGCTACACCGGCTTCACTCAGCTCCTTCGGGTGATGCCGTTGCCTTAGCAGCCTCCGGTTGGTCAGTTCCCTCGGCCTCGTGCCTGGCTCGGTCGCGGGCGGCGAACCAGGCGAGGCTTGCCGGCAACAGGAACGGCACGATCAACAACGACAGCCAATCGCGAAACGTGTTGCCCTCGAAGCCTGTCCAGGCCCAGTGCAGCCGGTACCCGCCGATCACCACGACGACGAAGCCGACCAGCAACGCACCTGCGACAAGACGCCACTCGCGGGCCATGGTCGCGTGCGTCTCGAACCACAACGGCAGGAACGCGACGACGACGGGCAGCGCAAGTAGCTCGAGCCAATCCCAGAAGGTGTTGCCGGGAAAGCCCGTCCACGTCCACCCGAGGGTGTATCCGCCGATGACCAGGACGATAAACGCCACGACGACGCCGCCTAAGACCCACCGCCAGCCGATCATCCAGCGCTCGCGTGTGCGGTACCAAAGCGGCAACGTGGCGAGCACGACTGGCAGTAGCACGACGTGCATCAGGTCCCACAGCTGGTCGTCCTTGTTGAAGCCGGTCCAGCGCCACTTAAAGGCGTAGCCCGCGGCGACGATCAGGACGAAACCAACGACCAGGGCTGGCAGCGTGAACCGCGGCACCGGGCGGCTTGACTGCCCTGGCCCCGATTTGCCGGCAACGCCGACGTGCTCGCTCGTTACGCCGCTCATATCGCCCCTTGACGAACCGCATTCAACAGCGGAGCGTACCTACGGCGCCGCACGAAAGGACAGTTTGCCGATGCGCCGGAGCGTCCCGCGCGCACGGTGAAGGAGGCACTGCCCAACTGACGAAAGGATGCGCATGTCGAAACACATCGTCCTGCGCGACGAAGGCGTGCCGGAGCGGCTGGTCGTTCTGCGACTGGGCGTGAACACACTCACCGACGAGGCGCTTGCGTTCACCTGTGCCACGTCGCACGCGGAGCTCGGCCTGCGGCGACGTCCAAAGGTTCTGGAAGCGTACGGACCCGATCTACTCCGGTCCGGTTTCCCGCTCCTGCCCACCAGCGAGCGGCTGCACTGGTCCGTTGTGCTCTCCGAGCCGACGCCGGAACAGTTCGCTCGCGTCCGGCCGCATTTTCATGGGCCGGTCGACAACCCTGTATGGGAAGGAAGGTAGGCATAGCATGACGACCATGACCGAAGGCGCTGTCGACCTGCTCTACGACCCGAACGACATCGGGCCCGACTGCGTCGTCAGCTCTCTGATTTCCTACGGACCGCGGGGAAACGACGAAACGTTCGACCCGCAGGTTGGTGACCGTGTGACGCTCATCGACCACGACGATGTCGTGCTCCACGGTCGGGTGACCGAGCGCGGCGGCGACATCGTCAAGGTTCAAGTAGACATCGACGTGGCGCTGTCGCACTCGGCCTGACCAGAACCATCACGCACGCCCCGTCCTTCATCGGCGGGGCGTGCGTCTTTTCGTAGGAACCTCGTAGTGCCACGCAACACGATGGTGAAGAGCTGCCGTCGTAGATGCGGAGGGGCCCTGGGCATGACCCGGCACAGTGGAAGCGGGAGGGACATCGCACGCGAGCTCTCACCGCAGAGCAGGTCGCATCCCAACGAGAAGCTAAGGGGGGCCGGCACCCAGTGGGTGGTGAACGCCTAGCTGTACGGCATGGCCATCGTGCACGCCGTCGCGTTCATCATCGCCCGCAGACATCCCGGCGGCGTGCCGGCGGAGCCTTACCCGGCTGGGACCATGGCCCAATCAGAGCAGGCCGCCTGAGCGAGGCCTACCGACTAGTCGAGCAAACGCCGCACCACGCCGTCCGCGAGTAACCGACCGTCGCGGGTAAGTACGCCGCGCCCCTGCTCGAACGCCGCCGGTTCGAGCAAACCAGCCGCGACCTCGGCGATCGCAGCGGCGCGACCGACGTCGTCCAGTTCGCGCAAGTCGAGACCCTCGACGAGACGCAGTTGCAACAGCACCCGCTCCACCCGCCGAGTTGAAGCGTCAAGAATCTCGCGCGCGTAGCCCGGGCTGACACCGGCCGAGAGCCGTGCCGCGTATGCCGTCGGGTGCTTCACGTTCCACCAGCGCACGCCGTCGACGTGACTGTGTGCACCTGGACCAACGCCCCACCAATCGAAACTGCGCCAGTACGCCAAGTTGTGCCGGCACTGCCCACCCGGCTTCGCCCAGTTCGACACCTCGTACCAGCCGAACCCCGCGGCCGTCAGCATCTCGTCGGCGATCAGGTAGCGATCGGCCAGCACATCGTCGTCCGGCCTAGGAAGTTCACCGCGGGCCACCCGGCCAGCGAGCCGCGTCCCGTCCTCAACGATGAGTGAGTAGGCACTGATGTGGTCTGGCTCGGCAGCGATCGCGGCATCAAGCGACGCCCGCCAATCGTCGTCCGATTCGCCTGGGGTGCCGTAGATCAGGTCAAGACTGACGTGTTCAAAGCCAGCGGCCCTGGCTTCGGCGACTCTCAAAGCCGGCGCACCTGGCGTGTGCACGCGGTCGAGAACCGCAAGCACGTGCGGACGCACCGACTGCATGCCGAGACTGACCCGGGTGAAGCCAGCGTCGCGAAGCGCCGCCAATGAACGGGCATCGACCGATTCCGGGTTGGCCTCAGTCGTCACCTCCGCATCACGAGCAAGCCCAAAAAGGTCGCGGACGGCGGTGAGCATCGCCGCGAGATCGGCCACCGGCAGCAGCGTCGGAGTGCCACCGCCGAAGAACACCGTCTGCACGGGCAGGTCGACGTCGCCGAGCACCCCGCGGGCGAGCTTCAGTTCCGCGATCGCATCGTGGGCGTAGGACGCCTGGCTCGCCCCTCCGCCGAGCTCGGAGGCCGTGTAGGTGTTGAAGTCGCAGTAGCCGCAGCGGGTCGCGCAATAGGGCACGTGGATGTAGACGCTGAACGGCCGCGATCCGGCGGCAGCCAGGACGTCGGGGGGCAGGGCTCCGTCGGCCGGCTGCGGGTCGCCGTCCGGCAATGTCGATGGCACGGTCACATTCTGCGCACAGCCGCACTACGACCTGCGCTCCGCGCACTACGATCTGCGCTCCGCGCCAAACCAGTAGTGCAGTTGGCCCGTTATGGGAGCAGAATCAGGAGTGCCCGAGGAGGCGGCAGGCTGGTGTTCTGGCTCGCGCTATGGCTTACGGCGACGGTCGCAATCTGCGTACTTGCATTGCTACCGGCGAACCGCGTCGCCCTGCACGTGAAGATCGCAGACGCCGTGAGTCGGCGTTGGCACCGATTCTTGCCCGCACCGGCCGAACCGGTCGGGCCGCCGATCGAGGACATCGCCAAGAGCCTGCGACGGCTCCAGCAATGGCTTGACAGCTATGCCGATCCTCGACCGATCCCTGGCAAGGCCACCAAGGTGATCGCCACGACCAACGCTTACGACCGCGTGCTGGTCGAGGCTTGTCGGGCACTCCAGGTATCCGAGGGGCTCGACGGCACCGACGGGCTCGACCGCGAGGCGGAACGGCTGCGCATGCAATCGGCGCTCGTCGACGCCGGCCTCGTGCTGCGGGGGCGTCGCCAAGCGGAGCGCTGACTCGCTAGGAGTTCTCCTCGGTGTACCGGACAGCGAACTGGTGGTCGGCCTTCGGGAGTTGGGGCGCATCGAGCATCCGCGGGATCAGGCTGCGATCCGTCGTCCTCGCCCGAAAGACCAGGCCGATGGTGACGTCATGATCCGGCCTGTCCTCGATGACGATGTCGTCGCCCTCGCCTAGCTCGCCTTCCTCGAGCACCCGCAACATGGCGCCGGGCCGGCCATCGTCGGTGAAGCGCTTGACCCAATGCGGCTCCGCGAGCCAGTCCTGGAAAACGACGCACGGAATTCTCGGGCGCGTCACCTGGAGCAACGTGGTTCCAATGCGCCACGTCTCGCCAATTAGAGCACCGGTAACGTCGAGTCCGCGGGTCGACAGGTTCTCGCCGAACTGACCTGGCCGCAGTTCGCGATCGAGCAGCCGCGCCCAGTCGTCGAGGTCTTCCATCGCATAGGCGTAGACAGCCTGCTCGGGGCCGCCGTGGTTGGCGGTGTCGGTCTGCGAGTCGCCGTCCAGCCCGAGCCGGCGCGCTGCTACCCGGCCTTGTACCGCGCGCTTGTCGATCGAGCTCATGCCCGAATTACCCGGCATCGGCTTGCCGCGGCCGACGTTCACGGCCACCACGGTCGCGGGTGTCACGCGGTCAGTCCTTGGCCGCTGGGGCTGTCGACAGCGCGGCGATGAATGCCTCCTGCGGAACCTCGACACGGCCGACCATCTTCATCCGTTTCTTGCCTTCCTTCTGCTTCTCGAGCAGCTTGCGCTTACGGCTGATGTCACCGCCGTAGCACTTCGCCAGCACGTCCTTGCGGATCGCGCGAATACTCTCCCTAGCGATGATGCGCGACCCGATCGCAGCCTGGATCGGTACCTCGAACTGCTGGCGTGGAATGAGCTCGCGCAGCTTCTTCGTCATCTCGACGCCGTATGCGTACGCCTTGTCCTTGTGCACGATCGCACTGAACGCGTCGACTGCCTCGCCCTGCAGCAGGATGTCGACCTTGACGAGGTCGCCCACCTGCTCACCGGTTGGCTCATAGTCGAGGCTGGCATAACCGCGGGTGCGCGACTTCAGCTGATCGAAGAAGTCGAACGCGATCTCGGCCATCGGCATCGTGTACCGCAGCTCGACGCGATCGGCGGACAGATAGTCCATGCCGAGCAGGGTGCCGCGCCGGCTTTGGCAGAGCTCCATGATCGTGCCGACGTAGTCGCTGGGCGAGAGCACGGTCGCCCGCACGACCGGCTCGTAGACCTCGGCGATCTTCCCCTCGGGATACTCACTCGGGTTCGTGACGGTGATCTCCTTGCCGTCCTCGCGAATGACGCGGTAGACGACGTTGGGCGCGGTCGAGATCAGGTCGAGGTTGAACTCGCGCTCGAGCCGCTCACGCACGATCTCCAAGTGCAGCAGGCCGAGGAAGCCGCAGCGGAAGCCGAATCCGAGCGCGGCACTGGTCTCCGGTTCGTAGGCAAGGGCCGCGTCGTTGAGCTGGAGGCGGTCGAGCGCGTCCCGCAACAGCGGGTAGTCGCTGCCGTCAATCGGATAGAGCCCGGAGTAGACCATCGGCTTGGGCAGCGTGTACTCAGCGAGCGGGTCAGTCGCCGCACGACTCACCACAGTGACCGTGTCGCCCACTCGCGACTGGCGAACGTCCTTCACGCCGGTGATGAGGTAGCCGACTTCACCAACGCCGAGCCCTTCGGTCGGGATCGGCTCCGGTGAAATGACGCCGACCTCGAGCAGCTCGTGCGTGGTGCCGGTCGAGAGCATCTTGATGCGCTCGCGGCTCGACAGATAGCCATCGACCACCCGCACGTAGGTGACAACGCCGCGATAGACGTCGTACACGGAGTCGAAGATCAGTGCGCGCGGGGGTGCGTCGAAGTCGCCCACCGGCGGCGGAACCTGTTGCACGACGTGATCGAGCAGCTCGCGTACCCCGGAGCCGGTTTTCGCACTGACCCGCAGCACATCGCCCGGCTCGCACCCGATGACATGTGCGAGCTCGTCGGCGTACCGCTCGGGCTGCGCGGCCGGCAGGTCGATCTTGTTCAGCACCGGGATGATGGTCAGGTCGCTCTGGATCGCCAGGTAAAGGTTGGCCAGCGTCTGCGCCTCGATCCCCTGCGCCGCATCGACCAGCAGCACCGCGCCCTCACACGCGGCCAGCGACCTGGACACCTCATAGGTGAAGTCGACGTGGCCAGGCGTGTCGATCATGTTCAGCACGTACCCGGCGCCGGCGACCTTCCAGGGCAGCCGCACCGCTTGGCTCTTGATCGTGATGCCGCGCTCGCGCTCGATGTCCATGCGGTCGAGGTATTGGGCGCGCATCGAGCGCTCGTCGACCACGCCCGTGAGTTGCAGCATGCGGTCGGCCAGCGTCGACTTGCCGTGATCGATGTGGGCGATGATGCAGAAGTTGCGGATCGTCGCCGGATCGGTGCGTTGTAGCGGCACGCGCTTCTCTCGAGTCGGGTCGGGGGCTCCACCATGGTCCCACGCTCGGCTAAGAGCCCGACGTTCTCAGAGTCTCGGCGAGCCTGGTTGGACGCCGAACCTGCCGTTTGGGTACTCTGAGTGGTCGCACCTGCGGATTTTGCAGTTGTGCATTCTGACCCCGAACACACGATGAGGCTTCCCGCGTGGCGAATATCAAGTCCCAGATCAAGCGCATCGGCACGAACGAGAAGGCACGGCTGCGCAACAAGGCCGTGAAGTCCTCGCTCAAGACCCATGTTCGCCGTTACCGCGAAGCGGCAGCGGCCGGGTCACCCGACGCGCCCGAACTGCTGCGCGCCGCGACTCGTCAGCTCGACAAGGCCGCCAGCAAGGGCGTCATCCACGCCAACCAGGCCGCCAACCGCAAGTCAGCGCTGGCCAAGCAAGCCGCCTCGCTCTAGGGACTGCGCTGCTCTAGATCTCGTTATGCCGCGGCGCGAGCCGCCACGATGGCCAGTACCGCCTTCTCGAGCGCGTAGCCGGCGTCCGTGCCACCGCCTTTGACCTGCTCATCAGCCCGCGCGATCGCCGTCACGGCGGTCGCCACGCCGGTCGGCGTCCACCCCTGCAGTTGAGCTCTGACCCGATCGACTTTCCACGACGGCATCTCCAGTTCGCGAGCCAGGTCGGCGCCGCGTAGACCCCGAGGAGCGCTCGCGACCTTCGCCAGGGCCCTGATGCCTTGCGCGAGGGCGCTGGTGATCAACACCGGCGCGACCCCGACTGCCAACGCCCAGCGCAGTTGTTCCAGCGCCCCGCCAAGCCGACCCTCAAGCGCCCGGTCGGAGACCGCGAATCCCGACGCTTCGGCGCGACCGCGGTAGTAGCGAGCCACCAGCTCGCCGTCGACCTGGCCATCGGTGTCTGTGCACAGCTGAGCGCACGCTGCCGCGATTTCGCGCAAGTCGTTGCCGACCGCGTCGATCAAGGCCCGCGCGCCATTGTCGGTGATGGCCCGATTCTTGGTGCGGAACTCGGCGCGGACGAAGTCGACGCGCTCCCCCGGCCTGGTGAGCTTCGCGCAGTCGACCCGCCTCGCCCCCAGCCCGACGACCGCGTCGAGCAACGGTTTGCCCCGAGCACCACCCTTGTGGGCCAGCACGATTGCGACCTCGTCTGCGATGTCGCGACACGATGCGATCACCTCGTCGACGACCTCTTTGGGCAGTTGCTCGACATCGCGGATGACCAGAACACGCCGCTCGCCGAATAACGACGGGCTGGTCAGCTCGGCCAGTTGGCCAGACTCGAGTGCGGTGCCTGCGAGGTCGCGCACATCCGTGTCGGCGTCAGCTAGCCGGGCAGCGCTGGTCACTGCAGTGATCGCCCGTTCGACGAGGAGCTCTTCGTCGCCAACAACCACGGCGACCGAACTAGGACGGCGATCGGCAGACACGACAGGCAGCATGCCATGCCAGCGGGACACCGAGTCGCGGCCGTCCACGCGGCGGGCGCTGCCGCTACGGACCCGCTGGCGGCGAACGGATCCAGCCGAGCTTGGGCTAAGGCTCGCGCGCGAAACGCCGAGAATCAGCCCGATGACCAGCGATGACCGGGTGCGATCGGGAACGATCCTTGTCGTCTGCACCGGCAACTTGTGCCGCTCCCCCGTCGTGGAGTGGCTCTTACGCCTGGGCTTAAACAGCCGATGGCCTGCGGCATCCTCCGCGCTGCCGATCGGTAGCGCAGGGACGAGCGCCGCCATCGGCCAGCCGATCCCCCTCTCGTTCGCGGCACGGCTCGCGTCGGTCGGCGCCGAAACCTCCGCATTTGCCCCACGACAGGTCACCCGCGAAATG
>DATCDK010000251.1:0-3340 GCA_036510735.1 Acidothermaceae bacterium | reverse complement strand
CTGACGGCGGCGCACCCCACCTTCGGCAGATTCGTCGTCCGGCACGGCTACCCTCCTGTGGTCGTCCTGGTAAACGCGAATCGGGCTCAGTTGGTTGTCGGACGAGATTCAGCGTCGATCGCTGAAGGCTCAACCGACAGGTGACGCAGGAGGTGTTGGCGTGCTCGGCGCAGCGGATGTGGGAGGTGGCGACGGCGCGGTGCTCGGCGCGCCAGATCCGGCAGGCGCCGACGACAACGTGCCTGCATCCACCAAGAGGTCTGCTGAGTAGCCCGGTTGCAGCTGTTGCTGCTGGCCGTAGCTGTCGGCATAGGTCAACTGTCCGAAGATCTCGTCGTCCCAACTGTCCCCGGGGTAGTACCCCGTAGTAACGGTGAACGCGATCGTCTTTTCGCCACCCGCCCCCAATACGGGGATCGGGCACTGGACTCCGCCGTTGGCGATGGCGCAGTCCGGCGGCGCGTCGCTGTAGTCGTCGGACGGAACCATCGAGCCGATGGACACCTCGGCGGGCGGATCAGTCCCATGTCCCGCATTCAGGATCGTCACGGTGACACGAGTCTGCTGACCCAGCACAAGGTGCGTCGGCAACAAACGCATGCCGACTTCGAAGTTGAGGTGGCTCTCGTCCACCACCGCGGGAGCGCCAGGCGGCGCGTGGCGAATGGTCGCCGACGAGTGCGGGCTTGGCTGGCTAGCTGGGCTGCTGATCGGCGCGGGCAAGACCACCGGCGATGACGAGAAAGCGGGGTCGCTGGCGCTGACCGCCGAGGGGGTCGAAACGGAGCTAGCGAACGGACTCGCCGATGGGATGGCCGCGACAGTGCCGTCGACAGCCGGTCCGCGCGCGGCCACAGCACCCCAGGAGCGCACACCGATGACAGCCGCGGCAACCAACACCACACTGACGGCGCTTGCAGCGACAAGGGCGAACTGGCGGCGATGGCCGCCGCCTTCGGCGAACTCGTCTTCCAGCATCGCAACCTCCTGCGGTCACACCGGTAAACGACGATCGCGCCCCGTACGGTTGTCAGATGAGGGCCGCCATTTGCGGGCCGCGAACCCTCAACCGAAATGCGCACACACCCATGAGTCGGAGCCAGTCAGCCGCCCGACCGCACGCGCGTCATTGCGGCTACAGATGCGGTTATCTGCTCGAACAGTTCATGGTCGCGGATGTGCCGGACTTGGTGACAAGATCGGCTATGGCTTCTTGGGGTGATTTCGCTGCCGAGCATCCGGCGCTTGCGACATTCGGGGCCGATCGGCTGCAACGCTCGACGGCGTACCTGGCGACCGTGCGCGCCGACGGCACCCCGCGCGTACACCCGGTCGCCCCGGTGATCGGGGGCGGCAGGTTGCTGCTGTTCATGGAGCCGACCTCACCTAAAGGCGACGATCTGCGTGAGCGCGGCAGCTACGCGCTGCACAACGGTGTGATCGGCACCGGCACCGGCGGCGAGTTCTTCATCACCGGCACAGGCCGCCCCTGCGACGATCCGGACCTGCGGCACGCAGCGAACGAGGCGGCGAGCTACGACGTCGAGGAACGCTGGATCCTATTCGAGCTTGACGTCACCACCGCTCGCTGCAAAGGCTACGGCGATGTCGAACTGCCAGAACCGACGACCTGGACGAGCCGCAGCACCTGACCGCGCGAACACTGCGCGCGTCATCGCGGCTTCTTATAGCTTTCGGCTAGGGCCGAGCCCGGCAGGGTTTGGTCTAGGCGTCCGGCTCGTCGTTCTCATTGCGGCTGCCCACGCTTGTCGTGTGGCTCTCATTTGGCCTGCGCGAGCCGGACGTCGTTTCAACGAGCGGGAGAGGCTCAAGAAGGGTTTGCTCTGCTCGAAGAAGCGGTGCCCTCCCAGCTCACACACATCAACACCGTGTCGAGATTTGAGGAGTCGGGATGGGTGCAGTGGTGATCGGGATGGACCCTCATAAGAGGACCGCGACGATCGAAGTGATGGACGGCGACGAAACGATTCTTGGTGGCGGCCGGTATGCCACCGACGTCGCCGGCTACCAGGCGATGCTCGCGTTCGGTCAGCAGTTTGTGGATCGGACGTGGGCTATCGAAGGCTGTAACGGGATCGGTAAACACATCGCCGACCGGCTCCTGGCCGATGGTGAACAGGTAGTGGACGTGCCACCGAAGCTGTCCGCCCGGACGCGGGTGTTCGCCACCGGCCAGGGCCGCAAAACCGACGCCACCGACGCGCACTCGGTCGCGTTGGTGGGGACCAGGATGAGTGGGCTGCGACCGGTCGTGGCCGATGAGGAGCTCGCCGTGTTGCGGCTGCTCGCGGATCGTCGCCGCTCGCTTGGTCAAGACCACACTCGGATGGTCGCCCAGCTCCATCGGATACTCCTCGAGCTCATTCCTGGTGGAGCGAAGAAACAGCTGTCCGCGGCGCAAGCCAAGGTATTGCTGAGCAAAGTCCGCCCCCGCGACACCGCCGGTAAGACCCGCAAGCGCGTTTGCGCAGAGCTGGTCGCTGATCTCGAGCGGATCCATGAGCGCACGAAAGCCGCCGACAAAGAACTCAAAGCGCTGCTGGTAGCGACCGGAACGACGTTGATGACGCTGCACGGCATCGGACCATCAGGTGCCGCCAGGCTGCTGGTGGAGGTCGGTGACATCACCCGCTTCCCGACCCGTGCGCACTTCGCCTCGTGGACCGGCACCGCCCCGATCGACGCGTCGTCTGGTGATCACGTGCGGCACCGGTTGTCTCGTGGTGGGAACCGGCAGATCAACCGCACTCTGCACATCATGGCCGTCGCGCAACTACGCAACCCCACGAAGGGACGCGCGTACTACAACCGGAAAAAGGTAGACGGGAAAGCGCCGATGGAAGCGATGCGCTGCCTCAAACGACGACTATCCGATGTTGTCTACCGGCAGCTACTCGCGGACGCGATCCGGCCGAGTAAGGCAGGTCCGGGAGGACACTCGGGGGCGGCTCTTAACTCCAGCGCGGTCGACTCAAACCCCGACATCGACGCTTCGAAGAAGTCACTTCCCGGACCCGCCAACACCCACGTTACCCGCGCGAAAAGCCCTCGACCAGACCGTTCTTCGACCCGTTCCCGACGCCCTGCAACAGCGCCGGCCCGCAGCCGTCGTCAAGCGCAGTCTGCTTGACGACGGCGAGGACCAGCGCATCATCGACAGGCGGGAACAACCCCTCGTTGACATAGAAGGGAGCCAAATGATCGCGTTTGGTGGCGGCCCCATGGGCGGGTCATGGCGCTCCGTAGAGGCATCGAGCTCGACCCACCTCCCGTCACCACACCGTGGGAATGGCGCCAGGGGTGGCGGATGACCCCTTCG
>DATCDK010000250.1:0-3998 GCA_036510735.1 Acidothermaceae bacterium | reverse complement strand
CCTGGAGCTGGCGCTGGAATCCGTGGCTGCTGGCCGCCCGCGGTTGGGCTGTGCTGCTGCCTGACCCTGCCCTGTCACAGGGCTACGGAGATGACTTCGTCCAACGCGGCTGGGGCAATTGGGGCCCGGTTCCGTTTGCCGACCTCATGGCCATCACTGACGCGACGATCGGCCGCGACGACATCGACGCGACTCGCACGGCGGCCATGGGCGGGTCCTACGGCGGCTACATGGCAAACTGGATCGCCGGGCACACCGAACGCTTCAAGGCGATCGTCACCCACGCCAGCCTGTGGACCACCGACCATTTCACTGGCGCGACCGACCATCCGTGGGCATGGGAACAGGAGTGGGGTCACCCACTCGAGCGACCCGAACGTTTCGAGCGAAACAGTCCGCACCTGCACATCGCCGCGATCCGCACCCCGATGCTCGTCATTCACGGCGACCGGGACTACCGCGTCCCAATCGGAGAAGGCCTGCGTCTGTTCGCCGATCTCGTCCGGTACGGCGTCGACGTGAAATTCCTTTACTTCCCTGACGAAAACCATTGGGTGCTCAAGCCGGGCAACGCCAAGGTCTGGTACGAGACGGTGTTCGCGTTCCTCGACCACCACGTGCTCGACGCGCCGTGGATCAGACCGGACCTTGTGTGAGCGAATCGTCGCAGTTGCTCGAGCTTGCCGTGCATGAGTCAACCCGAACTCGGGGCAGTCCTTCGCGAGGTCAGCGAATCCTTCGACGACAGTCCGGGAAGAGATTGTGACGCTCACGTAGTTCCCG
The DNA here is from genome assembly GCA_036510735.1 of Acidothermaceae bacterium. Lineage (GTDB taxonomy): Bacteria > Actinomycetota > Actinomycetes > Acidothermales > Acidothermaceae > PALSA-607. The sequence continues at coordinate 3,215 of DATCDK010000250.1, read as the reverse complement.
GTGGCTGCGCTCATACACACTTGTGGTGCGTCGTGACGCGTTTGGGTTGGCTGCCGCGTTGCGGGTACGGTCGGCGTCGTGTGGATGCATAGGCATGACCTGTCGGCGGGTGTGGCCGACAACTACCGGGCGTTCGCCGAAGACGTCCGTGGTCGTAGTCCGCTGTATGAGACCCTCGCCAACCAGGTCGCCACCGACCCCGACATTTTGCTGTTTCTGCAGGGTTTGCCGCCGCAGAAACGTCAACCGAACCTGCTGTTCGCAGCGGCTCGCTAGGTGCTGAACGCGCTACCGGATCTGGCGCAACTGCGGGCGAGCCTGGGGGAGTGGGCTCGCTGTCATGGGGGTTCAACTCGGTGTCCGAGGGGAGACACAACTCATACGTACATGGGCTTTGCGCGTGGAGTTGGCTCTGGGGTGATGTCCGGCACGCGACGTCACAGGGGACGGCGTCAAGCACGGCGCGTTTCGGGACCGGTGAAGATGCCGGGGTGGGGCAGCGTCAGTCGATTGATCCGCGCGGAACGACCCATGAGGCAACCAGTTGCGGGTAGGCCGCGGTGATGTGATCGAAGTCGCTGTCGTAGTGCAGCATCGTGGCTGCTGAATCGACGGCAGTGGCGGCGAGTGCGACGTCGATGACTCCGGCGGCACGACCAGTGCCGGCGTTCCACAGCGCGGCGCGGATGTCGAGGATGAGTTGATCGATAGCGGGGGACAGCGGCAGGTAAAGGAACGACGTCCGCAGCCGCCGACTGGCTTCGGAATGTTCGGCTGCGGAGCGCGCGCTATACGCGAACTCGTCCAGGCTGAGTGCGCAGCAACACAGCTCGTGTTCCGCGTCAAGGAGCGCGCGGACCGCTGTCTGCACCGCCGAGCTGCGGGGCAGTCGTTGCAGCACGCTGTTGTCGACGAGGTAGCGGCTCACCGGCGCGCGGCGGCCCTGACCTGCGGGTCACGAAGGTCGGCGATGGGATCAGTGGCGGTGATCCACTCGATGGTGTCTCGTTGGTCATGCAGGCGCACCAGCTTGGACAGGGCCGTGTTCACTGCGTCCTTCTTGGTTGCGCCTGGGCCAAGGATCACTCGAGCCCGCTCCAGCAGCGCTTCATCGACATCAATGAGTGTTTTCGACATGGACCCTCCTTCGTTTCACCGGCCTCCATCAGTATATCCGCAGTAGATATACGGAGTCGACCGGTAAACGGGACCGAAGTGCGAAACCAGGGCCTGCCCGATCCATGACCATACAGGCGATATGTCCGGTGTCCGAGGGGGGACACGCACCATACATGGGCGTTGCGCGTGGAGTTGGCGTTGTCGTGAGCCCTTCTCTGAGGATGTACAACGCCCGTTGTTACCAGTTCGCGCGGCTCAGGTGACGCCGTGGGCTGCTGATCGCCACGCCGCGAAAACGAACATCTGCTTGATATGTGGGTGATCTTCATGGACATCCCGACGTGGATCCTCGCTCGCGCTGTCCCGGCACTTGTTCTCAGAAATGGTCGTCAGAGGCCCAAGGACGACTCGATGTTCGCAATCTTCTGGACCAGTCGGAGCGTTTCAGGGATGCGCACGAAACCAAAGTGCTCGTAAAACCCTGCGGCCTTCTCGTGCAAAGCGTCGACTACGACGAAGCGAGCAGCGACGAGGCGGCTTGACTCGACCGCGCGCCGGAGCGCATCCGCTAGCAGCGCACCTCCCAGGTGCTGACCGTGGAGAGACACGTCGAGCGCGAGGCGGCCGAGTAGGACTACCGGAATCTCGGATGGCAGCCCCCGGCCGATGTTCTTCGGGACGCTGTCTCGAACGAGGACGTGCCCCGTGAGGGTGTAATAGGCCACCACTGTGCCGGCGTCGTCGACCCAAACAAAGGTTCGAGAAACGCGCCGGGCTTCTGCAGACGCGGCGTGCTCGCGCAGCCAGCTATCGAGGGGGGGCTCGCCAGAGTCGAGAGTATCTAGCCGATGTTGTTCAGCATCGAGAGCCTGCGAGTGATATGTCACGACTAGGCACGTTTGACGACGTCACGTGCCAGCGTCGCGGCATCCTTCAGGGCAATGTTCGGTTGAGCGGGAGCATCTAAAGCGGCCAGCAGGTCATCGAAGAACGCAGCCGGTACACGCGTACGTGACTCGTGCTCCTGGAGCACCCTGTCGGCTCGATCCTCCGCCGCATCGCGTACGAAGTCAGAAAGCGGCACATTTGCCAGCTCAGCTGCGTACTCAAGGCGGGCTTTGCTGTCCGGGCGCACCCGGACCTCTAGGCGTGCAGTCGCTGTCATTCCATCTCCTCCATCTGTACGGCCAATCGTACGTACATCTTCGATGGCCGTCAAGGCTGCCTTTAGCAGCAGGGCCACTGCATAACCACCCCTTCTAACCCACTTGGTCCTCGCAGCAGGCATGTTGGACTCGTCTCCGACAGGGTCGCCTCAGAACAGGTACCGGGGTGACGCCAGGCTGCCTCTCGCGGTGCCGGTGGGGGATCGGCGTGCGGGGCGGGCTACCGGGTGCTGGGCCGCGAAGGCCTGCTGCGATTCCGCGGCGGGTTACAAGGGGGTACTGCATCGACTACTCGACGACGGGCCGATGGGCGGCCTAACGGAATGGAGGCTGCGATGAGGGCAGCATCGGGTGAGGTTGAGATCGTCGAGATCGATCTGATCGACCGAGGTCGGAGCGCTGATGCTCATCTCCGCCGACACCGACCTGATCTCCATGTCACCCTGGCGCGGCGTCCCCATCTTGACACCCACCCAGTTCCCTGCACGCGTCGACGGCATGCGACGACACCGCAACCGCTGACCCCAACACCCAACCCGTCGAAAGCTCGGGCAGCAACGGCGCCAACCATTTACCGGTTGCGCGAGGGCACACATCGCCGATCGTGCGCGGCTCCGTAGCTGCGCGCGTTCAGCGTGTCGAACAGGCCGAAGATCAGCGGGTGACCGTAGTCAGGCATGGGTAGCAGCTCCGGCGTCGAGGCGGTCACGCGGGCGCCGTCTAACCTCACACACCGGTGCGGCGCCACGGCACGGCGGCGGCGGGACGGCGGGGGGCAGGGCAGTGGCGGGAGTTCGCGTGGAGGTTTCACGAATCTGCGCGGCCCGAGGGGAGGATGTTTGAAATGTGGGTACATGCGCTTCGGGTCACGATCATCGGGATCCGCGAGCGTCGCCTTCCGGTTTGACGCACGAGACGCGTCGGCGCCCG
>DATCDK010000249.1:0-9520 GCA_036510735.1 Acidothermaceae bacterium | reverse complement strand
ACCTGAGTCGAGCCACTCGAAGTTGAGCTTCTGGGTTCGGTCTCTGAAGCTTTGCAGAGCGCGGGGCGACTCGAGTTCGGCAGAGTCTGATGAGTTCCGGATCGTGGTTCAGAAACCTCGGTCCGAGTTGGTCAGCAGGGCAACTTGCAGATCAGCGCGGCGGAGGCGGTCGAGCCGCGAACGTCACCAGAGATTGGCGGCAGGTCGGCCGCAAGGCTGATCTAAGTGAGGCCCCTCTATCTCGTAAATAGAGGGGCCTCACGCTTTTATCGATCGTGTCGCAATTGCCGCTGACGGTCGAAGCGACACGCCGAGCGCACATTCCCTCGTCCCCGCCCAAACTCGCAGACCGTTGAAGCCCAGCGCTCGTTCTTGCGAGCGCTGGACTTCAACGGTCTCAAGGGTGGCGGGTCGCGGCGGCGCCCAGCCTTACGGGGCGACTGAGACTCCGAGATTCGCGCGAACCCACTCCACGATGCGCTGCGTACTCGCGCCGGGAGTGAAGACCTCGGCCACCCCGAGTGCCTTGAGCTCGGGGATGTCGGCAGCGGGAATGATGCCGCCGCCGAAGACGACGATGTCCGAAGCTCCACGCTCACGCAGTAGATCGAGGACGCGGGTAAACAGCGTCATGTGCGCGCCCGACAGCACGGAAAGCCCGATCGCGTCGGCGTCCTCTTGCACGGCAGTCGCAACGATCTGCTCAGGCGTCTGATGCAGCCCGGTGTAGATGACCTCAACGCCCGCGTCACGCAAAGCGCGCGCCACCACCTTCGCGCCGCGGTCGTGCCCATCGAGACCAGGCTTCGCCACGACGACGCGCACCCGCCCGGCGTCCGGCATGATCTCCACCTCCCTGCACACGAGCGTATGCCTCCGATGTAGTTCATCGGGATCTTGGGCGAAGCTTTGAGCTCGCCCGAGCGCCGGGATTAGGGTCGGGTTGGCCGATGCCGATGAATGCGGATGGAATCCCGATGAAGGGTGGCGATGAGCGACGACGTGTTCGAGGACGTTCTCCTCGCCGCCCAAGCGGGCGACGAGAACGCCTTCGCGCAGTTGTGGCGGGCGCTGAACCCACCCGTCGTCCGATATTTGCGGACGCTTTCGCCGTCCTCGGCGTCCGACCTGGCGTCCGAAACCTGGGTCCAGGTGATCCGGAACCTCTCTAAGTTCGACGGCGGAGAGCCGGCATTTCGCGCCTGGGTATTCACGATTGCCCGCAACAAGGTCCTCGATGCGGTTCGCCATGATCACCGCCGACCTCGTTCATCGAACGACGATGCGGTGCTCGAGCGGCTGCCCTCGCAGGACGACACCGCGCAGCTGGCCATGGACAACCTGAGCACCGATGCGGCTCTGGCGCTGATCGCCTCGTTGCCGCGAGATCAGGCCGAAGTGATCATGCTCCGCGTCGTCGCAGGCCTCGATGCGACCGCGGTGGGCCTCATCCTCGGGAAAAGCCCGGGCGCGGTCAGGGTCACGGCCCACCGCGGCCTGCGCCGCCTGCAGGAGCTCGTGGGAAGGAATCCAGTAACGCTATGAACGACGACGACGTTTGGGGAGGTGAGATGCCAAACCTGCCTTTCTGGCGACGCCACAACGATCAGGCCGACGCGGAGCAGCTAGACCAGCTGCTCGACGCCGGCCAGTTCGACGCGGCCGCCAATCCCGAATGGCAGTCAGTGTCGGATGTGCTGCGGTCCGCGGCCGCAGCAGCTGAGCCTTCAGAACTTGCCGGGGAGATGGCCACCTTGGCCGCCTTCCGGCGGGAACGCGTGGGCATTCGACACCGTCGTCCCCAACCCATCGCGAGGTACAAGACAGTGCTTGCAAACCGGTTCTCGACCCTGCTCCCGGGACGGATCGCCGTCGGCCTAGCCGCCGGCGTTGTCACGCTCACCGGCGCAGCGACGGCCGCGTACGCGTGCGTCCTGCCTAGCCCCATCCAGTCCTTCGCCCACACCACCATCGGCGCACCCAGACCCTCAGGACCCTCAGATCCCAAGCTGAGTGTCGCCGCGGTCGACGCCGCCAACTGGAAGAACCACCCGGCGCCAAGCGTGAGCGTCAGCCCGACCCCGACCCCGTCCGTATCGGTGTCGGCGGCAAGCGTGACCGCATCGGTAACTCCCACGCCGACCCCGTCAAAGTCGCCGGTGCCCAAGGTCACCAAGAAGCCCGTTCTCGACCCGGCGCAGCTTGCGGCGGTTGAGGCGTTGGTCGATTACCGCCTCTGCCAGAGCTACACGACGCTGACGAAGCTAGGAAAGACCCTCGATCCGAAGGCTCTCGCCATCCTGGCGAAGGCTGCTGGCAGTACGACGCCAGCGACGATCGCCGCCTATTGCGCCGCACTCCCGGTGCCGCCGAACCCGTGCCTGGCGCAGCCAGTCCCGACGTCGAGCGCAACACCGAGCACGTCGCCTAACACCAAGAACGACAAGGACCTCAAGGGTGGCGACTGGTGGCGCTGGTGCGGCATCTGCCCGAAGGCGACCGCTTCACCGACTCCGACGGTGTCGGCCACTGCAACTGCAACCCCGGGCGTGAGTTCGCTTCACCGCTTCCCGTTCCCGTGGTTCTGGTGCGGCGACCGCGACCCGAAGGCCAGCCACTCCGCGAAGCCGACCCCGACTGTCAAGCCGACCCCGACGAAGTCGCCTTTCCCAGGCAACTGGTGGGGCGGCGGCTGGGGATTCGGCAACGGCGGTAACGGACAGGGCGGCAACGGTCAGGGCGGCAGCGGTGCAGGCACCGGTGGTGGCCAGCGTGATGGCACTCCAGTGCACGCCGTCCAAGGCGCCGACAACCTGTCCGGTAACACTGGACAGCGCCACTGATCCTGCGCGCCGGATGAAATCAGCCCGGCTCGAGCGACTTCCTCCGGGAGCCACTCGGGCCGGGCGATTTCACGTTCACAGCCCCCCGCAGGCGACCTTGTCGGCTCGTACACGCTTTCTTGAGCGCCCAGGGGCCGACAAGTTTCAAGACAGAGGCCGGACGGCGGGTGCTGGGCCAATTCGCGGGGTGCGGCGCCGTTACAGCTTGACCAGCGGGGCGTAGCGCAGCACGAAGGTCTTGGCGCCGATCGTCGTGCCGAAGTCGACCTTCGCCTGGGCGTTGTCGCCGAGCCCCGACGTCGACACCACGGTGCCGAGGCCGAAGCTGTCGTGGCTGACACGGTCGCCCGGAGTCAACGACGGCACCGGCCGGTTGCCGACACCGCTAGACCGAGCGGGCGCGCCGGGCAAGACAGCCGCCGATGCTCCCGCGTACGACCGCCCGCCACCGGTCGGCGTGTACCGAGCAGGTGCCGAGCGCTTCCAGTCGACCAACGAGTCGGGTACCTCGTCGAGAAAGCGCGACGGCGGGTTGTACGAGGGCGCTCCCCACGTGCTGCGCTGCATCGATCTGGTCAGGTAGAGCCGCCGCTGCGCGCGGGTGATCCCGACGTACGCGAGCCGTCGCTCTTCCTCGAGTTCCTTGGGTTCGGTCAGCGACCGCATGTGCGGGAACACGCCGTCTTCGAGCCCCGTCAGGAACACCACCGGAAACTCGAGACCCTTCGCGGTGTGCAGCGTCATGAGTGTCACCACGCCGCCGTGCTCGTCGCCTTCGGTGGGGATCTGATCGGCGTCCGCCACCAACGCGACCTGCTCGAGAAAATCCGCGAGGGTGCCACCCGGCGTCCCCTCTTCGAATTCACGCGCCACCGTCACGAGCTCGCGCAGGTTCTCGACCCGCGACTCGTCCTGCGGATCGATGCTCGCCTCGAGTTCGGCGAGGTAGCCGCTCTTCGTGAGCACGGCGTCCATCACCTCGGACGGCGGGTGCGCCTCCGCCATTAGCCGCAACTCGTCGAGCAACGCCACGAAGTCCTTGACCGCCGACAGCGACCGAGTGGCGATGCCGTAGGCCTCGTCGCTGCGCTGCAGCGCCTGCGCAAACGTGATGCGCTCACGAGCGGCGAGCGCCTCGATACAAGCCTCTGCGCGGTCGCCGATGCCGCGGCGCGGCACGTTCAGAATCCGCCGCAGGGAGATCGTGTCGTCGGGGTTCACCAGCAACCGTAAGTAGGCGAGCAGATCGCGAACCTCGCGGCGTTCGTAGAAGCGCACGCCGCCGACGACTTTGTAGGGCAGCCCGACCCTGATGAAGATTTCCTCGAAGACCCGTGACTGCGCGTTGGTGCGATAGAAGATCGCGACGTCGCTGTAGGCCGCGAGGCCGAGATCGTGCAGCCGGTCGATCTCCTCGGCGACAAACGAAGCCTCGCCGCGCTCGTCGTCGGCGACATAGCCACCGATCTGCTCGCCGTCGCCTGCATCGGACCACAGGTTCTTCGCCTTGCGACCTTCGTTGCGGGTGATAACCGCGTTGGCGGCGGTCAGGATGGTCTGCGTCGAGCGATAGTTCTGCTCGAGCAACACCACGGTCGCGTTCGGGTAGTCGCGCTCGAACTCCAAGATGTTGCGGATGGTCGCGCCCCGAAACGCATAGATCGACTGGTCTGCGTCGCCAACCACGACGAGTTCAGCGGGCGGGACGTCGGACCCGGATCGCACGAGATCGCCGTCAATCGTGCGCTTCTCCTGCTGCGAAACAGCGCCGCCGACGAGCTCGCGGACCAGAGTGTACTGCGCGTGGTTGGTGTCTTGATACTCGTCGACGAGCACGTGCCGAAAGCGGCGGCGATAGTGCTCGGCGACGTCGGGGAAGGCTTGAAAGAGGTTGACCGTCACCATGATGAGGTCGTCGAAATCGAACGCGTTCGCCTCGCGCAGCCGCCGCTGGTAGGCGGTGTACGCCTCGGCGAGCGTTTTCTCATGGTTGTTGCTCGCCCGGCGCTCGTAATCCTCCGGGTCGATGAGTTCGTTCTTCAGATTCGAGACCTGCGCGTTGAAAGCGCGCGGCGGATACCGCTTCGGGTCGAGGTCGAGCTCGCGGCACACCAACGTCATCAACCGGTGCGAGTCGGCGGAGTCGTAGATCGAGAACGTGGTGGTGAACCCGAGCCGCTTGGCGTTCTCACGCAGGATCCGCACGCAGGCAGAGTGGAACGTCATCACCCACATGACCTTCGCCCGGTTGCCCACCATCGCGGCAACTCGTTCTTTCATCTCACCCGCGGCCTTGTTGGTGAAGGTGATGGCCAAAATCTCGGTTGGTGCAACGTGCCGCTGCGCCAGCAAGTAGGCGATGCGACGGGTCAGGACTCGGGTCTTGCCCGAGCCCGCGCCGGCGACGATGAGCAGCGGACCCCCCTCGTGCACGACGGCCGCGCGCTGCTGGGGGTTGAGATCGGCAAGGAGCTCTTCGGTCTGCGCTGACATCGACGTTGAGTCTACGGAGCCGAGCGGACACCCGCCTAAGATGGCGTTCGTGCCCATCGAACCCATACCGGACGCCGAGATCGAACGCATCCTGGTCATCACCGCCCACCCTGACGACGTTGACTTCGGATCCGCGGGCACGATCGCGACATTCACCGATGCCGGCATCGAGGTCGTCTACTGCATCTGCACCGACGGCGACGCCGGCGGGTATGACCTCGAGTTTCCGCGCGATCAGATCGCTGCGATTCGCCGAGCTGAGCAGATCGAGGCGGCCAAGCGGGTCGGCGTCCACGATGTTCGTTTTCTTGGCTACCCCGACGGCGCCCTCGTCGCGAGCTTCGACCTGCGTCGTGACATCAGCCGGGTGATCCGTCAGGTCCAGCCGCAGCGCGCGCTCATCCCGAGCCCTGAACGCGACTACACCAGGGTCGGACGCAGCCACCCCGACCACCGCGCCGCTGGCGACGCCGCCCTCGACGCGATCTACCCCGACGCCCGCAACCCGTTCGCGTACCCCGAACTCCGCCTCGCCGAGGGTCTCGACGCCTGGGCGGTGAAGGAGGTCTGGGTCATGGGCGGAGTCGACGGCCACGACCTGCACTACGTCGATGTGACCGACACCTTCGACCGCAAAATCGCTGCCCTCAAGGCGCACGAGAGCCAGACCGCACACATGGACAATCTCGAAGAATTCGTCGGCAAGTGGCTGTCGGCCAACGCCGAAGCTGCCGGCTTGCCCGTAGGCCGAAAGGCTGAATCTTTCCTGGTGATGTCCACGCCCTGACGCTGCGGCAGCGTCATGCAGCGTGAACGGGCGTGAATCCGAGCACCTTGGGTGCTCACTGTCAGCTATTTCCCAGGTTTCCCGCCGATGCTGCTTATACGGGGACGGCAGTCCGAGACATCAAGCCAGACGAGGGAGATCCGCCCATATGAGTTCACCTTTCGGACCGACGCGCGGCGCCGGCGAGCCAGCAGCAGAAGAGCTGGTCGTAGGGGCACCGAAAGCTCGCCGCGGCACCACCACCGCCATCGCTTTGATTACTGGGGGCGCGGTTGTCGGCGGCATTCTGGCCAGCACACTCGGCGCGTCGGCGTCGTCCAACAACGCATCTTCCACGACCCCGTCAGCGGTTACCGCTGCGGTCTCGAGCTCGGCGCCCGCACCATCAACCACCGCGCCCGGCACCAAGAAGGTTCGCCCCGCCTTCGTGGCACCGCTGACTGGCAAGGTCACCGCCGTCGGCACTGACAGCGTCACGATCGCGACGACGGCGACCACTTCGACACCTTCGACCACGAACACTTACAGCGTCACGAGCACGACCCACATCTCGATCAACGAGAACGGTCCGGGCGCCCTTACTGGCGTCAAGGTCGGCGACACGGTTTCGTTCAGCGTCACGACAACTGGCGGCACGGTTCTCGCGGATCTGCGCGACGGCGTAGGCATGGCTGCCGGCGGCTTCGGTGGCCCGCGCGGCCGCGGCCCGGGTGGTCCCGGCGGCTTCGGCGGCATCGTCGGCGTAGCTCCTGAAACCGGCACCGTCACGGCTGTCGGCACCGGCACGGTCAGCATCAAGACGACGACCGCGACGACCACCTACAGCGTGACCAGCACCAGCCACATCCTGAAGGCGGACACCACCAAGCCAACGCTGGCCGACGTCAAGGTCGGTGACAGCGTCTTCTTCACGGTCACCACCAAGGGCGGCACCGTCATCGCGAACCTCTTCGATGGCAAGCTGCCGACGATCGCGGGTCATGCAGGCCCCGGTGGGCCAGGCTTCGGGTTCGGCGGCCGCACGGGCGGCAACATGGGTAACGGCGGCCCGAAGGCGCCGGCAGTATCGGCGAGCCCGACGACAACCGGCACCAACACCTAGGCCCTGCTGTAACGCGACCTGATCGTCATCTGCTTCGCCGGCCCCTCGACGTCCCACGTCAGTTGAAATCGGTTCGGTGAGATGACGGTCCAGGTTCCCCTGTAGGTATCGGGCGCGCAGCCGTGCACAAAGGTGTCGCTGCCCGACGAAAGATCGGCGCGGTGAAAGAACCTGCCGTCGTCGAAGGCGACGTCAACAACGCAAGGCACAGAAGGCCGGACGGCGACGAGCAGGCGCCGTCCGGCCTTATGCGTCTGTGTGTCCCACTGCAACTCCCCCGCCTCGACCCAGGCCAGTGCATCACCGTCAGGGGCGAAGTCAGCGGTGCCGTTGAACGTCCCGGCAGCACCGCTCAACGAGTCGACGACGTCGCGGTCGATGACCCAGGTTCCGCGCAAGAACGCTGCAACGTCGGTGACCGGATGACCCATCGGCTCAAACCAGACGGCGGTCGGTCGCCCACCGAGTGAGCTCGTGCCGGTTCGAGAGCTGCAGCTTGCGCAGAACGCTCGACACGTGCGTCTCGACCGTCTTCACCGAAATGAACAGCTCCTTCGCAATCTCCTTGTAGGCATAGCCGCGCGCGATGAGCCGCAACACCTCACGCTCGCGCTGCGTGAGCGCGTCGAGTTCGGGATCGATCGCCGGCGCATCAGTCGCGGCGAATGCATCGAGGACGAAGCCGGCAAGTCGTGGCGAGAACACGGCGTCGCCGGCCGCGACCCTGGTCACTGCGTCAGCGAGGTCGTCGCCGGAAATCGTCTTGGTCACGTAGCCACGTGCGCCGGCGCGAATCGTGCCGATCACGTCGTCCGCCGCATCCGACACCGACACCGCGAGAAAGCGGACGTCGGGTAGCGCGGGCAACACCTGCCGCAAAACCTCGACACCGCCGCCGCCGGGCAAATGCACATCGAGCAGGACGACGTCGGGTGCGGTCGCGGCGATGCTCGCGACTGCGCTGGCGACATCTTCGGCCTCACCCACGACCTCGATACCGTTGCCAAGCTCGGCGCGCACACCCGCACGGAACAACCGGTGGTCGTCGACGATCACGACGCGAATTTTCACGCTTGGGTGGGTTGTCATGCGCGAGCCATCGCAGACGACATCTCGAGCCGAACCTCAGTGCCGACGCCGGGCGCGGTCCGCACGACCGCGTGCCCGCCGTGCCGCTCCATGCGACCGACGATCGACTCCTTCACGCCGAGCCGATCCGACGGCACTGCGTCGGGGTCGAAGCCACGACCGCGATCGCGCACGAACACAGTCACCTTCGCGGGTTCGATCTCGGCATAGACCGAGATGGTCGCCGTCCCTGCATGCTTCGCCGCGTTGATCATGGCCTCGCGCGCGGCCTGCAACGTCGCCGACAACGCTTCGTCAATGCGGCGCTCACCAACGACCACGAGCTCGATCGGCACACCGTGGTCGTCTTCGACTTCTGCCACGACGGCCTCGAGGGCCTGGCCGAAGTCGAGTTGCCGGTCGGGCGGACGGCGATAGAGCCACGTCCGCAACTCACGTTCCTGGCCGCGGACCAGCCGCTGCACCTCGCGCGGATCGTCGACGTGGCGCTGGATCAGCGCCAGCGTATGGAGCACCGAGTCGTGCAGGTGCGCGGCCAGTTCAGCACGCTCCTGCTCGCGGATGCGGGCCCGCCGCTCGGCTGACAACTCGCGCATCGTTCCGAGCCACCACGGGCCGGTGATGACGGCAATGCCCGCGACCATCACAACGGCCGCGAGCAGTCCATTGCGGATCTCGTTCAGCTGTCCGTGGTAGGCGAGGAAGGTGGCGGCACCCGCGATGACGAGACACGCGCCACCGATCGCGCTCGCAACGGCGGGCGGGCGGGCGCTACCGACCGCCGCCTTGCGCCAGCGCGTGCGCTGCGACTCGTCGGCCTGCCACCACAGGACGGCGGCACCGAATCCGGTCAGCGCGAGTGGCCACATGAGTTCGGCCGGCAGACCAAGACCAAGAGATTGGACGGCGAGGACACCCCCGATCGTGAGCGCGCCGATCGCCAGGTACTGGCCACGCCCGTCCAGTCGACTCGCCCGGTTCGGGGGCTGACCGGCGGTTGCGGGCGCCACCGGGACGAAGACCCAGAACGCGGCGTACATGACCAGGCCAGCGCCCGCGGCGAACGTCAGCACGATGAAGGCGATCCGGACCACGAGCACGTTGACGCGCAAGTGGTCGGCGAGACCGCGGGCGACGCCGGCGACCATTTGGCCGTGGTTGGCACGGGTCAGTTTCGGTGGCACCCCACGATCGTCACACGTCGCG
>DATCDK010000248.1:0-3990 GCA_036510735.1 Acidothermaceae bacterium | reverse complement strand
TGCGGCCCGGCGATCCACCTGCATGCCGCGACCGTCCCCCCCAACCTGCGCCACCTCGAATACTTCCACGACCACGTCCGCATCGAGAACATGCTGTTCGACGGGATTGTCCAACCCGAAAACGGCGCCCTCACACCAGCTGTGACGCCGGGTACCGGCTACGTGTTCAAACACGCGGACGCCGAGCCGTACCGAGTCGCCTAGAACCACACTTGGCGCGCCGACAGACACCACGCACGCATCGCAGCCATCGCGACGCTGGGCCCTTCCTGTTACCTGACCCTGTCGTCCGGCTGGCCAAGCAGCAATTCGTCGACGGTCAGGTGCTCCAAGACATCGTCGGGCACCCGAAGCCCGGCGTGGACCCGCTCATGGGTGAGGACGGAACGCGCGCGGATCACGTCCTCCGAACGTCGAAGCAACGCCGCGTACGGTTCGCCACGACTCTCAGCGACCTTCAGTGCCATCAGCGCCTGGCGCCACTCATCGAATGACCGACCCGGATCGGCCGCTGCGTTCATCGCATCGCGTGTTGCGCCATCGACGCTCATGATCTCTCCCTCTCGTGGTACGTCCACCTCGGTGCCCGCCCGGCAGCGCCCCCACTCGCTGCTATATCGTACTACGATATAGCTCGCATGTAACCGGCGAGTGCTTCGCCAAGGTCCGGCGGTTGTCGATTGAGTTCACCGCTACCCTGGTACAACTTGCTGATGACCCGGTTGAGCAGCGACGACTTCGCGCGGTTGTTGGCGTTTCGCACCAGCCTTCGCCGGTTCGAACACTGGAGCGCCAGCCAAGCGCGCGCGGCGGGACTCACGCCCATGCAACATCAGCTATTGCTGGCGATCAAAGGTCACGCAGATCCGCGGGGGCCAACGATCGGGGAGATCGCCGAGTACCTGCTGCTGCGCCCGCACAGCGCCGTCGAGCTGGTTGACCGCGGCGAAGCCGCCGGGCTCGTGGTCCGCAAGCGATCTGACAACGACGCGAGGGTGGTCCGCGTCCGACTGACCGCCGACGCGAGCCGTCGCCTGTCCTCGTTGACGTCGCTGCACGTGGCCGAGCTACGCCGATTCGTCCCGCTCCTGCGTGATCTGACGAACGCCGTGGATGAAACGCCTGACTGATATCGGCGACAACCGTCCGAGCCGATCGTGCATGCTCCCGTGGGTGGTACTAAGCGTGCCGTGTCGGTGCCCGGCCCGCCGCAGCGAACGACCTGGACGTGTCGGGGTAGCAGATATCTGCCGAGCCGACGGCTATGAGGAAGCCGTGTTCTTCCTCGTCGCGGCGACAGGGACCAACCACCCCAGGGCTTGACGGTGCCGCGGCCGCCGGACCCGCAACTGCCCCCCGACCGCGAAGCCCGCTGCAACCGCCGCGTCGGCAAGCGCAGTGCGTCGCCAGCGCGGCACCAGCACCGCTAAGCCGATACCAGTGCACACATGAAGGGTATCGACCGCGGCGCCGAGTCTGATGACGCGCGGTGTCGGTGCGAGTGCCGTGATGATCGCCTGCGTGAGCTGGCGGGCGCCGAGCAGGCGGGCGGCGAACACTGCAAGCCCAGGTACCCCCCCTGTGTCGCGCAGCGCAAGGACGCGCCGTGGTTGGCCCAGCAAGACCGTGCCCCAGGCGGCCCGCAGCAACTCGGTCCTCCCGGGCGAGTTCACGTCGGGTTACCGGTCCCGCGCCGTTGGGCAGGTCCGGCGGTCGCGGCCAGACTCAGTGCGGTGGTGATAAGCGCGACATGGCTGAATGCTTGGGGAAAGTTTCCGACGAGGCGGTGGTTGGTGGTGTCGTATTCCTCAGAGAGCAGGCCGGTTGCGGTGCGGAGGGCTAGGAGCCGATCGAAAAGAGCGCGCGCCTCATCGTGGCGCCCGGCGAGGGTGTAGTTGTCGGCGAGCCAAAACGTGCACATCAAGAAGGCGCCTTCGCCCGGCGGCAGACCATCGACAGACGAGCTGTCCGTCGTGTACCGCTGCACGAACCCGTCGCTAAGCAGGTTCTGCTCGATCGCGGCCACCGTGCCGACGATGCGTTCGTCGTCCGCAGGCAAAAACCCGACTGAGGCGATCAGCAGCGTCGCGGCGTCGAGTTCATCGGAGCCGTAGTACTGGGTGAACGTCTTGCGTTTGGGGTCGTAGCCACGTTCACAGACCTCATCGAAGATGGTGCGCCGCACCTGCCGCCACTGGTCGACAGGTCCCTCGAACCCGAAGGCTTCCACGCCTTTGATCGCGCGGTCGAATGCGACCCAAGCCATCACTTTGGAATGGACGAAGTGCTGGCGTTTGCCGCGGACCTCCCAGATCCCGTTGTCGGGTTGCGCCCAGATCGTCTCCAGGTAGTTCATCAGCCGCACCTGCAGCGTCCACGCGTCGTCGTCTGGCGGTAGGCCATTGGCACGGGCGTGATGCAGCGCGTCCATCACCTCGCCGTACACGTCGAGTTGGCGTTGGCTGTGCGCGGCGTTGCCGACCCGCACCGGCGCGGAACCGGCGTAGCCGGGCAGCCAGCCGATTTCGGTTTCCGTCAGCCGCCGTTCTCCGTCCAGCCCGTACATGATTTGCATCTGCTTGGGGTGACCGGCGACCGCACGCAGCAGCCAATCACGCCAGGCTGCGGCTTCGGTGGTGTAGCCGCCGTCCATCAGCGCGAGCAACGTGTAGGTGGCATCACGCAGCCAGCAGTAGCGGTAGTCCCAGTTCCGGACCCCACCGAGTCGTTCCGGCAGTGAAGTGGTCGGCGCGGCCACGATGCCGCCACTCGGCGTGTACGACAATGCCTTCAACGTGATCAGCGAACGCATCACCGCGTCCCGATCAATCCCTGCGTAGGAGCACTTCGCGGCCCACCGGCACCACCATGCGGCAGTGCGTTCGACCAACGCGGCCACGTCAGGTAGCTGCGGCAGCCGGGCGGACGTGCCCATCCAGGCCAACCGGATCCCGAGTCGCTGGCCAGCTCCGATCGTGAATGACGCGCTCGCGGCGTCGTCCACGACCGTATGCGCGACGTCGCCGTCCAACGCGACCGCGTCCGGCCCCGCGTAGATCGCCAACCGCCGTCCGCTTCGTCGAAACCACGGGAGCACCTGCCCGTAGTCGGGACGAAACACCACATCGCTGCGCATCGCGACGGTGCCTTCCACGCCTTCGACGAGCCGAACGAGCTGCGGACCCTCATCACCGGGGTTCATCACCATGCAGTCCACGACACGCACCAGACCGGAGCCGGTAGCAAACTCCGTTTCCAACACCAACGTGTCAGGCCGATAGCGGCGCTGGGTGGTCCGGTGCGCGCCGTCGGGCGCAACCTGCCAGCGGCCGTTGGCCTCGGTCCCGAGCAGCGCAGCGAACACCGCGCCGCTGTCGAATCGGGGTAGACACAACCAGTCGATCGACCCGTCGACACCGACAAGCGCACACGTGCGGGTGTCCCCGATCAGCGCGTAGTCCTCGATCCGCAATGCCATCTCTTACCTCACCGCCGCGCCGCGGCCACCGTAGCCGCTCCCGCGCCGAGCAGCACCCCGGCAACGCCGAGCAGCCTGTGGTGCTGAGACAGCCACACCTGCGGGCTGCGTGAATGCGATCGGTCAGTGAATACTCCGCGGGCACCAAAATCATGACCGCCCAACCCGTCGGCCGGCTCCCACAGGTTCACCGGCGCGTCGGTCGGCTCCGGTTGGGGTGTCTGCTGACTCTTATAGCCGGTCTTACCGAGGTAACGGTCCAACACCCCCGGCGCCACCGCGTTCGCCAACAGCGTGCCGACGGTAGACCCGCCGACCCAATATTCGCGTCGCCCTGGATGGTCCGCGGCGTAACAGATCGCATCGGCGACCACCGACGGCTCATAGATCGGCGGCACCGGCTGCGCGCGGTGCGGCAATTTATTCAACACCCACGAAAACTGCGGCGTGTTCACCGCAGGCAGCTGCACCATCGTCACGTGCACGTTGCTCTTGTCATGCAACAACTCGCA
>DATCDK010000247.1:0-2003 GCA_036510735.1 Acidothermaceae bacterium | reverse complement strand
GTCGGCGACCCGCTGTTCGACGCCCTCCACGGCATCAAGCGTGGACTCAAGGATGTCCTTACACCGCAAGGACTTTTCGAGGATCTCGGCCTGAAGTACGTCGGACCGATCGACGGGCATGACATCGCGGCTGTCGAGGCTGCACTTGCGCGTGCTCGCAAGTTCGGCGGCCCGGTGATCGTGCATTGCGTGACCCGCAAAGGCTATGGCTACGGTCCTGCCGAGGACGACGAACTCGACCACTTGCACGGACCAGGCGCGTTCGACCCGGTGACCGGTGTCGAGTTGCCGAAGCCGGCCAGCTGGACAGGTGTGTTCTCCGGCGAGATCGTCAAGATCGGAGCGACCAGGCCCGACGTCGTCGCGATCACTGCCGCGATGTTGCACCCGGTTGGCCTCGCCGCGTTCGCGAAGGCGTACCCGAATCGCATCGTCGACGTCGGCATCGCCGAACAGCACGCCGTGACGTCGGCAGCGGGAATGGCCATGGGCGGTCTGCACCCGGTGTTCTGCGTCTACGCCACGTTCTTGAACCGGGCGTTCGACCAAGTTCTGATGGACGTCGGGTTGCACCGCTTGCCGGTCACGTTCGTGCTCGACCGGGCTGGCGTCACAGGCGACGACGGAGCAAGCCACAACGGCATGTGGGACCTGTCAATCCTGTCGTTGGTGCCTGGCATGCGCATTGCGCTGCCTCGTGACGGCGCGCGCCTGCGCGAGCTACTGGCTGAGGTTGTTGCGATCGACGACGGCCCGACGGCAATCCGTTTCCCCAAGGGCGCGCTGCCGCACGACATCGAGCAGGTCGACCGCATCGGTGGCCTCGACGTCTTGCGTCGTGACCCCGATGCCGACGTGCTCATCGTCGCTTTCGGACCGATGGCCGAACTTGCCCTCGACGTGGCGGGTCGGCTGGGGGATCAGGGCATCTCCTCGACGGTGCTTGACCCGCGGTGGGTGCTCCCCGTCAATCCGGTGATCGCCGGCCTCGCGGCGTCCCATTCATTGGTTGTGACGATCGAAGACCACGGTCGTCAAGGCGGCGCCGGTTCGACAGTGGCGATGGCGCTGCGCGAGGCCGGCGTCACGACTCCTGTGCAGGTGCAGTCGATCCCGCAGCGGTTCCTTCCGCAAGGCAAGCGCGCCGAAGTGCTCAGCGACATCGGGCTGACGGCGCAGGAAATTGCCCGCCAGGTGGTCGAGTCGGTTGCCGGCATAGATGCGCTCGATCAACCGCAGCCGGTGACCGACTAACCGCTCGTCGTCAGTAGTTCAGGACGGCAGTAGTTCAGGATGTCAGTGGGTTCAGGACGTCAGTGATACAGAACGTCGCGTAGCCAAACCTTTTCGTCACTCGCTGGGTCCCGCAGCACGATTTCTGCTGGGCGGCCGCCTTCGGCCACCATCGACACCTCGTCGACCGTCAGTAGGATCGGGCGCGGGAAGCCGCGGCTCTCGTCGTCCGCAATTGCGGCGGCCGTCTGGGCGAACGCCGCGTCGATCCGCGAGAGGTCCAGCCAGCCTCGGGTGCGAACCGGTGCCGCGATTGCACGCATGCCGCCGGCATCGGCGCACAGCGCCCCGCGCAGAACACGCGATGCGAGCAGCGTGAGGACGTCACAGTCGCCCATCGGTCGAAGTGGCACACGTGGGTCGCGGCGCCAACGCGTGGTTGCCAGCGCGCCCATGTTCTCGAGGTACTCCAGCGCGCCCCGCCACCATGGGGTCGGGTCGATGCCTGCCGCAGAAAGGACGCTGGGCGGCGTGACAAAGACAAGCTCGGGCTGATCGGGGAGCAAGCCCACGAATCCGATGCCGAGATCGAGAGAGCCGCCAAGAACGGGCTGCCGAACCCAACGCGGGCCGGGGTGCAGCTCGTGGCCGATCGGCAGTGCGACCGGCCTGATGGTCTCCGCGAGTTCGTCGAGTGACTTGTCCGCAATCGCGCGCCGGGCTCGTAGCCACCGGTGCAGGCGGTCCTGAGCAACTGAGTCGGCCGGGTC
>DATCDK010000246.1:0-11909 GCA_036510735.1 Acidothermaceae bacterium | reverse complement strand
CTACGACCCCGCGTTCGCCTACGAGATCGGTCACATCGTGCATTCGGGTCTGCAACGAATGTTCGGCGGCGACGAGGCACACCCTGCGGGCGAAGACATCTTCTACTACATCACCATCTACAACGAGCCGATTCTGCAGCCGGCACAGCCCGAAAACCTCGATGTTGAAGGGCTGCTGGCCGGTCTCTATCACGTCGCCAGCCCACCGCCGTCCGTGCTCGAAATGCCTCGCGCACAGCTACTCGCATCGGGGGTCGCCGTGCCCTGGGCACTGGAGGCCCAGCGACTGCTCGCCGACGACTGGAACGTCGGAGCCGACGTATGGTCAGCAACGAGCTGGACCGAGCTGCGGCGCGAGGCGCTCGCGTGTGACACGTTCAATCTTCTTCACCCGGACGCCGACCAGCTGGTGCCCTATGTCACACGCAAGCTCGCGGGGCGTGCGGGTCCGGTGGTCGCGGTCAGCGATTACATGCGCGCGGTACCCGACCAGATCGCACGTTGGGTGCCCACCGACTACGCGTCACTTGGCACCGATGGATTCGGCTTCTCCGACACGCGCGCCGCAACCCGTCGGTTCTTCCACGTCGACTCGCCGTCCATCGTGCTGCAGACCCTGCACGAACTGGCCCGGCGCGGCGAAGTCGCCATCGACGCCCCCGGCAAAGCAGCCGCGCAGTACGGCCTGCTCTAACGGCCCGATCTCGAAGTTGTCAGCTCCACAACGCTCTCTATAGCTCCGTGGGGCTGACAACTTCGTCAATGCATCGCCCAGGCAAGCACTTCGGCGTCCGAAGTCGCGTCGACCCGCACAGTCGTCGCGTCGGTCAGCCTCGCGGCGTCCTCGCTGAGCAGTTGCACTTTTTCGCCGTCAACAGTCACCGTCACAAAGCCGCGGGCGACGAAAACGTGCAGCAGCGCGGACGCCGGGATGGTGGCCGACATGCCGGCGGGCAGCCGCGCCACGAAGAGGGTCGCGTTGCAGCGAAGGGTCACCGCTGCCGGCTGGCTGCCCGACGCGACGGCAACGAACGCACCACCCTCAAGCAGCGACGAGACGTCAGCGGTGGAGTAGGACGGCAACCCCTCGGCGTCCGGCAAGACCCACATCTGCACGTAGCGCGTTTCATCGGACGACGCGTTGGCCTCGCTGTGACGGACGCCCGCTCCTGTGCTCAGGCGTCCGACCATGCCGGGACGCACGATCGCCGACCCGCCGGTGCTGTCCGCATGGTGCAACGCGCCCGACACCACCCACGTCACGATCTCGAGATCGCGGTGCGGATGCTCGGGGAATCCGGCGCCGGGCGCCAGCACGTCGTCGTTGTGTGTGACCAGTGCACCGAAGCGGGTATTGGTCGGGTCATAGTGCGGACCGAACGCAAACGAATGCCGCGACACGATGCCGTCGGCGTGACTCTCTAGGCGATCGGCAGCCCGCCGCAGCTCGATGCTCAACGATGGTCCCATGCCATAGGGAGATCTTGCCTGGACGAACCTCCAGACGCCTCCAGGCCAGACGCGGTTCTGCCGAGGATGTGGACACCAGACTCCGAGGAGGCGCACCGATGCCGTGGCGCCGTCAACGGGCGAGTCGATGGGTCACTTCCCTCGACTTGCACCCGAACCTGGCTGAGATCCTGGGTGTCTTGAGCCAGCTCCCGCGGCTGACCGGTAACGACATGGCCTGCCTCGCGCAGGGCTGGCGGGACACAACGTTCGTGCACCTCGCTCGGGCCCACGCTCTCGGTCCGGATACTCCGCTCGTTCTTGAGGTGCTCGCCACGTTCGAGCGTGTTGATCGGGTATTTCGCGAGGAGCTGTCGCGTGACTTCCTCGGCGACGATGGCGCGGCAACCGCAGTCAAGCCACAGGTCGTGAAGCACGCGCTGCACGCCGCTCGCGACGCGATCGCCGCGGTCTACGCGCGGCCGATCCTGAGTCGCGCCGAATACCTGGCATTGATCCGCCCCTGGCACCGGGCGTTCTCTGCCCAGTAGGAGTCCGCGGTACCTGCTCCAACGATGCGGCACACTGGTCGGCCGTGACGCCACGATTTCCCAACGCTGCGGCGCAGGCTGCGTCGACCGCAGCGCGGGCGCGGTCGGTAACAGCGCGCGAACTCGACCGGGCTACGGGTGACCTCGCCCGCGCGGCCATCGCCCGCATGGACGAGACGCTCCCGTGGTACCGCGCGATGCCGGCGGAGCAGCGGTCATGGGTCGGCCTCGTGGCGCAAGCCGGCATCGCGGCCTTCGTCGAGTGGTACCGGCACCCTGACCAGCGCCGGGCGATCACCGGGGAGATTTTCGGGACGGCGCCACGCGAGCTCGCCAGGACCGTGAGCCTGCAGCAGACCGTGGAGATGGTGCGCATCACGATCGGCGTCGTCGAGGAAGCTGCGGAGACGATCGCCGCGCCCGCCAACTCGAGCGACCTGCGCGAGGCAGTGCTCGTCTACGCGCGCGAAGTCGCATTCGCCGCCGCGCAGGTCTACGCGCAGGCGGCCGAGGCCCGCGGTGCGTGGGACGCCCGTCTTGAGGCCATGGTCGTCGACGCCTTAATGCGCGGCGAGGCCGACGAGGCTCTGCGATCGCGGGCCGCCGCACTCGGCTGGGGCTCGCCAGATTCGGTCACCGTCGTCATCGGCACCCCGCCTGACGATGAGCCCGAGGCGGTCGTCGACGGGGTGCGGCGCGCGGCGCGGTACGCCGGCCTCGACGTCCTCGTTGCGGTGCAAGGCGATCGGCTAGTCGCGGTTCTTGGTGGCGCGCCTGATCCGCTGTGCGCGTCGCGCGCGCTGCTGGCGCAGTTCGGCCCTGGTCCGATCGTGATCGGGCCGCCCGTTCCCGATCTCATGTCGGCAGCCCGTTCTGCACAGGCAGCCGTGGCCGGACTCGTGGCGTCGAAGGCCTGGCCGACCGCGCCGAGGCCAGTGCTGGCGAGCGACCTGCTGCCCGAACGAGCGATCGGCGGCGACCCCGCCGCTCGCCGGCAGTTGATCGACGCCGTCTACCTGCCACTGGTCGCGGCCGGTGGTGGACTGCTCGAGACGGTCACCGCCTACCTCGCGCACGCGGGCTCTTTGGAGGCCACCGCCCGAACCCTGTACGTTCACCCGAACACCGTGCGGTACCGACTACGGAGAGCCGCCGACGTCACCGGGCTCGCCGCGACCGAACCACGAGAAGGCTTCGCGCTCCACATCGCGATCGTCCTCGGCCGCTTGTCGGGAACGAGTCGCTCACCAGAGTTGTTGTAGGTTTTCTACAAAGTCCCTCCGGCGACTTGGTCTCGCCGGGTAACGACCAACCCGACCAGTTGCGGCAAGGTGGAAGCGTGCTGGCATTGCTTGCCCCCGGTCAGGGGGCTCAGGTTCCCGGTTTTCTCGCACCCTGGCTCGACCTCCCAGGTGTCGCCGACGCGGTCACCTGGTGGTCTGCCGTCCTCGACCTCGATTTGGCCCGCCTCGGCACCAGCGCTGACGCCGACGAAATCAAGGACACCGCGATTGCCCAGCCACTGCTGGTCGGCGCCGGACTCGCTGCCGCCTCAGTCCTCTTTCCTGACGGCCAGCCGCAATTCGGCATCCCAGGCCAGCCCGCAGGTCGGTTAGCGAACACCTTCGACGACGTCGCCAGCAATGTCGGCGCGGTCGCTGGCCACAGCGTCGGCGAGATCACCGCGGCCGCATTGGCCGGCGTCCTCTCGCCTGAATCTGCCCTTGTTCTTGTCCGCGAGCGCGGCCGCGCGATGGCCAGCGCCGCGGCCGCCACCCCGACCGGCATGACGGCGATCCTTGGCGGCGACGCCGAAGCGGTGCAGGCGTTGCTGACCGAGCTCGGGCTCACCGCCGCCAACGTGAACGCCGCAGGGCAGGTCGTCGCCGCAGGCACGCTCGACCAGCTCGCCGCCCTTGCTGCCGATCCGCCCGAAGGCGCACGACTGCGGCCGCTCGCTGTCGCCGGCGCGTTCCACACCGCCCACATGGCACCAGCGGTCGAACGCCTCAGGCAGCTCGCCGCCGGCCTGCCGACGTCCGAGCCCGGCACCCTGTTGCTGTCAAACGCCGACGGCAGCGTGATTCAGCACGGCCCTGAGTTCGTCGGTCGCCTCGTCGAGCAGGTCGCCGCCCCCGTGCGCTGGGATCGCTGCATGACGACACTCGGCGAACTCGGCGTCACCGCGGTTATCGAACTGCCGCCGGCCGGCACGCTGGTCGGCTTGATCCGACGCGCACTGCCGGACGTCGAAACGTTGGCGCTGAAGACTCCCGACGACCTCGACGCCGCACGCGACCTGATCGAGAAGCATCGGCACGCCATCGAGTTCAGCGCGACCCCGGCTTGGCGATTGCTGGTCGCCCCACTCGCCGGCATCTTCGAGGCAACTGAAGCCAAAATCGGCGACAGCCTCGGAGCCGGCGCGGTGATTGGCAAGGTCGTGACCAGGCGCGAAGCCCAAGAGGTAGTGGCGTCGCAGGGTGGCGTACTGGTCGAATGGCTCGTCGAGAACGGCGACCCGGTCTCCCCCGGCCAACCGCTCGCCCGCTTGCACCCCGACGTCTCGCGTCCGGATCTGGAGTCGGCATGAAGTTACAACCCGGTTCGCCAGGTGCCCGCATCGTCGCAATTGGCGAACACCGGCCCACACGCATCGTGACCAACGAGGAAATCTGTCGCAACATCGACTCGACCGACGCGTGGATCCGTGAGCGCAGCGGCATCATCACCCGTCGCTACGCGGCGCCTGACGAGTCGGTCGTCGACATGGCGACGAGCGCCGCGAGCAAGGCACTCGCGGCATCGGGTGTCGCACCCGAAGACCTCGACCTCGTGCTACTCGCGACCTGCACGCACCCGTACCAGACACCGGGCGGGTCAAGCGAAGTGCAAGACCGTCTCGGTGCCGTCAATGCGGGCGCGATGGACATCAACGCCGCGTGCGCCGGGTTCGCCTACGCGCTCGCAGTCGCCGACGATGCGGTGCGCGGTGGCAGCGCACGCAACGTCGTCGTGATCGGTTCGGAGAAGATGACCGACTTCATCGACCCGCACGACCGGGGCATGGCGTTCCTGTTCGGAGACGGCGCGGGCGCGGCTGTCGTGAGTGCGAGCCCGACGTCGGGCATCGGTCCAGTGGTGTGGGGCAGCGACGGTTCGCATATTCAGACCATTACCCAAGAGCCCAACTACACGCAGATCCAGCACGCGCTGGCGACGGGCGAATCATTGCCGCCAGCCGCGCTAAGGATGGCCGGCCAGACCGTCTTCCGGTGGGCCGTCACCAAGATGGCGCCGGTCGCCCAGCGCGCGCTCGATGCGGCCGGAGTCAGCGTCGACGAACTCGGTGCGTTCGTTCCGCACCAAGCGAACCTGCGCATCGTCGAGTCGCTCGTGAAGTCGTTGAAGTTGCCCGACAGCGTGGCGATCGGCCGCGACATGGAAACGCAGGGCAACACGTCGTCCGCTTCAATTCCGTTGGCCTTGTCTGCGCTGCTCGAGCGCGGCGAGGTGCACAGTGGCCAGCCGGCTCTGTTCATTGGATTCGGCGCCGGCCTCACCTACGCTGCGCAGGTCGTCGAGGTCCCCTAACCCCGACGGTTCGCGTATCGATCACCACCCACGCACTACACCCCTACCAAAGGAGCACCTCCCATGGCCCTGTCCCAGCAGGAGATCCTCGCCGGTCTCGCCGAGATCGTGAACGAGGTTGCTGGCATCCCGGCTTCCGACGTCCAGATGGAGAAGAGCTTCACCGACGACCTCGATGTCGACTCGCTGTCGATGGTCGAAGTCGTGGTCGCAGCCGAGGAGAAGTTCGGCGTTCGGATCCCAGACGACGACGTCAAGAACCTGAAGACGGTCGGCGACGCGGTCACTTACATCGAGAAGGCCGGCGTCACAGCCTGAGCAGTCTCAGCAGAAGCGGACGGCGAGCAGCTCCCTCAACGGAGACCTGCGGCGCCGTCAGTAGCCATGACCTACGCCAGATCTGATCACTACGTGCTACCCCGAGGAGATGCGGTACCCGTGAACGCCACAACCCAGCGCACACGCGTTGTCGTCACCGGTCTTGGTGCGACCACGCCGATCGGTGGCGACGTCGCCAGCACGTGGGCGGCGTTGTTGGCCGGCAAGTCCGGGGTCGGGGTTCTTACTGAGGAATGGGCAGCCGAACTCCCGGTCCGGATCGCGGCCCGCATCGACGTCGAACCCCTCGACGTTCTCGACCGCGTCGAGGCCCGCACTCTCGACCGCTCGCAGCAGTTCGCCATCATCGCGGCGCGCGAGGCTTGGGCACAGGCCGGTAAGCCGGACGTCGAGAAGGAACGTCTGGGCGTCGTGTTTGCCTCCGGCATCGGTGGTGTCACGACGTTGCTGAACCAGTACGACGTGCTGCGCGAGAAGGGTCCGCGCCGGGTCTCTCCGCACACCGTGCCGATGCTGATGCCGAACGGTCCCGCGGCCGCAGTCGGCCTCGACCTGCAAGCTCGGGCCGGCGTCCACACGCCGGTCAGCGCCTGCGCATCGGGAGCCGAGGCCATCGCGTACGGCTTGGAGATGATCCGAACCGGACGTGCCGATGTCGTGGTGTGCGGCGGCACCGAGGCCGCGATTCATCCGCTGCCACTTGCTGCGTTCGCCGCCATGCGCGCGATGTCGACGCGCAACGACGAACCGCTGCGTGCGTCGCGCCCCTACGACAAGGGTCGTGACGGTTTCATCATGGGCGAGGGCGCCGGCGCAGTGGTGCTCGAGTCGGAGGAGCACGCGAAGGCGCGCGGCGCGAAGATCCTCGGCGAGATCGCCGGCGCCGGCATCACGTCCGACGGCTACCACATCGCCGCACCCGACCCCGAAGGTCGCGGTGTCGTCAGGGCGTTGCGCGCTGCTCTCGAGTCGGCCGACCTCTCGCCGTCCGATGTCACGCACATCAATGCGCACGCGACCTCGACACCGGCCGGCGACGTTGCCGAAGCGAAGGCCATCCGCGAGGTGTTCGGATCTGCTGCCGACAACGTCGTGGTCAGCGCACCGAAGTCGACGTTCGGCCACCTGCTCGGGGCGGCCGGCGCTGTCGAAGCAATCGCCACGCTGCTGTCGGTGACCCAGCACATCGTGCCGCCCACGCTGAACCTCGACGACCGCGACGACGACGTCGATCTCGACGTCGTGACCGTTGATCCGCGGCCGTTGCGCGAAGGTCCCGCCATCTCCAACGCGTTCGGATTCGGCGGCCACAACGTGGTACTCGTCATCCAGCCGGCCTGACCCCACACCCCTCAGGAACGGACAACCTGTGACCACGACCTCGCCTGACGAAACAGCACTCGACCCGCGCTCACCTCGTGCGCGGCTCACCGCGTTGTTCGACGAGGGCACCCTCGACACGATCACCCCGGACGACGACAGCGGCGTTCTCGTCGGCGTCGGCCGGATGCTCGGTACCACGGCCGTCGCCTTCGCCTGCGACCCCACGATCCAGGGCGGCGCGATGGGCATTGCGGGGTGCACGGCCATCGTCACTGCGTACGACAGGGCGCTGCTCGACGGCGTCCCGATCGTCGGCTTGTGGCACTCAGGTGGCGCCCGATTGCGTGAAGGTGTCGAGAGCCTCGACGGCGTCGGCCGGGTCTTCGCGGCGATGACGCGCGCGTCGGGCAAGGTGCCACAGATCTCCGTCGTGCTCGGGCCCGCCGCGGGCGGTGCAGCTTACGGTCCTGCACTCACCGACATCGTGATCATGGGTCCGGCCGGCCGCATCTTCGTCACCGGTCCCGACGTCGTGCGCAGCGTCACCGGCGAGGACGTCGACATGGAACGCCTCGGCGGCGCCGAGGTTCATGGCCGTCGAAGTGGCGTCGTGCACATCGTCACCGACAGCGAGGAAGACGCCCTCGAAAGGGCTCGCGCGCTGACCGACCTGCTCGGCAACCAAGGCAAGATCGGCGACACCGAAATCGTCGACACGAATCTCGAATCGCTGCTGCCCGAAGGTGCGAAGCGCGCCTACGACGTGCATCCACTCATCAACGGCGTCCTCGACTCCCCCGGCGTCGAGCTGCACGCGAAGTGGGCACCGAACATCGTCACCGTGTTCGGTCGCCTCGGCGGCCGCACTGTCGGTGTCGTCGCCAACAACCCGTTACGCCTCGGCGGGTGCCTCGACGCGACAAGCGCAGAGAAAGCTGCTCGCTTCGTGCGCACCTGCGACGCGTTCGGCGTGCCGCTGGTGGTCGTCGTCGACGTCCCCGGGTACCTGCCAGGACTAGGACAAGAGTGGGACGGCGTGGTGCGCCGCGGTGCGAAACTGCTGCACGCATTCGCCGAAGCAGTGGTGCCGCGGGTGACCCTGATTACCCGCAAGGCTTATGGGGGCGCCTACATCGCGATGAACTCGCGGTCGCTCGGTGCCACGTTGGTGCTTGCGTGGCCGGGAGCCGAGGTCGCCGTCATGGGGTCGGTCGCCGCGGTCCGCATCCTGCACCGCCGCAAGCTGGCCGAAGTCGGCGAGGCCCTGCGGCCGTCGCTCGAGCTGGAGCTCGCGGCCGAGCACGAGAAGCTCGCGGGCAGTATCGATAAGGCCGTCGCGATTGGCGTCGTCGACCGCGTCGTGTCGCCAGCAGAGACGCGTACGGCGATCGCGGATGCCATCGCATCAGCGCCCGCACGCCGCGGATCGCACGGCAACATCCCGCTGTAGCCACGACGGCACGGCCGACGAAAGCTACACTGCGACAGCGGTCGACCTCTGAGAGCCGCGACCCCGCAGCCCGCTCGAGTCCGCGACGCCGGAGGGCGCCTGGTGAGCACAACGCCCGCGCCTCCAGGGCCGGCAGGCGATGACCCGACGTCGATAGCGTCCTGGGTCAAGATCGGTGGGCTCCTGGTTCTCGTGGTGACCATCATCGCCGTAACCCAGGCGAACAGGGGCGGGGGCGGGAAACCCCGACCGCCGGCGGCGGCGTCTTCGGCAGCCACGTCGGCCCTCCCCTCGGAGACGCCGGTTGCGGCCGCCACCGGCACTTACCGCATCATTTTCGCGGGCACCGCGACAGGGCACGTCGACCGCCCCGACCCGGGTGCGACCTTCCGAAGTCGCGATGCCACGGCGACCTGGCATCTTGAATACACCTACGGCGACAACCACGACGGCACTCCCGATCCGACCACGTCAAGCGTTAAGGGGTCGGGCCACTCGATGTCGTGGCACCCGGACATCTCGGGAGGGTGCACCTCCGGTGCCGTCATCTACACCCCGAACTCCTCCCTGCTGCGCGCGGTCGGCGGAAACCGGCTGCGGGTGGGAGTGCCTTTCGGCTTCGACACCACTGCAGCCGATTG
The DNA here is from genome assembly GCA_036510735.1 of Acidothermaceae bacterium. Lineage (GTDB taxonomy): Bacteria > Actinomycetota > Actinomycetes > Acidothermales > Acidothermaceae > PALSA-607. Next base: position 2,562 of record DATCDK010000246.1, on the reverse strand, counting down.
CGCGGCTAACCAGATCGACCCCTATTTCGGCGTCACGGGAGGACTCTGCGCCACCGGGCCCTCGTGCTTGCCCGAGGACTTCTGGCTGGCCTACGTCACCATCGCCCCGGGCCAGACCGGGACCGTCGTGACACCCATCACGACCCGGACGGGGAACTACAGCAGCGTGGCCGCAGCCGGAACCGTTGGTGAGAACACCGAGGAGAGTTGGAGCGGCAGCATCACCGTGATCGCCCAACCCTGACCACGACCGTCTCAGACGTGGAGGTCGAGACATGAAACGGCTGTGGCTGCTCGGCTTCCTGGCGTTCGGCGTGGTCGCGTCAGGGTGCTCCGCTGCATCGACGGCCCGGTCGGCCGGGGGGTCCGGGTCGGGGGGTTCGCCGACCCCGACCGCCCAGCTTTCGCCGCCGTGCGGGGCGTTCGGACTCCGAATCGAGACGTTGCCTTCCGGCGATCACGTCGAACACACCGAACAGGACTCGCTGCGAACCGCGGCCGCAGCAAACGTAGGTTCGACATCGCATGTGCGCGTTTACGCAGCCTGGGTACAGGACCCAACCGCAGACAAGGTTGGCCTCGGCGACAACACGCAGTTCCGCGTCATGTGGGTTCTCGACGGCACCGACACCATCGCTACACCCAGTCCCGGAATGGCGCACTTCCCGCCGTCGAGCGCCGGTGCTCCGACCCCGGGAACCGGCTACCGAACAATCACGCTGGTCGACGACCACAGCCTGACGCTGGGCGGCAACTTCGACTGCGGTAGCACGAACACGGTCAACTCGCCGGACTCTGGGCTACCGGCGACACCGAGTGACTCGTTGTCGCCTTCCCCAACGTGTTCCGGGTTCGCACTGAGCCTTGCGTCGGATCGGGGCGGACAATCATCACCCATCGAAGCGGCCGTCTGGTTCGCCCAACACGGCTCGGTGCACGGCGTTCCGAAGACCGGTTGGAAAGAAGTCAGCGCAGGCAACGCCGAAGCCACCGTGCAGTCACGAGGTGTACAACTACACGTCATTGAGGGGCCCGACCACACCTGGCAGGTTGACAGCGGCCAGTACTACTGCCGCTGACATCACATCCCCCATCGCGACACAGAACGCGCGCTCTGCGGCTACTTAAAGCGGACGTCGGGCGGCTGCTTCGTCGAGACGCGCGTCGTTGGCTGTCGCTTCCACTTGAGCCAGGCATGCTGGGCAGATGGGGCCGTCGCTGATCTTGATCCATAGTCCGTTTCTCGGACCTGCGACTTGGCGATCAACCGCCCGTGCACTGCAGGCCATGGAGTGGCGCGTGCATGTGCCCAGCTTGCTGGCGGTCGCACAAAGCGCCCCGCCGTATTGGCCGGCAGGGGTCGATTCGGTCGTCCGCTCGGCCGCGGATGAGTCGGTCATTCTGGTGGCGCACAGCAATGCCGGGCTGTACGTGCCAGCTGTCATCGACGCGCTCGGCGAGCAGGTTCGCGGTGTCGTGTTCGTCGATGCTGCGCTGCCGGGCGCCGGTCATTACACCACCCCGGACTTTCTGCGCGGGCTTGCGACTGTCGATGGGTTGTTGCCGCCGTGGACGTCGTGGTGGGCCGAAGCCGACGTTGATGCAGTATTCCCAGATGCGCACGTGCGCGCCGAGGTGGAAGCCGAGCAACCGCGAATGCCGCTTGCCTATTACGATCATCTGCCACCCGCGCCGCAGGAGTGGACGACGCCGCAGGCCGGCTACATCTGGTTCGGTCCGCCCTATGACCAGGCAGCCGCACAGGCAGCCCTGCGGGGCTGGCCGACCGTCCATCTACCCGGCAACCATCTGCACATGCTGTCCGACCCGAACGCAGTAGCCGCAGCTGTAGTGGACATGGCCAGCGACTGGCTTTGACGGCGCCAACCCCACCCCCCGCAATGACGGCACTACTTGCGGCATAGAAAGACGTTCTGCGTGTCGTTGCTGGGCGTAGGAACGTCCCCCTGATGCGCTACGGGCTTGGTGTCCCACGCACAAGGAGGACGTTCATGGGTAACGGTAGTGGTGTCTCCCGCGGCGATCGCAACCGCAACGCGAGACTGGTTCGGCTCCGCGAGCTCGTGCCGGTCGAGAACGCGATCGTCGGGATCGACCTGGCGGATAAGAAGCAGATGGTCGTGGTCACCGATCACGATTCGAAGGTGTTAGCTCGTAAGACCTTCCGGTGCCGGGCGTGGGACTTGAGTGCCGCCCTGGATTGGGCGGCGGAGAAGGTCGCCGCGAAAGGCTTCTTGGGCGTGACGGTGGCGTGTGAGCCGACCGGGCACCGGTGGCGGGTGCTGGGCCAGCTCGCTGAACAACGCAACATGCCGTTCGTTTGTGTGCAGCCGATGCAGACATCATGGGCGCGTCGCAGTGAAGATCTGACGTTCGATAAGACCGATGAGAAAGACGCGGTGCTGATCGCCCGGCTCACCGCGCAGCTGCGCTGTTACGTGCCCGAACCGGTGGATGAAACGTGGGGCCGGCTGCGTCATCTCGGCGCCCGCCGCCAGCAGTTGCTGGAGGACACCGGCAGCCAGGTCCAGCAGATGCGTG
>DATCDK010000245.1:0-7226 GCA_036510735.1 Acidothermaceae bacterium | reverse complement strand
ACGCGGGCGTGCGGGTGATGAGTTCCGCCGACGGGGTAGAGAGTCGCACCGGCAAGACGTCGCTGAGGGCGAAGGTGTTCGACCGACTTCTCGGCGGCTGATGCACGACACCGTCCGCTCAATGCACGTGTTGGATCGCCTCGGCGATCAGACCGCGAAAGTCGTCGACTTGCTCGATCTCGTAGCCGCCCTTGAAACTGACCTGGCGAAATTCACGTTCACGGTTCGGAGACCACGCTCACTTACCCGCCGCCGATGACGATGCGGTCGGCTGGGTGTCGGTCGCCAGCTGTCCGCAGGCTCCTTCAATTTCACGGCCTCGAGTATCGCGAACCGTCACCGTGACGCCCTGATTCTCCAACCCACGAACGAAAGCCTTCTCGTCCTTGCTGCGCGACGCCGTCCATATCGAGCCTGGCGTGGGATTGAGTGGAATGAGATTGACGTGCACGAGGTGTCCGAGCCGTTCGCGCAGCAACTGCCCGAGCATGTCGGCCCGCCATGCCTGATCGTTGATGTCGCGGATCAACGCGTACTCGATCGACACTCGCCGCTTCGTCGCATCGACGTAACGCGCAGCCGCGTCGAGCACCTCGGCGACCTTCCAACGGGTATTGATCGGGACCAAGGTGTCGCGCAACTCGTCGTCGGGTGCGTGCAATGACACGGCCAGCGTGACATTGAGGCCCTCGGCCGTGAGCTTGTCGATCGCCGGCACCAAGCCGACGGTCGACACGGTAATCCCACGTTGCGAAATGCCCAGCCCGTCGGGCGCAGGGTCAGTGAGACGGCGGACGGCACCGAGAACGGCGTTGTAGTTGGCCAGCGGCTCGCCCATGCCCATGAAGACCACATTGGAGATGCGGCCCGCGCCACCGGGAATCTCACCCCGTGCCATCGCCCGAGCGCCGGCGACGACCTGCTCAACGATCTCGCCGGTCGACAAGTTGCGTGTCAGGCCCGCCTGGCCGGTCGCGCAGAACGGGCAGTTCATCCCGCAACCCGCCTGGCTCGACACGCAGATGGTGACCCGGTCGCGACCGCGGGTCGTCGGCGCGGGGCGAGCCGGCGACTCAGACGCCAACACCTCGTCGTCCGACTCATCACCTAGCTCGGCCAGGGCCGGGGCCGCCGGTCCGAAATAACGCATCAGCACCGACTCGACGAGCGTGCCATCGAAGAGCCGCCAGACCGTCTTGCGCGTGGCGCCGTCGTCGCATGTGACCTCGCGCACCGGCGTCAGGAGGGTCGGCAGCAGGGCGCCGACCAGGGCCTCACGCGACGCCGCCGGGACGTCGGTCATCGCCTCGGGGTCGTCGACCAGCCGGCTGAAGTAGTGGTTCGAGAGCTGCGAGGCGCGAAATGGCGGTTGCCCGAGCTCGCCGACGGCTGCGCGTCGATCCGCAGGCGACAGATCGGCCAGGTGACGCGGCGGCTTGGCACGGCGCGGTGCGACGAAAAGCAGTTCTCCGGGGGCAGGCATGGTCCGTCCAGTCTCCCCTACATCAAAGAACAGCGCCTCAAGGACCGGTGCGCGCACTCCGACAAGGGAGGAGGGCGGTGCATGTCCGCCCACCACGACCACAGGAGTGTTGATGGGTCTCGGCCACGACATCAGTCGCGAGTTCATTGCAGTGCCCGACGGCGCCAAAGGGCAGCTGCTCTTCAAGTGGCCCGACCACCAGATCCGTCGTTTCACAAGCGCAATCGTGGACGTCGATGAGCTGGCCATCTTCATTTCGCAAGGTCGCGTCATCGGACTCCTCCAACCCGGTCGACACCAGATCGACGCGACCGAGCTGCCCTTCCTGGGCGATGTCGCTGACAAGCTGAGTGGCGGAAATGCCTACGATTCCGAGCTTTTCTTCGTCAGCACCCACGAATTCCCCGACCTCACGTTCGGGGGTCCGGTCGACTCGGTGCGCGACCCGGAGACCCGACTCGTCGTGCAGCTGCGGGCATACGGCGACTTCTCCCTTCAGGTCGTCGACCCGGCCGCACTCATCACGAAACTGACCGGCAGCGTCGATCTCGCCGACCCCTCGGCCGTGACCGCATGGGCCTCCGACCAGGTGCTCAAGGCAGTCCGCACCGTCGTCGTCGGGCACGTCGTCAACGACGAATGGCCGGTTCTGGGCCTGGCGAGCCGCACTCCGGACATCGAGGCCGGCACGGTTTTGGCTGCGAACCAGGCACTCGGCAGCTACGGCATCCGGGTGACCCGCCTCGGCAACGTCAACGTCAGCGTGTCCGACGAGGACGCCGAGCAGCTGCGCACGCTGGCTCGCGACACCGCCTACACCGCCTTGACCGGCTCATTCGGCGCCTACGCCCAAGGCGAAGCACTGCTCGGGGCCGGCAAGGGGATGGCCAACGGCCAGGGCGGCGGCAACGAAGCTCTCGGGATCGCCTCGCTCGGACTTGGCGCGGGCGTTCTTGGCGCGTTTGCGGGCGTGCAGCAACCGGCCGCGCCGGCGGCCGCCCCTGCTACACCGGCCACACCCGCTACACCGGCCACACCCGCTGCACCTGCTGCTACAGCCACCGCCGCACCGGTGGTCGCGCCGGCCTTCTGCTCCCACTGCGGACATTCGCTGGCAGCGGGCGCCCGCTTCTGCTCGGCCTGCGGCACCGCCGTCCCCGCCGCGCAGTGATGTTGGGAGGCGTGAGCAGGCCGTGAGCTTGTTCAAGTCGCGGGACAACGAGGCAGCACGACTGCAGTCGTTCGTGTTGGACCCAGCGGCGACGGACGCTCCCAGCGCCATCGGAGTCGGCGGCGACGTCGACGTGGCCGCCGTTCAGCGGGTCGACGCGACCTTTGATCCGAAGCTCTTTCTTGCCGGGGCGACGTCGCTCTTCACCGACGTCCGCGCAGCCCTGAGCGCGGGGACCATCGACCCGGTCGCAGGCCGGCTCTCACCCGAGCTCACCTCGATGTTCGGCAACCAGTTGCAATACGCGATGACCTCTGGTCACCAGCTCACGATGACCTCGATCGACCAGGTGACGGCTACGTTGCGCGGCGTCGAAGCCGACAGTGCGGGCAACATCGTCTGCTTGGTCAGGTATGACGTGGTGGGGCGGATGGGTCTGGTCGCGCTGGGCGCCAGCGTGCCGCCGGCGAGCCAGCTCGCGGCGATGCCCCAGCGCCCGTGGTTTGAGACCTGGCGTCTGACCCGACCGGCCGGCCTGACGAGTCCCCCCCTGCCTGCGACGTGCCCGTCGTGCGGCGCCCCGGCAACGGGTGAGACTCACTGCGCCTACTGCCACACCTTGCTCGTCGACGCGACGGCCCAGTTCCGGGTCGAGCACATCGAGTGCATGGGCTGAGGCAGCCCGAATGTAGGGGCTGACGCAGCCTTCCCAGCTAGGATCGGGGCGTCGCGACTGGCGCATAGATGGTGGATCAACCACCGGGGAGCGATCGACGCGGACGCCGTGCGCCTGGGTGTCCACCGAGGAGACACCGTGCCTGATCACCTTGCTGCGCTGACCGCGACCGACCCAGAGGTCGCTGCTCTCGTGCGCGCCGAAGAGACGCTTCAGTCCGAGAAAGTCCGGCTGATCGCCTCGGAGAACTACGTCTCGCAGGCAGTACTCGAAGCGACTGGCTCCGTGCTGACCAACAAGTACTCCGAGGGTTACCCGGGCAAGCGGTACTACGAAGGCCAGCAGGTCATCGACCAAGTCGAGACGCTGGCGATCAATCGCGCGAAGGCCGTGTTCGGCGTCGACCACGCGAACGTGCAGCCGTACTCGGGCTCCCCTGCGAACCTCGCGGTTTATCTCGCCCTTGCCAACGCCGGCGACACCGTCATGGGCATGGCACTGCCGATGGGCGGACACCTCACCCACGGCTGGTCCGTCTCCGCAACCGGCATCTGGTTTCACGCCGTGCAGTACGGCGTCGGTCGCGAAAACGGACGCGTCGACATGGACGAGGTCCGCGAGATCGCGCTTCGCGAGCGGCCGAAGATCATCTTCTGCGGCGGTACGGCAATCCCTCGCACCATTGACTTTCCGGCGTTCGCCGAGGTCGCTCGCGAAGTCGACGCGGTGCTGGTCGCCGACATCGCGCACATCGCCGGCCTCATCGCCGGTGGTGCGCACCCGTCTCCGGTGGGGTACGCGGGTGTCATCTCGACGACGACACACAAGACGCTCCGCGGACCTCGCGGCGCGATGTTGATGTGCGACGAGCAATACGCCAAGGCCATCGACAAAGCCGTTTTCCCTGGCCTGCAAGGCGGTCCGCACAACCACACGACGGCCGCGATCGCGGTTGCCCTGCATGAGGCGCAGCAACCGGACTTTCGCGACTACGCCGCGGCGATCGTCACCAACGCGCAAGCTCTCGCCGAAGAGTTGTCGTCGCGCGGCTTCGACTTGGTGTCAGGCGGCACCGACAACCACCTCATCCTGATCGACCTGACGCCCCAAGGCGTTGCGGGCAAGCCGGTCGCCAAAGCCCTCGACCGTGCGGGACTCGTCGTCAACTACAACACCGTTCCCTACGACCCCCGCAAGCCTTTCGACCCGTCAGGCATTCGCATCGGGACGCCAGCAGTAACTAGTCGCGGCATGGGTGTGGGCGAGATGCGTCAGATCGGAGCATGGTTCGACGAGGTGGTCGCGGCGGTGGCGAAGAACGACGAGGACACCGTGAACGCCACGACCGATCGCGTCGAAGCCCAGGTGCGCGAGTTGACCGCCGACTTCCCCGCACCGGGTCTTCCGGTCTAGCGGTTCCGTTCCCGGCCGAGCGTTGAAGTCCAGCGCGCGCAAGAACGAGCGGTGGACTTCAACGCTTCGCGGGCGGACACAACCGAGTCGGCTTCCAATGCGTCTCATGGTCGACCGTGCGTTCTTGAGGAGACCCATGCCGCCGTCACGCACATACTTGCGAGTTGCCGCGCTGGTCGCGTTTGTGGCGTTGGCGACCGCGTGCAACTCCAGCTCCAAACACGCCAGCACAACGACATCGGCACCTGCTGCGCCTTCGTCAAGCACACCAACAGCGGGGACGTCGAGCAGTGCCGCGTCAGCGTCGACTGCGCCCGCGTCACCGCTTCTGTCGAGTGCTCCCCCGCCCGCTGCCTCAAGCGCTGCATCAAGCGCCGCATCGAGCGCCCCGTCCGTTGCACCCGCACGCGTCGTTGTCGAGCTCGCCCGGTCACACCGAACCGGCACGGGCGACGTGGGCACGATCGACACGGATCAGCTGTCGGTCGTTGGGCTGCCGAACGGCGCGGCCATCGCGGCTGCACTCCAAGCTCCCGTCACGGCGGCGCTCGCCGACTATACGAAGAACGTGGCATCGCAAGAGCCATGCACGGGGCCTGCATGCGGGAGCGGCGACTTCCAGGCCGACTTCACCACCAGCCGATCCGACACAGTCGTAGTCTCAGGCACCTGGACGATCTCGACGTTCTTCCCGGGTGGAGCGCATCCGACGACGCAACTCACTGCGGTGATCGTTGATGTGACGACCGCCGCCACCATCGCGCCGTCCCAGTTGTTCATCGGCGCATCCCTCAAGACGCTCGCAGCCGCAACAGCAACCGCTACGACGGCGAAACTTGATGCGATCGGCTGCAGTGACGAATTCAGTGACGGCGTCGCACCAAGGTCCGACAACTATGTAGGCACCGCGATCGGGCGATCAGGACTGCTCATTGGTCTCTCGCAGGGACAGGTCGCAGCGGAGGCGTGCGGAACGGTCGACCTCGCTGTTCCGTGGACCGCAGTGCAGTCGCAACTCAGCAACGTTGGTACTCGCCTGGCGGTGACGCCACTGCCCGTTACTGCAGCCGTCCTCACGACCGGCTCGCCTAGCGCGTCAGCCAACGCGCCGCGTTGTGCGACGACGTCTCTGGACGTCGCGCTCGGAGACATTAAGCAGACCGTCAACACGCAGTATCAAGTACCGATCATCTTCACGAACGTGTCGGCGCAACCGTGCTCGTTGCTCGGTTTTCCCGGCACCGACTTCGGTGCTGCTGGCGCGCAGCCCGTGTCGTTGGTTCGCACGCCGGCCAAACCGATTCGAGTCAGCCTCATCCCGGGCGCTCAGGCACACGCCGTCCTGACATTTTTGACCGGCCCGGATCCAACGTGTGACGCAGGCGGGCCCTGGATACCGTCGACACTGACGGTCACGCCACCTGATGACACGACATCGGTTCAGATTCCCTGGCCGGGCGGCAGTATCGACGACTGCCAGACCGGCGCGACCCACCCCGGCAGCTTCATCGGTCCGATGATCGTCAGCTAGTCGATGCGCTCGAATCGGTCTCGAGCCGGGCGCGAGAGGGTCACACTGTCTCAAGTGAAGAACGTGCTGCGAGTGCGTTGGCTCCCTGCGCTTTGGCCGTGCGTGGGCATTGCACTCATCGCAGCAGCTCCCCACTATTTCAGCAGTGGTGCAGTACTCCAATCCCTGTTGTTTGGAGTCTCGCTTGGCGTAGCTGGTGCCGTGGGCTCCCGTCGGTCAAGCGTCGCCGTCATGGACGAAGGCCTGTTTGTCGGGGGAGGTTACGGCGGGTTCTTCTGTCGGTGGTCGGAGATCGCCGTCGAACGGCGTCAGTTCGGACCGTTCTCACGCGACTTGCTCCGATTGCGTGAGCCGGTTCGCAGGTACACCCGCGGCAACGCTAGTGGCCCGCCTGAGTTCAGCTGGCGGCCGATTAGCAGCAGGCGGCTCTACATCAGGAGGTACGACACGTACTGGCGGATGGGTCCGATCGGCGCCGCGCTGACTGCCCATGGCGTCTCGCTTGTGGCACTCACACCGAGCCCCGGACCGGCCGTGAACTAGTCGGGCAGGGCCACTGGATCAGGTCGGCCAGGGCACGAAGACTGTGAGCAGTGCCCAGGCGACCGGCGCCGCGAGCAGCACGGAATCGAACCGGTCCATCACGCCGCCATGGCCCGGCAGCACGTTGCCCATGTCCTTGATGCCGAGATCGCGCTTGATGAGCGACTCGCTGAGGTCGCCGATGGTCGCGGTCACGACGATGGCAAGACCGAAAACCACGCCCTGCCACCAGGTCGCATGCAGCGTCAGCGGAAACAGCAGCCCGCCACACAGCGCACACGCCGTTGCCGATCCGCCGAAGCCCTCCCATGACTTCTTCGGACTCACGCTCGGTGCCATCGGATGCTTACCCAGGAATACGCCGACTGCATAACCGCCGGTGTCACTGCAGACGACAGTTGCGACGAAG
>DATCDK010000244.1:0-2433 GCA_036510735.1 Acidothermaceae bacterium | reverse complement strand
CCGGCGCCGGCCGCCGCACCCATCCACGTGAATCCGCGCGGCCCGGTAACGGGTGCACAGCCCGACACGATCGTCACCGGTTTCCGCTTCGCGAACTCCGACACCACTCAGGCACTCGGCGTCGCGAAGTCTTACCTCGTCGATGGCGCCTCGTGGCAGCCAAGTGGCGCCACCGTCGTCGCCGACTCAGGGGCGACGCTCACCGACGTGTCGACCGCCGCGAACGCCGTCACGGTGAAGGTCGTCGACAACCAAGTCGGCCAGATCGCGCCCGACGGGACGTACCAGCCGACGCCGTCGGGTCCTCCAATTACGTACGACTACCAACTCACGAAAGACCCGAAGCAGGGCGACCAATGGCGCATCACGAACGCGCCTGCCCACCTCGTGTTGACGGTGGCGCAGATCCAGAGCTCATATCAGGAGGGCTACGTCTACTTCCTGCGTCCGGACGAGCAGATGCTGGTACCGGTTCAGGTCTTTCTCCCAGTGAGCCGCGATCTGCTAGCGCAGGAACTGTTGACGACATTGCTCGATGGGCCGCCCGCGTGGCTGAAGCCTGCGGTGACGACCGCATTGCTCGGCGGTAACGCGCCTGGGCCGACGCAGATCAACGGCGTCACGACCGTCGATCTGCCGCGCGGTGCCGCGACGCTGCCGGCTGCGCAGCGCAACGCGATGGCCGCGCAGATCACCTACACGCTGTCGAACGTGGCTACTCCGTCGCAGAACTTCGGCGAGCTGAAAATCCTTACCGGCGGCCAACCGCTCATCAACACCCAGGCATTGGCATTGCAGACGGCCGCCAACTGGGCGTCGTTCGATCCCGACGCGCTGAACGTCAACTTCTACTACAGCGACAGCAATCACCAGACTCGCGACCACCTCGGCAGGCTCATTGCGGGCGACACCGGTGAGCTCGACATCACGTCGCTGCTCGCGCCCGTCGTTGCGCCGCGCGCGAGTGCAGTCGCGGCAAACCAGTTGATCGCCGGCGTCGTGCAGGCCGACGACGGCACTAAGTCGCTCTACGCCGGGTCGTTGCTCGCGCCCAAGAAACTGCTCACCGGAAGCGACTTCACGACGCCTTCGTGGGACTCGCTCGGCAACCTCTGGACTGTTCAGCAGCAGAATGCCAGCGCACCCCGGGTGCGCATCGCGCCGTCCGGCAAGGCCACGTTGCCCGGATCAGTGGCCGCACCAGATCTCGCGAAGTCCGTGATCATCGAGGAACTGAAGGTTTCTCGCGACGGCACCAGAATCGCGGCGCTAGCGATGTCGACAAACGTCAGCCAGGTGATGGTCGGAGCGGTGTCGAAGGACGGCACGTCGATCCTGCACTTCTATCCGGTCGCACCCACGCTGACCTCCGTCACCGACTTCGTGTGGGCGTCATCGACGAAGCTCGACATCCTCGACACGGTGCCCAACACCAACGAGCCAGGCAGCACGAGTCAGCTCTGGAGCGTGGACGTCGACGGCTGGGCGCCATCGCTAACGCAAGGCACCGTGCTTTCTACTGCGGTGTCGATTGCCGCCGCGCCGCGCCAGCCGCTGGTCGTCGCGACGTCCCTCAACCAAATCGAGCAATACAGCAACGGCCAGTGGCAGTTCATCGGCAACGGATCCTCACCGCGCTACCCCGGCTGAGCCTTCGAACGAACAGCCATGTGGACGGCGACTGCTGAGCGCACAAGTCGTTCGCTGACGCGTCAGCAGGCGTGCTCTTAGGACGATGCTTGCGTTCGTGAAGGGCTTGCGTTCGTGAAGGCTGTCGCGTCCGTGCTCGAACTCTTGCTGCCGTCGCGTTGCGCTGGATGCGGCCGGCTCGACGAACCCGAGTTCCGGATCCGCGGGCTGTGTCCTCCGTGTGTGTCGGCGATTCGGCAGTCGGTGCCGATCACCTGGGACATCGCCGTTCCTGGCGCGCGCGCCGTCGTCCCCGCATTTGCCGCTGGCGCGTACGACGGCGTGATCCGCGCTGCGCTGCTCGACTACAAAGAGCGCGGGCGGCTATGCCTGCGCTGCGAGTTGGGCGGCAGCCTCGCCGTCAGCGTGTTCGGCGCTGCGGGGCGCGACCGTGCCTTTGTGCTCGTCCCTGTCCCGTCCGCGATCGCCACTCGACGCGCTCGAGGTCATGATCCTGTTGGCGCGATGGCTGTCACGGCCGCCTGCTACCTGCGGGCTACCGGGTTGAGCGTCGAGGTGCGCGCCGTTCTGCGGCAGGGTCGAACGGTCTCTGATCAGTCGGGGCTCGACATCGACGCGCGCCATGCCAATCTTGCCGGCGCATTGGCCGTGCGGCGCCCTGCGCTCGTGCGCGGACGTCGGGTGGTGATCGTCGACGACATCGTCACGACCGGCGCCACCGCTGCCGAAGCCGCTCGGGCACTGAGTCACGCCGGTGCCGTAGTGATCGGTATCGCCTGCGTT
>DATCDK010000243.1:0-2863 GCA_036510735.1 Acidothermaceae bacterium | reverse complement strand
CTTCGACATCGTCTGCGGCACGTCGATCGGGGCGATCAACGGTTTCGCGGTCGCGCAAGGTATGGCAGATCAGCTCGAAGCGATCTGGCGCGAAGCGGCCGAGCTCAACGTGGCGCAGTATCGTCCCGAGGTCGGGGCGCTGGTTCGTCTTTGGGGAGAATTACATTCGGTGCTCGCACACGGGTCGGTGCCCTTGCACCTGCGCGACCTGCTCGCCTTGTGTGAGGCCTGCCGGGTTTACGCAACCTGCCGCAGCTCGAAAAGGTGCTCGGGCTCTTAGACAGCGCGCACATGCGCGCGGTGGTAACCGGCTACGCACGGCGCGAAAACCTGCGCAGCGCGCTGCTGCTGGCGGTGACACACGCCGCTGCGCCCGGCACTCGAGGCCGGCGCAACCGAGATCATCGCCATTTCCGTGGACCCGCTCGTTTCGCCCGACGTCGAGCACGAGGTGCGTGATATCCGCGACGTCGTCACCCTCGCGCTGGAGGCGGCGGTCAGCAAGATGGTGCAGGTCGACCTCGAGGTGCTCGAGCTCACCAACGCCGAGATCGACCGCGGGAACCTGCCCGGAAAGCATCGTGTCACCCTGCGCGAAGTCCGTCCCGATGGGGCCCTACCGATCGATCCGCTCGATTTCACCGAGCCTGGGGTGATCGCCGCGCTCGTCGCGGAAGGCCGGCGCGACGCCGAGCGAATGCTCGACGCCACGCCGGTCGCGTAGGCGTCTACTTGCCGATCTGCGCGTTCATCACGCCGATGTCGAAGCTCCCCAGACCGGTCGTGTAGTCGTAGCCCGGCAACGCGGTGAACGTGACGTTCGAGCCGGTCAGGATGTCGTGGAACCCACCCATCGGTTCCGTCGGAGGTGGTCCGGTCACCGGCGCGCCGGCGGTGGGATGCTCGACGTAGTTCTTGTAGAGCAACGGCGGTGCGAACCCGAGTTGGTTGTCGTGCGCGCTTTGCATCCGAGCGTAGGCGCCCGCGGCGAGCGGCGATGCGAGACTCGTTCCGCCGGTTACGCAGGGCGTGCACGAGCCGTTCGTGGCCGCCCCGCCCCATAGCTCGGCGCCGGTCTCGAGCGAGGCGTCCATGGCGACGTCCGGTAGACCACGGAAGCTCTCGCCCTGTCCGCTCACGGGCTGTTCGCTGGCTTCCCAAGACGGGGAGTACTCGAACTGGCTCAGGCCGCCGCCGCCGGATTCCCACGCGTTCTCGCCCTTGTAGGTGCCGTCGCTGTTCGAGAACAGATCCGTTCCGCCGACCGCGACGACGTACGGTGACGCGGCGGGGTATTCGACGAACGGCGCGCCGGCCGGAGCACCGTTGGGGACGCCGACGCCACAGAAGCCGCCGGAGTCGCCGGTCGAGACGAACATCGTCTGGCCCTGTGCGGCGCCCTGCAACAGGATCTCGTCGTCGACCAGCATCGAACCGTCGAGGTACGGCCCGTACTCGCAGCCGCCGAAAGACGAGTTGCCGATCTTGGTGAGGTGCTGCGTCACCCACTTGTTGTATTCGAGCGCGATGTCGGAGTCGGTCAGGGACGTCGTGTCGTAGAGATAGATCGCCTTGAGCGTGCCGGCCATGCCGCTCAAGTACGTCATGTCGAGCGTCCACTCCGTCGCCCCGCTGGTATCGGTGCTGGACAAACCGACTTTGACGACGTTGACCGGAACGTGCGGTAGGTTGAAGTTCTTTTCGTTCAGTCGCAGGTAGCTGATGGCTTGCGACACGTCGCCTTCGGCCATGATCGCGACGGCGGTATTTTTTCCGGTGGGGACATTGGCCGCATCGTAGGTGAGCTCGAACGTCGCCGGATCGTAGAAGCGCAGGCACGCCTGATCGGGGCTGCTGACGCCGAAGACTTGGCACGCCGTCGGCTGCAACTTGGGCGTCGGCTTCATGGTCTGCGCGTTGTTGAGGCCGAGCACGGCGATGACGATCCCGGACAACGACGTGGGCACATAGGCGGGCGTCGTGTTCGCGTAGACCGTCAGGCCATTCTGCAAGTAGGAGTGCATCGTCGTGTCGAACGCCGCCGCGACTTGCGTGGCGGTTCCGGTCGCGCTGATCAATACGTTGTTGGGCTCGACCGTCACGTTGCTGAAGCCGCGGCTCGACAGATAGCTCGTCACGGCCGATACGTGCGCCTGTGACGGCGCGTACGTTCCGTTGAACGATCCCGGATCGATCTGCTGCCCGGCGGCGACCAGGCTCTTGAGTTGGCTCGTATTCTGCAGCGCCAGGCCGACGCGGATCGTCAGCGTCTGGTTGCTTGCCAAGACGCCCTTGTCCACGGCGCCGGCGAGGTTGAACGCGCGCGTCCCGGTGGTAGCCCAACCGGGCGGTGCAGACGCGACGGCGTCGCGAATGCCGCGATTGCCGGCCGAGGACGACAGACTCCCACCGCCCGCGGCCGGGATGCTAGAGCCAAGGCCGTGGCCCGCGGAGCACGAGGCGGTGGCTACGGCGGCCACGAGGGCAAGAAGTCCGAGCGGTTTCATCGATGCATCCTCCTGAGCGTAGCCTAGAGGTGCATCGCGGCCGTCGACATACCGAAAACCGGGTAGGCTGCGAAGGCAGGCTATCGAGCCATGGCGCGGTCACCGCCGAAGGGGCACCGTCGCAACCGTTGAACCCAGGCCGTCGGTCCAGCGGGCAGCATTCCCGGATAGCTCAGTTGGTAGAGCAGCTGACTGTTAATCAGCGGGTCGTTGGTTCGAGTCCAACTCCGGGAGCCATGAAAAAGCCCGTCAGAACAACGTTCCGGCGGGCTTCATGTTTCCTCTGTCCACCCTTAGGGGGTGACGTTGGGGGTTTCCAGCGCGGCCCCGATGGCCTCTACAGCTTGCTGCTGCAT
>DATCDK010000242.1:0-4059 GCA_036510735.1 Acidothermaceae bacterium | reverse complement strand
GCGTCCCAGCAGACGCCGCCGGACGATCGCTATCGACGGCGAGCGGCGTGCGACCCGGCCGCGTCGGGGGTGATCGCAATGCCACGAATTCGCTCGTCAGCGCACGCTGGGCCGGGCGATCGCTTGGCGCGACGAGCGATCGCCGAGCCCCCGTTGCACTCGTCTCAGATGCCGATCGCTGAGCGAACGCTTTTACGTCCAACGCGACGGGTCGCGCGGGCCGACCCGGCCGTCGCAAATGGCGAACGGCTTGGGAACACCGTGCCGCGGGCTCCTCAGCACGACCCGAACACTGGCCGGGGCAAGCGCCCGATGACTCGCGCACCGACGGAATGGGAGGCTGGACGCCGAGCAAATGGCTGGCTCGATGGGTGGCCGCGGGGGGCGCCAGGATCCGCCGCCGTTGTCAGGCTGTCGCCGCTTGGGGCACCCGGGCCCCGGCGTCGCGGTCAATCATTCCGAACTATCTTCGCGGGGCGGTACCGCGCCTTTAGCCACGCCGGACTCGTCTGAGCTGAGCAGTCGGTGAGCGGCTGCTTCTGCCCGTTCGGCGTTGCTTAAGGGTTCGCCGGCGCTGGGTCGGGAGCCGCATTGCCTGCACGCCGACCGAGACAGACACGAGAAAGCGCGCCACCGCGGCGCGGATGTTCCCTGGGCGGCCCCATAAAAGAAAACGCTGGCTCGACCCGGCGCGGTGTAGGGTCGGCGTGGCCGTCGCAGCGGTGCTTCACATCCACGCTCATACGAACAATGCCGCCGTGGTATCGCGACGGGCCGGTCGACTGTACAACCCAACGCTCCAGGTCTCTACATGGAGGATCACAATGCCCGTCCTGATTCGACACCGTTCCGCAATGAGCGCTGCGCAGTACGACGAGTCCGCGCCCCCCCTAGTCGAGCAGCTAAAGAAGCAGCCGGGCTTCCTGGTCCATGTCGCCTATGAAGACGCCGACGGCTTTGTCGTTGCCGAGGTGTGGGAGACGCAGGAGCAGCACGACACGTGGTTCGACGCAAACGTGAAGCCAAACATTCCGGTCGAGATCACGCAAGAAGTAATCGACCTTCACAGCGTCCACACACCGTAGACCGCTCGCGGGCGGACTTGGGTGTAAGGGCGAGCAACCGACTCCACCCGCGAGCGGCTCAAACAGGACCGCGACAAATCCGGGGCCCGGTCGGACACCGCGCCGGAATGTGGTCAGTCAGGGCCCGGTGAAGGAACTACGCCGCCGCCGGTAGGCCGCGACACACGCTGTCACGTTGCACGAATAGGTGCACTCTCTGACGGATTCATCAGACGGCTGCGTCGGGCTACGAGGAACACTCTGGCGGCTCGCGCCCAGCGCCGTTCATCGTCACAATCGCGAAGGATGACTGCGACTGCCCGGCGATGACGAGCAGCCGGTGTGGAGTCGAGGGCGTGGGTTGACCGGGGTCTCACCGCTCAGCCGCCCGTCACGTGACCTCGGCTTGGGACTGGCTGGGGGCGATGTTCTGGTTGAGGTGAAAGACATTGCGGGGGTCATAGGTGTCCTTGAGCGCGACGAGCTTGGCGTAGGTGTCGGGCGCGTAGGCCGCCTTGACGCGGTCGGCGCCTTCTGTTCCGAGGTTGTTGACGTATACACCGTGCGCGTGGGGCGCCATCGCGTCAAAGAACTCCCGAGCCCAGGCGATGTGCTCGGCGTTCTCGGCTGGGTCGCGCCAGACGGTCAGGATCGCGAAGTCAAACAATCCATCGCGGTGACCGAACGCCGCGCTGGTGCCGTCGGGGCGCGCGATCTCGCCGCCGAGGTGCTGGAGATAGAACGATGACAGCGGTGAGCGCATGCGCGGCGCATGCTCCATGATCGTGGTGATTGCATCGTCGGAGAGTTCTGCGAGATAGTGCGACTTCCAGTAGTTGTGCTGACCGTTCGGATATGACGCGTCTGACCCGCTCTGAAGCGCCGTGTAGGACATCGGCGCGATGCCGTCCAGCAACGGTCGGCCGAAGCTGCGCAGCGGTCGCAGCGCCTCCTCGCCCGCGGTGAGATCTCCGGCGTAGCAGACGGCCAGAACCGTCACCAGTTCCCCGTGCATCTCGGGCGCCACCGGCATTGCTGCCGAGGCTCGAAACGTCGATGCGGTCACCGATAGCTCATCGGGCGCCTGGGCGACGAACTCCCGCAGGAAACCAAACAGCTCGGGAGCGTCTGAAAACGCGTGCAGCACGCCACCGGCCAGGACCTGGGGACCGACCGGGTGAAGTCGATACTCAAATGACGTCACCACCCCGAAGTTGCCGCCGCCGCCTCTCAGGCCCCACAGCAGATCGGGGTTCTCCTGCGCGCTGGCCCTGACACGCTGTCCGTCGGCGGTCACGACCTCGGCCGCAAGCAGGTTGTCGCACGCCGGACCGTGCTTGCGCGCGATCCACCCCAGCCCGCCGCCGAGCGTCAAGCCCGCCACACCCGTCAGCGACACATTGCCGGTCGGGGTCGCGAGCCCATGGACCTGTGTGGCGCGGTCAAGCTCCCCGAGCAGCACCCCGGGTCCCACCCGTGCGATTCGCTTCTCAGGGTCGACGTCGATCGCCCTCTGCGCGGACATATCGATCACTACACCGCCGTCGCACACCCCGTTGCCGGCGACATTGTGGCCCCCTCCGCGCACAGCCACAGCCAATCCGTGCTCCCGCGCCGCTTCAAGAGCCAGCACGACATCCCCCTCGTCGGAGCAGCGCGCGATCAGCGCCGGCCGTCGATCCACCATCCCATTCCAGACACGCCGCGCGGTCTCATAGCCCGCATTGCCAGCCCCGACCAATTCGCCTGTGAAGGCGCCATCCAACTGCCGCCGCACGGCGTCAATGACAGACATCCCGCAAGACCCCCCGGTCGGTTTCGAGCAACCCTAACCGCACACCTCGCCCACAACAAACAACGTCGCAAAAAAGGTCGCCGGTCCCGGCGGCTGCCGCAACGATGGACCACCCGACGGTTTTCAGGCGCCGGGGGCAGTGGACCGTGCCGCACGGCCCACGTCTCAATCGCCGAACCGCCTCTGAGGCGAACTGAGGCAGGCGGACCGCGACTCGCCCGAGGGCACGATCATCGTCGGGTAGGCAGACCGCTCGCGAAGGGCCTCGGGCCTCAGCGACTTCCCGTCGGATCCAGCTATCGAGATCGGCTCCCATCGCTGACCAGGGACGGAGATACTCGTCGTCGATCATCACCGCCACGTCGTCGGCGTCCTGCAGGCGCCACGGTCGCAGACGAACCTCTGCCATCCAACGATCCTAATCACGGCCGGCCTGGCTCTTGACCGCCATGCGCATCTCACACACGATCGACCAGCGGACGTCCGAAGCGCCCGATTACAACGTCGGGATCCAATCGCGACGGCGTCACCAACCACCGGTCATGGACGCCCAGCAATCGCATGGAGCACCTCGAGATGCGAGTCGACGTCCGCGCGCAGACTTTGACTGGGACGCCACAAGCTAGGCTGGACGCCGATATTCCCGAGCCTCGGGTTCGGCCGTCCGCAAAATCCTAGTCGCAAGGAGTGCCACCGAGTGAGCGACGTCCAGATTCAAATCACCGAGAACGGTCCGTACAAGGTCACGGGCGACATCGAATTGCTTGACCACGCGGGCAATCCATCGCCGACGCCAGGCAACTCAGTGTTCCTGTGCCGCTGCGGCGGCTCGACGAACAAACCGTTCTGCGACGGAACCCACTCCAAGATCGGGTTCCAGGGTGCGATGGCCGCGGTCAAGGAGGCCGAATCCTGAGTACCGCCCCTAGCGTCGCCCGGCCTAACGGTCCTCGCGCTGAACCGTCCCACCAACCGGACCAGAGGCGTCTCGATCGCTGATCGACCACCGAACGCTTTTGCGACTTACGGGATCGAGCTGAGCCGGCTGCCTGGGCCGTCGCAAATGCCGAACGCTCTACGAACAACGACGGGCGTCTCGTGAGGCGCCCGGGCCCTGAGATTGGCGAATTGCGGGGCGCGCGCCGTCGATGAGGCGAGACCTGCATTCGTGCTGCGCAGGTATGCACGTGCCGAAGTTCA
>DATCDK010000241.1:0-5127 GCA_036510735.1 Acidothermaceae bacterium | reverse complement strand
ACCGTCATCGGTACGGTGGCCGGCGACGACACGGTGTTGTGCGTATGCCGCGACCCCGACGGTGGCGCCGACGTTGCCGAGCAGTTGTTGCACTTGTCCGACCGCAAGACCTGATCCCGCCCACTACCACTGGAGAAGTTTAGTGACAGAGCGCGTCGTACTCGCCTATTCAGGAGGTCTCGACACCTCGGTGTGCATTGGCTGGATCGCGGCCGAGACCGGGGCGGAGGTCATCGCGGTCGCGGCCGATGTCGGCCAGGGCGGCGAAGACATGAACGTCGTCCGCGAGCGCGCACTTGCCTGCGGTGCGGTCGAGGCGATCGTTGTCGACGCGAAAGACGAGTTCGCCGACGACTACTGCCTTCCTGCGATCAAGGCCAACGCCTTGTACATGGAGCGCTACCCGCTGGTGTCTGCGCTCTCGCGCCCGGTCATCAACAAGCACCTCGTCGCGGCCGCTCACCAGTTCGGCGCAACCAGGGTCGCCCACGGCAGCACCGGCAAGGGCAACGACCAGGTCAGGTTCGAGGTCGGCATCGGCGCGCTCGATCCGAATCTCACCGTGCTCGCTCCAGTCCGCGACTCGGGCATGACCCGTGACAAGGCGATCGCGTTTGCCGAGGAGAAGGGCCTGCCGATCGACGTGAACAAGAAGTCGCCGTACTCGATCGACTCCAACGTGTGGGGCCGCGCGATCGAAACCGGTTTCCTCGAGGACATCTGGAACGCGCCTATAGAAGACATCTACGCCTACACATCGAACCCGGCAACCCCGCGCGAGCCCGACGAAGTCGTCATCAGCTTCGAGCACGGCAAGCCGACGGCGATCGACGGCCGGCCGGTGACGGTGCTGCAAGCAATCTCCGAACTGAACACGCGCGCGGGTGCGCAAGGAGTTGGCCGGCTCGACATGGTCGAGGACCGCCTGGTCGGCATCAAGAGTCGAGAGGTCTACGAAGCCCCTGGCGCGCTCGCCCTGATCACCGCGCACCAGGAGCTGGAGAACGTCACCACCGAACGCGACCTGGCCAGATTCAAGAAGCAGGTTGAGCAGCGGTGGGGCGAACTGGTCTACGACGGCCTGTGGTTCTCGCCGCTGAAGTACGCGCTCGACGAGTTCATCGCGTTCTCGCAGCTTCACGTCACCGGCGACATCCGAATGACGTTGCACGGTGGTCGCGCCGTCGTGACCGGACGCCGCAGCCCCGAGTCCCTGTACGACTACAAGCTCGCCACGTACGACACAGGCGACGTCTTCGACCAGTCGCTGGCCAAGGGATTCGTGGAGTTGTGGGGACTCCCGAGCAAGACCGCTGCACGCCGCGACCTCGCGGTGAAAAACGGCTCGTCAGTCACGGGAGCCTGATCGGATGACGGATCCCGGCGCCGACCCGACCGCAACTGAGCCCTTGCGGCTCTGGGGCGGCCGGTTTGAGGGTGGTCCGGCGGCCGCGCTCGCGGCATTGTCGGTGTCGGTGCATTTCGACTGGCGCCTCGCGCCGTATGACCTGATGAGCTCGCGGGCGCATGCGCGCGTGCTGCACCGGGCCGGCCTGCTGGACGACGATGAACTGCGGCTGATGGTCGGGGCCCTCGACGACCTCGATGCCGCCTGCCAGTCGGGCGCGTTCGTCCCCACCGTTGCCGACGAGGACGTGCATACCGCCCTCGAGCGTGGGTTGATTGAGCGACTCGGGCCGCTTGGCGGCAAGCTGCGGGCCGGTCGAAGCCGCAACGATCAGATTGCCACTGACCTGCGGCTGTATCTGCGCGCGCACGTCCGGCTGCTCGTGCAGCGGCTGGCAGAGCTCGAAACTGCTCTCGTCGACGTCGCCGAGCGGCACAAGGACGCGCCCGCGCCCGGCATGACGCACCTGCAACATGCGCAGCCCGTGTTGTTCGCCCATCATCTGCTCGCGCACGTGCAGGCGTTCGCACGCGACGTCGACCGGTTGCGCGACTGGGACTTGCGGACAGCAATCTCGCCGCTGGGTGCCGGCGCACTTGCCGGATCGTCGTTGCCACTTGACCCGGTCACGACCGCACATGAGCTCGGCTTCACGTCGTCCGCTGCAAACTCGATGGACGCTGTGAGCGACCGGGATTTCGCCGCCGAGTTCGCGTTTTGTGCGGCGATGGTGGGGATTCACCTGTCGCGTATCGGCGAGGAGATCGTGCTGTGGACCAGCCGGGAATTCCGCTGGGTAGAACTGGACGACAGCTTCGCTACCGGGTCGTCGATCATGCCGCAGAAAAAGAATCCGGACGTCGCGGAGCTAGCCCGCGGGAAGACTGGCCGCCTCGTCGGCAATCTGACCGCGATCCTCACCGTGCTCAAGGGCCTCCCGCTCGCCTACGACCGGGACCTGCAAGAGGACAAGGAACCCGTGTTCGACTCGCTCGACACGCTGCTCGTGTTGCTGCCGGCGGTCACCGGCATGATCGCAACGATGCGCATCGACACCGACCGACTGGCGGCGGCTGCACCCGAAGGATTCGCTCTAGCGACAGACGTCGCTGAGGATTTGGTACGTCGGGGCGTTCCGTTTCGCGAGGCGCACGAGGCCGTCGGGCGGTTGGTTGCGTGGTGCGCCCAACACGGTTGTGACCTGCCCGACGTCGACGACGCGCAACTTGCTGAGCTCTCGCCACATCTCACACCCGGAATTCGGTCAGTGCTCTCTGTGCGGGGCGCGCTCGCCGCTCGCTCGGCGCGTGGGGGCACCGCACCCGAGCGGGTCGCCGAACAGACGGCCGACCTGCGCTCGCGAATATCCAGTCAGCTGGCATGGGCGACCGCCTCCAACGGTTCGCAGCCCTGAGTGTCGTGCTGAGGCGATTCGGAGCAGCACTGCGGGCTGCGAAGGCATCGCGATGACAGGTCGTGTTTTAAAGCGGTCGTTCTTCGACCGCCCAGCCGCCGCTGTCGCGCCCGACCTGCTCGGGTGCGTGATCGAGCACGAGACCGCCGAAGGTCTTGTCGCGGTACGCCTGACCGAGGTCGAGGCGTACCAAGGTGACCTCGACCCCGGATCGCACGCGTATCGGGGCCTCACGCCACGCAACTCGATCATGTTCGGTGAGCCGGGCTACGTGTACGTCTACTTCACCTACGGCATGCACTACTGCATGAATCTGGTCTGCGACGGTGTGGGCACGGCGGCCGCCGTGTTGCTCCGGGCGGCCGAGGTCGTCGAAGGCATCGAACTGGCGACGCTGCGCCGTGGCTCGTCATCCCGAGATCTCGCACGCGGACCGGCCCGTCTCACCGTCGCGCTCGGAGTCGGGCGCGCCGAATACGGGCTCGACGCATGCGACCCGGCCGGTCCGCTGCGAGTGCGCCGCGGACGGAGCCGCAGCCCGCGTCACGTGCTTGCCGGCCCGCGGGTCGGACTGTCAGCGGGCGCGGAGACTCCCTGGCGCTTCTGGCTGGACGGCGAGCCGACCGTCTCTCCGTACCGCGCGCACGTCGAGAAACGCCGTCCTGCCAAGCCGTCCGAGCGCTGACGTCGCCGATGCGCAAGGATTCGGGCGTGACCCAACCCCCCCATTTCCTTGACGACCTCGCGTGGCGTGGCCTGATCGCCGTGAGCACCGACCTCGGCGCGCTCCGTGCCGCACTCGACGAGGGGCCGATCACGCTCTACTGCGGCTTTGATCCGACGGCCCCGAGCTTGCATCTGGGAAACCTCGTCCAGATCCTCACGCTGCGGCGTTTCCAGGACGCCGGGCACCGGCCGCTCGCACTCGTCGGCGGCGCCACTGGGCTGATCGGAGACCCGAAGGAGAACTCCGAGCGGCAACTGAACGACCCCGAGACCGTGGCGGACTGGGTCGAGAAGATCAAGCGCCAGGTCGGGCCATTTCTTGATTTCGGCGGGGGACAGGCGGCCCAGCCCGCGGTGACGGTCAATAACCTCGATTGGACGGCGAGCCTTTCCGCTATCGATTTGCTGCGCAATATCGGAAAGCATTTCCGAGTCAACAAAATGCTGGCCAAAGAGGCCGTCAGCGCCCGGTTGAACTCCGATGTCGGCATCAGTTACACGGAGTTCAGCTACCAGATCCTGCAGGGGCTCGACTTCCTCGAGCTCTACCGCCGGCACGGGTGCACGTTGCAGACGGGCGGGAGTGACCAGTGGGGCAACCTGACTGCTGGTCTCGACCTCATTCACCGCGTCGAAGGCGCGTCGGCGCACGCGTTGGCCACCCCGTTGATCACCAAGGCCGACGGGACCAAGTTCGGCAAGACCGAATCGGGCACGATCTGGCTCGAGGCGGAGATGACTTCGCCATACGCCTTCTACCAGTTCTGGATCAACAGCGACGACCGCGACGTGGTCGGCTACCTGAAGATCTTCAGCCTGCGGCCACGGGAAGAGATCGAGGAGTTGGAGGCTGCGGTCTCCCAGCGCCCCGCTGCGCGCGAGGCCCAGCGCGCCCTCGCTGAGGAGCTGACGACGCTGGTCCACGGTGCGGACGAGTGCGCTCGGGCGGTCGCGGCTAGCGCCGCGCTATTCGGTCGCGGAGAGCTGGCCGATCTCGACGAAGCCACCCTCGCCGCCGCTCTGTCGGAGACGGGAGTTGTCGCGATCGCCGCTGACCCGCTGCCGGCCGTGCTCGATGTCTTGATCGCCACTGAACTCGTCGACTCCAGGTCGGCCGCTCGCCGGGCAGTCGTGGAAGGTGGCGTCTACATCAACAACACCAAGGTCACCGACCCCGACGCCGCCCTGCAGACCGCTGACCTCTTGCACGGGCGGTGGGTCGTGATCCGCCGCGGGAAACGCTCGGTCGTGGGAGCGCGTGCGGATCGCTGAACCGAAGCCGATCCGCGGGGATTTGACCGGCCCGCTCGGGCACTCGTAAACTGCGCTTTGTTCCCGGGAGGAACGGACGCCGATGGCGGCCGGTCTCGGGCTTCCCCCGATCAAATTGACGGTCATCGGCGTGATGCCGAAGGCCGTTGCGGTCGTGTGGAGGAGAGCGTTGCGTGGTTTGACACCACCAGTGCCCTCGGCTAAGTTGGAGAGGTTGCCCCCAGAACGGCCGAAAGGCCTTACTAGGTGCGCGTCCGTTCCTTGAGAACTCAACAGCGTGCAAAAGTCAGTGCCAAAACATAACCCC
>DATCDK010000240.1:0-69652 GCA_036510735.1 Acidothermaceae bacterium | reverse complement strand
TTCAGCGCGCCCTCACCCTTGCCGAGCGATGTCAGCATCGACTCCTTGGGCGGCGCTGCCCGCGAGCCACTCGCGGTCGCAGACGAGCTTGACTTCGACGAACTGCAGGAGCTGATGAGCAATACGGCACTCGCCGCAATGGCGGTGAGGCCGAACACTCTCGTGTGCCGCATGGGAACTCCTTCGACTTAAACGCCGCCCGCGGGCGGGCTGCCCGCGGCACTCACCACTGCGAACTCGTGATCAGGTCGCCATGCCAGAACCACTCGCCGTCCCCTAAAAGCAAGGACATCGGACGACGAGGTCTCAAGGTTTTGCTGCAGCGCCACCAGTTCGCCGCCGGCGTCGAGCTCGACGACGAACCTGGTGACATCGCCGACGTAGACGACCTCCCTGACCACTCCGGACGTCGAG
This sequence comes from Acidothermaceae bacterium, assembly GCA_036510735.1. Lineage (GTDB taxonomy): Bacteria > Actinomycetota > Actinomycetes > Acidothermales > Acidothermaceae > PALSA-607. Next base: position 69,238 of record DATCDK010000240.1, on the reverse strand, counting down.
CGGATGCCTGGGACGGCGGGTGTCTCCGGGTCGAGGACCCGGATCTTCTCCGGCCGCACACTCCAGACCCCGTCGCGCCCGAGGATTCGCCGGGCGACTTCGCCGCGCAGCAGATTGGAGGTGCCGACGAAGCCCGCAACGAACTCAGATTGCGGCCGCTCGTAGACCTCCGCGGGTGGACCGACCTGCTCGAGACGGCCGGCGTGGAAGACGGCGATGCGATCCGACATCGTGAGCGCTTCCTGCTGGTCGTGCGTCACGAAAATAAAGGTGATGCCGACCTCGCGCTGGATGCCCTTGAGCTCGACCTGCATCTGTTCGCGCAGCTTCAGGTCGAGTGCGCCGAGTGGCTCGTCGAGCAACAACACCTTGGGGCTGTTGACCAGAGCACGCGCGAGGGCGACTCGTTGTCGCTGGCCACCGGAAAGTTCGCTGGGTCGGCGATTGCCGTAACCACCGAGCCGGACGCTCTCGAGCGCCAGCTCTGCACGATTGCGACGCTCCCGGCGATCGACCTTGCGAACCCGCAGCCCATACTCGACGTTTTCTTGCACGGACATGTGGGGGAACAGCGCGTAGTCCTGGAAGACGGTGTTGACATCACGGTCGAACGGCGGCCGGTTGGTGACGTCGACCCCGCCGAGTTCGACCCGGCCGGCGGTCGGTAGTTCGAAGCCGGCAATCATCCGCAGGACGGTGGTTTTGCCTGATCCCGAAGGCCCGAGGAGCGTGAGGAACTCGCCGTCGTAGACATCGAGGTCGACGTAATCGACGGCCACGACCGAGCCGAAGGTCTTGCGAAGCTCGCGCAGGCGAACGGCCGGGCGACCATGTTGGGTCTTCGTCCCGGGCGACACTGCAGCCATCGCCACCTCGCAGGATCCTCCGCGCTCGCAGTGCGACCAGGGACGCACGATAGCGCGGAATCAGTTGCGCGTGTGGACTCCGAGCGCCGGATTTCGGCGCGGCGGTCGCCGATTGCCAACGGATCCGTTCCCACCGCGAAAACTCGGTCGCCGGTTCCACCTGCTGCCTGCTAGAGACGGTGCATGAGAACGAGAGGCGACGTAGCGCACGAGCGAGGGCGCGAAGCGGCCGGCGAGCTCGTCATCGAGCAAGTGACCAGCCGCGAAGCGGCTGACCGATGGCACCAGATCGCGCAGGAGTACTTCGAGGCCGACTACAACGAGCTGCCGGCCGATCCGGTGCAGGAGATCTACGGGCGGATCGAGTCAACCCGAAGCGACGATCGCTACGAGTTGTGGCTCGGCTACCTCCGCACGGACGCGGGCGGCGCGGACACGCCTGTGGTGCTGGGTGAGGTGCGCCTGCCCCTACTCGACAACGTCGACAACGCCGTAGTCAACGTGGCCACTCGCCCCGCGTACCGGCGGCACGGTTACGGCACCGCCATGCTGCGTCACCTCACCGCACGCGCGCGAGCACACGGCCGGACGCGTTTGATCGGCGACGTCGGTGAGCCCATGCCGCTTACCGAGCCAACGCCCGTTACAGAGCCCACGCCGCCTACCGAGGCCGCCGCTGCCTCCCCCGCCCCGCCGCCGGGTGTGCTTTTCGCGACCCGGGCCGGCGCACGGCCGGTCACGTCGGAGGTACGGCGACTGTTGCGAATCGGCGATATCGACGACGTCCACCTGTCCCACCTGAACGAGGATGCCACTGCACACTCGGCGGAGTACTCACTCATCCAGTGGGAGGGTCCGGCGCCCGCAGAAATCCTGGACGACCTCGTCGTACTGCATTCGCGCATGACGATCGATGCACCACTCGAGGACCTTGATTGGGAGCCGGAGAACTGGACGCCGCAGCGGTACCGCGAGCGAGAGCAGCGAGTGGTCGCGAGTGGACAAGTGTGCTTGAGTACCGCCGCGCGCCACGATCCATCAGGACAGATCGTGGCGCTGACCGACATTGGCCTGACCACCGAACTTCCGGAGATCGCGTATCAGTGGGCAACCATCGTGCTGCCGTCCCACCGCGGACACCGATTGGGCATGTTGGTGAAGCTTGCCAATCTCGCATACTTGCGAACCAGCCGACCACGAGTGCGGACGCTGAACACATGGAACGCAGCCATCAACGACCACATGGTTGGCATCAACGATGCTATCGGCTTTCGACCCGTCGAAAGCTGGCGTGAATGGCAGCTCGAACTCTCGAGCCCGACGAAGTAGTCCCGACGACTTCAGTCGAGTTGGCGTGGTGGGTCGGAGACGAACTCGCGTCTGCCTGGTGATGTCCACAGGCAGCTGCCGTCGGGTTTGAGTTCCACGGTCCAGCCGCCGAAGGTTTTGAGCCGGTGGTGTCGCCGACACAAACAGCAGCAGTTCTTCGCGGACGTATCACCGCGTGGGGCGGGGATGTTGTGGTCGATGTCGCAGACGGTGGCGCGAGTGTTGCAGCCGGGGAAGCGGCAGCGACGGTCGCGGGCCATCAGGTAGTCCTTCAGTTCCGCCGGTGGCCGATAAATGACGGTGCCGTAGTCGAGTAGCAGGCCGGTCACCGGCTCGACAATCAGGCGCCGCCAGTCCGCGTCGGCGGCCCGGTCGCGCACCAGCGCAGATGGGAGCGGGCCGTAGCCGAGCAGGTCGGCGGGGTTATCGGCCAGCCCGAGCAGGGACGGCAGGTCGGTGACGAACTGCACTTGTTGACGGCGGCCCTGCCGGCGCGGTGCGTTCGGATCAGCCAGCGCACTGTTCGCCCACACGACGAGCGCATCAGAGCGGTACGCGTCGATCCCCTCATCGGGCAGCCCGGCCGCTTTGGCGGCGGCCTGCAACTGCAGCGCGGTCGCGTCCAGCCCCAGCCACACCGTTTGGGCGTCAATGGACGACATGGTCACCCGGAACTCGCTCATCACGGCATCCAGCAGGTCGAACTTGTCCACCCGGCGGTGCCGCATCGCCTCCGTGTGCTCCGCCAACACCACATCAGGGTTCGCCGCCAACACCGCGCGGCGCAGCGTACGGCGAAACGCCGCCCAACTCTGCCCCTTGATCCGGGAGGCGACCCGGGCATCCACTGCGGCGATTCCGGCCCGGTCAAGACCGGCTTCGCGCACGGCTTGGGCGACGACCCGCGCGTGCCAATACCCCATCAACCCGGCTGCCATCGCCAGTTGACACTTCGGCAGCGTCTCGGTGATCGCCCGAGCCGCATCGACCCGGGACTGGGCGCCACCGCTGGTCATCCCCAACGTCGCCGCCACCAGATTCACCCCGACGTCGACCGGCTCGCAACCCACCGGATCGAACTCATCAGGATCAGGTGGCGGCGGCGTCGGGCCAGCGACCCGCGCAGTCACCCGCACCACCAACTCCGCCAGCCATGCCTGCTGGCGTTCCAGCAACTCCAACGCTACTGATGCGGATTCTTCATCAAGGCCGTCCACATCGAGCAACGACAAATATCCGACCATCACGCGGCCCGGCTCGAACGCCAGCAGATCCTCGTTCGACCACCCAGGGCCAGCATCGGGCAACAACGACGCCGCAGTCGCGCGGTCGCAGACATCGACATACTCATCGACATCGGCCTCGGCGATCAACATGCAACGAAGCTATCCGTGACCACCGACACTTTCCGCCAACCCGCAGACACCCTCGAATCTGTGCACGAACTCGCAAGCCTGTGCACAACACGAATGAAGCGATCCGTGCGTGTATGCGAGCTAAGTACCGGACTTCCACGTTGCGGTGACGAGCGCTACTCCTGGTCGATAGGCGAGGTGCACGTAGGACGGCGCTGCAATCACCGCGAAGTCAGCTCGCTTACCCACAGACAAAACACCGATGTCGTCGCGACGCAACGCGCGTGCACCACCGGCGGTCGCCGCCCACAACGCCTCGGCCGGCGTCAGATGCATGTCACGAACCGCGACGGCAATGCAAAACGGCATGCTCGTCGTATACGAAGACCCGGGGTTGCAATCCGTCGCCAAAGCCACCACCACACCGGCATCGATCATTCGCCGCGCATCTGCATACACACTGCGAGTCGAAAAGTCGGCGCCCGGCAACACCGTCGCGACGGTCGCAGATCCCGCGAGCGCTTCGACGTCCGCTTCGCTCATGTAATTGCAGTGGTCAACCGAAGCCGCATCAAGCTCGACGCCGAGTTGCACCGCGCCCGTTCTCTCCAACTGATGTGCGTGCAGGCGCGGCAACAGTCCATCCGCAATCCCCGCCTGCAGAATCGTCCGCGCCTCGTCGACGGAAAACGCACCCCGATCGCAGAACACGTCGACCCACCGCGTACCAGGGGCGCACGCATCGAGCATCGGACCAGCGACGAGTGACACGTAATCGTCGCGGCGGCCCTGGTATTCGATTGGTACGACGTGGGCGCCCAGGAACGTTGACTCAGCTGTCAGCGACTGCGCGATCGCGAGACCGCGCACCTCGTCATCCGTCGTGAGTCCGTATCCGCTCTTGATCTCGACAGTCGTCGTGCCGGACGAAACCATCTCGGCAAGCAGCCGCGAAGCGTTGGAGCGGAGCGTCTCATCGCTCGCCTCACGAGTAGCAATCAAGGTCGCCGCGATACCGCCCGCGGCGTAAGGGGTTCCAGCCATTCGCGAGGCGAACTCGTCGGCGCGGTCGGAGGCGAAGATCAGATGACTATGGCTGTCGACGAAGCCCGGCACCACCGTCTGTCGATCTAGGTCAACACGTGTATCCGCAGAGGGAGCCTGAGCCCGGCGGCCGACCCACACCACGCGATCGGCTTCGATAACCATCGCGGCATCACGCACGATGCCAAGCGCCGAGCCATCACCATCGCCTGGGTCGTTGGTGACGAGTAACCCGATGTTGTCGACGAGCGTTGTTGTCATCGAATCACCGCATCGATCGCAGACTGCAGCGCTGCACCGATGTCACCCAGACGAACATGCTCACGGTCCTTCACGACAACGTTTCCGTCGATGACGACGTCTGTTACGTCCGACGCCGTGGCAGCGAAGACGACCGACTCTGCCGTAGCCCCGCCGCCCGCAGTACGTCGCGACGCCAGATCAACCGCTACCAGGTCAGCACGCTCGCCAACGGCCAGTTGGCCGGCGTCCGGCCAGCCCAATGCGCGATGCCCAGCGACCGTCATCGAATCGAGCAGCGCGCCGGCCGTGAAGGTCCCGCGCGAGTAAGTAGCCGACCGCTCATCAAGCTCGATCCCCCGAGCCTCCTCGAACAGGTCAATGACTGACTGCCCGTCGGAACCAACCGACAGCGCCACACCAGCTGCCGCCAACGCACCCGCCGGACCGATTCCATCGGCGAGATCGCGTTCGGTCGTCGGGCACAGACATACGCCTGTCGAACTCGACGCAAGTAACGCAATGTCGTCGGCGGTCAGATGCGTTGCATGCACGGCCGTCGCTGCCGCACCCAACGCACCCAAGTCGGCGAGCAGCTGAGTAGGAGTGACGCCATACCGCTCGATGCACGCGTCATTTTCGGCACGCTGTTCAGATAAATGGAAATGAAGCGGGACGGCGCGTGCGCGCGCCCAGTCAGCAACCTCGCCAAGTTGATCCGCTGGCACCGCGCGCACCGAGTGGATCGCCGCGCCGATGCGCACGTGTGGTGCGCTGCCATGAAGCGAGCTCACCCGAGCAGCCCATCCAGCGGCGTCGCCGTCACTAAAGCGCTCTTGTACGGGCAACAGCGGTTCGCCTACTCCGCCTGCCAAGTAACAGGTATCAAGCAACGTCAACCGGACGCCGACTTGTGCCGCCGCTTCGATCAGCGCGGCGCCCATGGCGTTTGGGTCGGAGTACGGAACGCCGCCAGGCTGATGGTGCGCGTAGTGGAACTCGCCGACGCACGTAATGCCGGCCAACGCCATCTCGGCGTAAGTGGCCCGGGCGAGCGCCAAGTAGTTCTCCGGATCGAGCCGATTCGCCACGGCGTACATCTGTTCGCGCCACGTCCAGAAGTCACCGCGCCCCGCCTGCGTTCGGCCACGTAGCGCGCGATGGAATGCGTGCGAGTGCACATTCGCAAGACCCGGAATCACCAATCCGGTCAATCGCTGCGCAGTTGGCGGAGGGTCGACGCCTTCCTCGATACCGATGATGCGGCCGTCGGTCACGGTGACGAAAACGCGAGGCGCTACCCGACCCGGAGGCAGCCATGCGTTCTCACACCACCACGATGGCATTGTCAGCTCGCCTCGACCGGCGGAGTGCTGACCCAATCGGCCATCACAGCCGCAAGCGCCTCGACACCTACAAGGCAGTCGGCACGTTCGGCGAACTCTGTCGGCGAGTGTGAGACACCGGTCGGATTACGCACGAAGAGCATCGCCGTGGGGACCATGGACGACAGCACACCGGCATCGTGTCCGGCACCCGTCCCGAGGTCCGGTACCCGACCGACACCAACCACGGGACCGACACCGGCCACCGAGTCGAGCACCCGATGTAAGCGTGCATTCGCGTCGGCTGAGAACTCGACGACCGCCGAGACCGACTCAGCTGTCACGGCGAGCTCCACCCGCTCGGCAGCCGCGCGTGCGTGCGCGTTCGCCGAGACCCCACTGACGATCGCGTCCACAACCGCCTGGTCTGGCCCGCGCGCGTCGAGCCACCCCGTCACCGACGATGGGATCGCGTTCGTGCCGTTCGGCTGGACGTGCACGCGACCGAACGTTGCGACGCCACCTTGCTTAGTGGCGAGTATGCGAGCTGCAATAACTGCTGCGGCGAACGGCAGCATCGGGTCGCGTCGGTCGGTCATTCGCGTGGTACCAGCGTGGTTTGCCTCGCCCTCGAAGGAGAAGCGCCATCGCCCGTGTGGCCAGATACTCGTGCCGATCCCTAGCGGCGCGTCGAGATCGACCAGTGCTTGGCCCTGCTCGATATGCAGCTCCACGAAGACGCCAACCCTGCGCAGAGTTTCGTCGTCGCGGCCTAGCTGCGTGGTGTCAACACCAGCGCGACGCATCGCGTCGTCGAGACTCACCCCGTCGATATCGGTAAGGCCCCGCGCCGCCGAAGGTTCCAGCGCGCCCGTCGCCAGCCGCGACCCAGCGCATGCCACTCCGAAGCGGGCGCCCTCCTCGTCGGCGAATACGACAACAGCTATCGGCCGCAACGGCTGCACTCCACGACTGCGAAGCACGCCGATCGCGCACAGCGCGGAGACCACTCCTAGCGGACCATCGAACGCACCGCCGTCCGGCACCGAATCGAGGTGCGACCCGCTGACAAACGCGTCCCGCGGCTCACCCGACCAACCGGTCGGCAACCACCACGCCCACAGATTGCCGTTGCGATCGGTCTGCACATCAAGGCCCCGTGCACTGGCGGCAGAGGAGAACCACGACCGAGCGGCAAGGTCAGCGTCGTTCCAGGCGAATCTGCGGTAGCCCCCTGAAGACGAGCGACCGATCGGCAGCAACTCCGACCAGAGCCGGTCGAACGTGTCACCAACGTCGGCGGCCACCGCATTCACTGGGATAGGGACGCTCACTCGGGTGCGGATTCGTGCATTAGATCTTCCTGCACGGAACCCTCGTGCACTGAACCCTCGTGCATGGGAATCCGCACCCCGCGTTGCACCGCAACCTCGTTCGCCAGTTCGTACCCGGCGTCGACATGACGGATCACGCCCATACCCGGGTCGTTCGTCAGTACTCGTTCGAGTTTCTGTGCGGCCAACGGTGTGCCGTCGGCGACACTCACTTGCCCCGCGTGAATCGATCGACCGATGCCGACGCCGCCACCATGATGGATCGATACCCATGACGCACCCGACGCCGTATTGACCAGCGCGTTCAGAAGTGGCCAGTCGGCGATCGCGTCGGACCCGTCGGCCATTGCTTCGGTCTCGCGGTAAGGCGAGGCAACCGATCCTGCGTCGAGATGGTCGCGCCCGATCACGATGGGCGCGCTGATCTCGCCCCGCGCTACCAGCTCGTTGAAGCGCAGGCCAGCGAGGTGGCGTTCTCCGTAACCGAGCCAGCAGATACGCGCGGGCAAGCCCTGGAAAGCGACCTTCTCCTGAGCCGATCGAATCCACCGCTCGAGCGGCTCGTTGTCGGGGAACAGTTCAAGCACCGCGCGATCCGTGACCGCGATGTCGGCCGGGTCGCCCGACAGCGCGGCCCACCGAAACGGTCCCTTGCCTTCACAGAAGAGCGGCCTGATGTAGGCCGGCACGAACCCGGGGAACGCGAACGCGCGTTCATATCCGGCGAGCTGGGCCTCGCCGCGAATGGAGTTGCCGTAGTCGAAGACCTCGGCACCGGCATCCATGAAGCCGACCATTGCCTCGACCTGCATGGCCATCGACGTGCGAGCGCGGTCGGTGAACTCCTCCGGCTTGGCTTCCGCGTAGTCATGCCAGTCGGCGATGTCGATGCCCTCGGGCAGGTACGACAGTGGGTCATGTGCCGAGGTCTGGTCAGTCACGATGTCGATCGGTATCCCACGTCGCAGCAACTCAGGAAAAACAAAAGCACAGTTGCCGACGAGCCCAACCGACAGCGCCCGCCCATCGCGTTTCGCGGCCAACGCGCGCTCCAGCGCAACGTCGATGTCTGCGGTCCACTCGTCGAGATAACGCTGCGAAACACGTCGCTCCAGCCGACCCGGGTCAACGTCGACGACGATGACCGCGCCGCCGTTCATCGTGACTGCGAGTGGTTGCGCACCACCCATCCCACCGCAGCCGCCAGTCAATGTCAGCGTCCCGGCCAGCGTGCCCCCGAACCTCTTCGCAGCAACGGCGGCGAAGGTCTCGTAAGTGCCTTGCAGGATTCCCTGCGTGCCGATGTAGATCCACGAACCCGCTGTCATCTGCCCGTACATAGTCAGCCCGAGGTGCTCGAGCCGCCGGAACTCCGGCCACGTCGCCCAATCACCGACCAGGTTGGAGTTGGCGATCAAAACCCGCGGCGCCCATTCATGTGTGCGCATCACGCCGACCGGTCGACCCGACTGCACGAGCATCGTCTCGTCGTCCTTCAAGGTCTGCAGCGTACGCACGATCGCGTCGAACGAATTCCAATCGCGCGCAGCCTTCCCGGTACCGCCATAGACGACGAGGTCGTCGGGACGTTCGGCGACGGCAGGATCGAGGTTGTTCATCAGCATCCGCATCGCGGCTTCCTGCGGCCAGCCAAGACACGACAGGGTGGTTCCGCGCGGCGCCTGCACCGGGCGAGGTCCGCTCATGACCGCGTTCCTATCAAGACAGCTCTCCGATCACAGACTCAGCGGCGTCCACGAATACCCCTGCACGGGTCAACTCGACCGCGGCCTCGATCTCCGGAGACAGCCACCGGTCGACGTCCGGCCCTGCAACGCGGGTACGCAAGGCCCCAACCACCGCTGCCGTTCCCGGCGCGGGCAGCAGCGGTGCACGCAAGTCCAACGCCCTTGCCGCGGTGAGAATTTCGATCGCAAGCACACGAGTCAACCCGTCGACAGAGCGCAGCAACTTACGACCGGCTGACCAGCCCATCGAGACGTGATCCTCCTGCATCGCCGACGACGGGATCGAGTCGACGCTCGCCGGCACCGCGAGTCGCTTCAACTCACTGACGATCGCGGCTTGCGTGTACTGCGCGATCATGTGCCCCGAGTCGACGCCCGGATCAACGGCGAGGAACGCCGGCAGTCCGTGCGAGCGGGCCACATCGAGCAACCGGTCGCTGCGCCGCTCCGACATCGACGCGAGGTCAGCAGCCGCGATAGCAAGAAAGTCGAGCACGTAGCCGAGTGGTGCGCCGTGAAAGTTTCCGTTCGACTCGACCCGGCCGTCGGGCAGCACGACCGGGTTGTCGATCGCGCTCGCCAGCTCGCGGCCAGCGACGGTCAACGCATGCGCGAGCGTGTCACGAAACGCCCCAGCAACCTGCGGCGCGCAACGCAGTGAATAGGCGTCCTGAACCAGCGTGCAGTCAATGCGATGCGACTCAACGATGGGCGAGCCGGCCAGCAAAGCACGAAGGTTTGCTGCCGATGCAGCCTGGCCGGGATGTGGCCGCAGTGCCTGCAGGTCGGCCGCGAAAACCGCGTCGGTGCCCAGGATCGCCTCAACGCTCATGGCCGCTGCAATGTCCGCGCTCTTTGCCAACATCGACAAGTCGTGACACGCCAGCAGCAACATGCCCAGCATGCCGTCAGTGCCATTGATCAGCGCGAGACCTTCCTTCGCGCTCAAGACCACGGGCTCGATGCCAGCGGCAAGCAAGGCAGTAGCAGCGGGCATCAACGTGCCGGAGGCGTCGCGCACCGAACCCTCGCCCATCAACGCCAACGCGCAATGCGCGAGTGGCGCGAGGTCACCGGAACACCCAAGCGAGCCGAACTCATACACCACTGGAGTGACGCCGGCGTTCAGCATCGCCGCGTACCCCTCGACAATCAACGGCCGGACGCCGGTGCGACCGGTCGCCAACGTCGCAAGCCGAAGCAGCATCATCGCCCGCACAACTTCGCGCTCGACCTCTGCGCCACTGCCGGCCGCATGCGAGCGAACGAGCGAGCGCTGCAACTGGGCGCGCAGGTCAGGTGCAATGTGCCTGGTGGCGAGCGCGCCGAATCCGGTGGAAACGCCGTACACGGGCTCGCCAGACTCCGCCAGCGCCTCGACGTGTGCTCGCGACGCCGCAACGCGGGCAAGCGCCGAAGCACTCACTGAGACCCGAGCACCACCCCGGGCGACGGCAACCACCTGGGCTGGCTCGAGCGGCTGTCCAACCGCGACGACGGTCACTCTGCCCGTCGTTATGGGGCGGGTCTGCGTCATGGGGGACAGTCTGCCGCGCTCGCAGCGGATTGAGCTCTCGGGTGGCCGGACGACGGCAGGTCCATCCGGCCACCCGAGACTCGCCAGCGAAATCGCTGACGGGGTACCTGAGCTTGTTCGTCTCTTTACGTCCAGGTCCAATCGCGCATGATTGATCACCTCCCTCGCAAGCGCAGGGCAAGTGCTGGGCGAGTGCCAGGCGGGTGCTTGTCGACCCGCCGGCCGAATCGGCCCCTACCGCCGTTGATCAGCCTTGATCCGCCAAACGAGATCACTTGTGAGCGATCGGCCTCATTCTGTCCGGATTCTTAACCCGGACAGCGGTGACACGGCGGACCAGACCCCGTAAAGTCCGCAGCGCAGGGCGCCCGATCCTCGCCTGCGGGGCGTGATGCGACGAGGTACATGAGGAAGGGCGGGAGACCCGCAGAAGTGACACGCAACACGGTCTTAGGCGCTTCTCGCCAGAGACGCTGGGCTGCGTGGAGCATCTGGCAATTGTCCTTGCCAGCCCGAATCGTCGTGCTCACCGGCATCGCCGCATACCTCACGGCACTTACCACGGCCATCTTGGGACTGCTCGCAGGCGCTCCGCTGCACGCTCCGGCCTATCACCAGCTCGCTGTTGCTGGCACGTTCGCCTTCGCGGCGGTCGCCAGTGCCGAGATATCGATGCGCTTCGCCTGGCCCCGGGCTCGGCAGGACCGCGTATCGAGGGACCTCATGGCGGTCTGGCTGTTGCCGATCGCGCTGCTGCTGCCGCCCGCGTACGTGATGGTCACCGTGGTCTTGTTGCGGGCCTATGTCTACGCCCGGGTGTGGCGCGGACAGCTACTCAAGTGCGTGTACAACACCGCAGCCCTGGGGCTGGCCTATGGTGGCGCCTCGCTGGTCCACCGGCTCGTTCTGCACGCGACGATGGACACGAACGTGACGGCGAGTCAATTCACCAGGGGCGGCATCGCCGCCGTTTCGTTGGCACTCGCTGTCTTGACCTATTGGGCCGTGAATGCGCTCCTGATCGCTGCCGTCGTCGTCATGACCGCGGGCCCAGCAGCGCTACGCGGCTTCTTACAAGACCGCGAAGGCTTGGTCGTCGACGCCGTCGCAGCCTGCCTCGGCACCTTGGCTGCTGTCTTGTGGGCCACCGAACCGATGCTCGCTGTGCTGTTACTGCCGCCCGTGCTGTTGCTCGAGCACCAGCTGTTCAGTGGGCTTCGGCAAGCTGTCCGCACCGACCTACTCACCGATGTCGCGAACCCGCAGTACTGGCGTGAGGTCGCGGGCCGCGAAGTCGAACGAGCAGCGGCCAGCAACGACCATCTGGCGATCTTGATGATCGACGTCGACCACTTCAAGTCCGTCAACGACAAGCACGGGCACCTCGCGGGCGATGAGGTGTTGGCCGCCGTCGCCCGCACCATCGCGCAAGCCCTGCGGCCACGCGACCTCGTCGGCCGGCTCGGCGGCGAGGAGTTCGGCGCGGTTCTCTCTGGACTCAACCTGCTCGATGCCGAAGGTGCCGCCGAACGGCTGCGCACCCAGGTTCGCGACATTCGGGTGCGCGCCGACAGCGGCGAGTGGATCAGTGTCACGGTCTCCGTCGGCGTCAGCGAACTCTCGGTGACCGGCGGCGACTTGCACCGACTGCTCGATGCAGCCGACACCGCGCTCTATGTCGCGAAGGCAGCCGGACGCGATTGCGTGCGCGTCGCCGCCCCAGAACCCGGCGTCGTGATCGACCTCTCGGTCTCTCAGGCGTCGTCTTCCGTTGAGCCCTGAACGCCTGCGTGTGCTGCCGGAATGCTGCCGAGCCGACCCGCCTGGTAGTCCTCGAACGCCTGCATGACCTCAGCCTTGGTGTTCATGACGAACGGGCCGTACATCGCGACCGGCTCCCTGATCGGCTGGCCACCGAGGATCAAGACGTCCATCGTGGGGCTGCGGGTTTCCTGCGTCTGATCGGCAGCGATGGTGATGGTGTCGCCATCGCCAAAGACCGCGAGCTGACCCATTGAGATCGGACGGCGGGCTGCGCCGACCGACCCGCGGCCGGCCAAGGTGTAGACGAGCGCGTTGTAGTCGGGCTGCCACGGCAGCGTCAGTGACGCTCCCGGCGACAGCGTCGCGTGCACCAACGCGATCGGCGTGTGCGTGACGCCAGGACCTGGGTGACCCGCGACGTTTCCGGCAATCACTCGCAGCAACACCCCGCCGTCCGGCGAAGCAAGTAGTGACACCTCGCTCGCGCGGATGTCCTGGTAGCGCGGCGCCGCGAACTTCATCGCCTTCGGCAGGTTGACCCACAGCTGAAAGCCGTGGAAGAGACCGCCACTTGCCACGAGGTGCTCAGGCGGTGTCTCGATGTGCAAGATTCCAGCGCCCGCGGTCATCCATTGCGTGTCGCCGTTGGTGATCAGACCGCCGCCGCCGTTGGAGTCGTGGTGCTCGAACAGCCCGTCGATCATGTAAGTAACGGTCTCGAAGCCGCGATGCGGATGCCACGGCGTCCCCTTGGGCTCCCCCGGCGCGTATTCGACCTCACCCATCTGGTCCATGTGAATGAACGGGTCGAGGGCGCGCAGGTCGACGCCGTGGAACGCGCGTCGAACCGGGAAGCCTTCACCCTCAAGGCCGGACGGCGCGGTGGTGACCGACAACACCGGCCGGTCACGGTCGAGCTGGGGGTCGGTCAACGGCACCCGCGGGAGCGCCAGCGGGTTCGGGGCGGTCACGGCAGGCATCGGGTCCTCCTCGTTCGGCGGCCCATCCGGGCTGCCATCTCCGTGCTCAACATTGTTGCGGACGCAACCATTCCAGCACAGGTGCACACGCAATCATTCCGAGCGCTTCACTCCAGCCCCAAAAGCGCTGGCAGATGCCTGGGCGGCGGGTTCCCGTTGCCGAGGATCGTGTCGTGGATCTGCCGGTCCGACCATCGCGGGTGAGCCGCCCGCAGCCGCCCGACAACGTCAGTTACCTGCCGCCCACCGATGTAGTACGTCGACAACTGCGCGCTCGTGAGCAGCGCCCGCCGCCACTTGCCAGCCGCCTCGCCCTCTTCCTGATGACCGCGCCCGGTCATCAGCTCCATCGCCTCGGCCTCGGTGAGCCCGTCGCAGTGCACCCGAACGTCGAGCACGGCATTGATCGTCGCCCGCAGCCGCATCTTCAGCTGCTGCATCGCAACGGGGAGGCCGCCGAATCCCCGCCGCACCATCTCGGCTTCGGCGTACACCGCCCAACCCTCGACGAAGGGTCCGCTCCAGTACGTCTGGTGCACTCTCGTCGGCACCGGCCCACGCCTGCTGTGTGCCAGTTGCAAGACATGGCCAGGCATCGCTTCGTGGATCACCAAGTTGCGCAGGTTGTGCGAGTTGACCTCGCGATAGAACGATGCGACTCGCTCTGCGGGCCAATCGGTCGGCGTCGGCGAAATCGCGAAGAAGGTTGTCGTGCCAGGCGGATCGAGCGGCCCGGGCGGGTCGCAGTAGGCAACCGCAACCCCGCGGTGGATCTCGGGCATCACGATGACCTCGACCGGATCGTCGTACATGGTGATGAGATCGTGCTCGGCCACAAACGCGGTCGTCTCCGCAAGCGCGTCCTTTGCAACCGCGACGATGGTGTCGTTGGTCGGCGCGTCCAGCGCTAGCCGATCGAGCACCTCGCGCGGCGTACCGCCGAGCTGTGCAGCCACCTGCGCGATCCGGTCTTCGAGCAGCACCAACTCATCCATCGCAGCCTGCAGAACCTGCTCAGGTGTCATCTCCACGTCGAGCACCAGGCTGAGCTTGCGAGCGAACGTCTCGCGACCAAGGCGCGGGTCGCCGGCTGCACTCTCGAGCTCGCCGGTCAGCCAATCGACGTGCGTGTTGAGTGCCGCCCGGGCGCCGTCGAGTGCCGGCTCGACCTCACGTCGAAGGTCGGGTACGTCGGCGATCTCGCGAGCGATGTCGTCGAGTAGCCCTAGCGTGCCGCCGAACTGGCCGATCGCAGTCTCGACGTGCACCCGAGGCATGTCGTGCAGGGTTGCCCGCGCGACCTCGAGCTGTTCGGGAATCTGGCGCAGCCGCGATCCCGCACTGCGCAGCCGCTCGGGCAGTGGCGCGTAGTCGCGCGCGAGCAGCAGGTAAAGCGCCGTACCCGGGTTCGCGGCAAGCGGGTTCCAAGTGTATTCGCCGTCTTCCTCGATGTCGAAGAGCCGGTCACGCAATCGCACGCTGAGCACCTCGGCATCGACCCGGTGCCCGATGGGCAACTCCACGTCGTCCCACTGATGCAGTTCGACGAGGCGAGCCGCGATCGCCTTGCGCTCTTCGTTGAGCACCGCCGGGTGCAGGTCGTCGAGACGGCCGTCGAAGCGGTGGTCGCCGAGCGAACTCGCCATCACCGGCTGTCTGACCAGGATGTCCTCGACCGCTGCTGAGGCGAACGCCTCGAGTGCCTCAACCTCTGCCATAGGGCCCACCCTAACGAGACAAGATCTGCGTCAGCTGCGGTCTGCGATCTCCCACGCGTGGTCGAGAACGTGCCAGGCGATGCGGCGTGCCGCGTACCTCGGCAGCCAACCCTTCCCGGCCGCGTCCGCCGGAGGCGTGCCGGCGCGCGCACCGGAAAGGGCCGCGAGGATGCCGGCCCGCACGGCCGCAATCTCGTCGCGATCCTGCGGCTCCTTCTGTCGGACGCCGGCGTGCCGGACGCCGAGTTTGCGCGCGTAGGCCGTCTCTGCGGCCACGACGTGGGCGAACACCGCATCGCGATCACGACCGCCGCCGCGCGGGCCTTTGCGCAACTCCGCCGGGGCGCCCGCGACGACGTCGTCGAGCTCGCCCCATGCCGCCTCGACGAGTGCAGCCAGTCGCTTCGCCTGCGCAGCGGTGAGCGGCTCGCTGTCGAGCCGCGCCGCTGACCCGAGCGCCCCGAAGTCGACGTAGGAAAACGCCTTGCCGCCGCGCCACGGGATCTGTTCGACGACGTCGAACGTTAAGTGGGCGGACGACGGAAAGCGCAGGCCGGCCCGCTTCGCAACCGCGGCGTAGCGGGGCGCAAACGCGCCGAGGGCGTCAAGTGCCTCCTCGTCGGTCTTCGCCCGGCGGCACCAGCCTGGCCAGTCGAGCGAGCAGGCGAAGACTCGCGTATTGCCCGCCTCGAGGTAGACGGGGACGACAGGGACGGCCGAACCGTTGGGCATGTTGCGAGCTTGCCATGGGTAGGGAGACAGCTGTGACAGATACAGGCCCGATCCCGACCGACCGGCCAGCGCAGCGGCATCCAGTCGATCCAAAGGAGTTCGAGGTACCGGTCGTCGTTCTGTCACATCGAGCGCCGGTCTCGTTCTACGAAGAGGGCGGGGTTCGGCAGGCACGCCGGGGCGCGGGCGGCCTGGTCACGGCACTGGTAGGCCTCGCCGGTCAGCTCAACGACGCCGTGTGGGTCTGTGCGGCCACCACCGACGAAGACGTCTTGGTCGCGCGCGAATACAAGGACGCGAGCCTGCATGTATCAATGACGGCGCGGCCGAAGATCACTCAAGCGGACGCCGAGGGCAGCCTCCAGATCCGCTTCGTCGAGACCGATCCGTTCGCGCATGAGGACTTCTACGGGGTCATCTCCAATCCCCTGCTCTGGTTCATCCAGCACGGTCTCTACGAACTCAGCTACTCCCCCAACATCGGCCAGCGCGAGCGCGACGCGTTCGAGGATGGCTATGTCAGCATCAACCAGACGTTCGCCGATGCGGTCGCCCGTGAAGTCGAGCAGCGCGGCGGCCGTGCGCTGGTGATGCTGCACGACTACCACTTCTATCTCGTCGCCGACCTGGTCAGGCAACGGTGCCCCGACGTCGTCCTCTCACACTTCGTGCACATTCCGTGGCCCGGGCCCGATGCATGGCGGGTGTTACCACCCGACATGCGTGAGCGGCTGCTTTACGGCCTGCTCGGCAACGACGTCGTGGCGTTCCACACCGAACGCTTCGCCCGCAACTTCCTGCTCTGCGCACAGGAGTTGCTCGGCCTGCCGATCAATCTCGACAAGATGACGGTCGAGGTCGGCCCGCGCACCGTGACGGCTCGCACCTATCCGATCTCGATCGACGTGGCCGCACTCGTCGAGACGGCGGGCAGCAAAGCCGTGCGAAACCGGCTCGACGACCTCGAGCAGTGGCTGGTCACCGACGACGCGAAGCTGATCGTGCGAGTCGACCGCACCGACCCGTCGAAGAACATCATCCGCGGCTTCGTCGCCTTCGAGAAGCTGCTCGACGATCACCCCGAGCTCGTCGGCAAGGTGCGCTTCCTGGCGTTCCTGCAACCGAGCCGGCTCGACGTGCCCGAGTACGCGCAGTACGTCGCTGACATCGGCTCCGTCGTTGCCCGCGTCAACGCCCGATACACCCGGCGCGGGGAGGCGCCGATCGATCTGCGGCTGCACGAGGATTTCCCGACCGCGGTGGCTGCGTACACGATCTGCGACGTGGTCATGGTCAACTCGATCGCCGACGGCATGAACCTGGTCGCCAAGGAGGCGGTCTCGGTCTCGCGACGCGATGCGGTCCTGGCGCTGTCGGAGAACACGGGTGCCCACGAAGAACTGGGTGCGTTTGCGGTGACCCTCTATCCGTTCGACATTCAGCAGCAGGCCGATGCCCTGTACGAGGCGTTGATGATGCCAGCGATCCGACGCCGAGAGTTGCGCGAGGCCGCCGCCGACATCGTGCGTGCCAACGACGTCGCGAAATGGCTCGCGTTTCAGCTCGCTGACCTGTCGGAGATCACCGGCCTTTGGTCGTAGCTTTGGATAGATGCCCAGAAACCGCATCGACAGGCAACCGGCGACGGCCCCAGCGCGTCTATCAACCGTGCCGCCCGTTCGATTTCTGCTGCCCGCATTCGCGGCCGCTCTGACCTTGATCGCGGGCTGCGCTTCGCAGGCTCCGACCATCGCGAAACAACGATCGCCCGCCACCCCGCCGTCCGCCTCGTCCTCACCTGCTCCTGCCGGCTACGCCTGTAGCTCCTCGGACATCTTCAGCCAGGCGGTCGGTGTGCAGGTCCGGCAGCAGGTCTCCCTCGGTGACACCACCGCCGTCCTGACCGGAACGAGCGCCAGCGACGGGGTCGAGCCCAGCGCACTGCGCGACGGCGTCCTGACGATCACCCGCGCCGGCCGCGCGACGGTCACCCTTCCGGTCACCGCACCCGCCGGCACGCCGGTCGTCGACCTGTTCATCATCGACACGCAGGCACAACGTTCGAATGCGGACGACGACACTGCCGGTTCGTTGTGCCTTGGCCGGTTCAGCGACGGTGCGGCTCCAGTCGCGCTGCTCGCGCTCACCACGGGCGGCGCGCATTGCTGCTTCACGGTGCGTGCGGTTCCGTCGGTCGGCGGCGCCGCAGTCGATCATGACTTCGGCAACTACCCGCCGTGGTTTCGCCAGACCGCGAGTGGCCCGCTCCTCGTAAGCGCCGACAACGCCTTCGCCTATCAGTTCGGATCCTTTGCCGGCTCCGGGCCGCCGATTCAACTCTTCGCCTGGACCGGTACCGCGTTCGCCGACGTGACCCGCCAGCATCTCGACCTCGTGACCGACGACGCGCAGAACTACCTCGCGCTGTTCAACGACCCGAGCCAGCCCGAGAAGCTCGGCTTTCTCGCGGGCTATCTCGCCGATGAATGCGTGGTGGGCGACGCCACGAGCGCGTGGAGTTTCATCAACCAGCAGGAGCAACTGGGCCACCTCGTCGACCCGACTGACCCGGCCAGCGCCATGGCTGTGGCCGGCTACGAGCCCGCGCTGCGCCAGTTCGTGGTGGCGCACGGTTACTGCCCGGACGGCTTAGACCAAACCGGTTCGCAGCTCAGTTCCCCGGCCGAGTAGCGTAATTGTGGAGGCTGCCTCCGATCGCGAGGCAGACCGCACACACAGGGAGACCGAATGAGCGGCACGACGTCCACATCGGTGCCGGGCGGGGCAGCATCGGCGCCGGGTGTGGGTGGGTTCACGCACAAGCAGGTCTTGGTGATCCTGACCGGTCTGATGCTCGGAATGTTCCTTGCCGCCCTCGACCAGAACATCGTGGCGACCGCCATTCGAACGATCGGCGACGACCTGCACGGTCTCTCGGTACAGGCCTGGGTGACCACCGCGTATCTGATTACGTCAACCGTGTCGACCCCCCTGTACGGGAAGCTGTCCGACCTCTACGGCCGCAAGCCGTTCTTCCTCATCGCGATCACCAT
Organism: Acidothermaceae bacterium; assembly: GCA_036510735.1. Lineage (GTDB taxonomy): Bacteria > Actinomycetota > Actinomycetes > Acidothermales > Acidothermaceae > PALSA-607. The sequence continues at coordinate 50,213 of DATCDK010000240.1, read as the reverse complement.
CTTCATTACCGGCTCCGCCGCCTGTGCGTTCTCGACGTCCATGTACATGCTGGCCGCGTTCCGCGCGTATCAGGGTCTGGGCGCGGGTGGCCTGTTCTCGCTCGCCTTGGCGATCATCGGCGACATCGTGTCGCCGCGCGACCGAGCCAAGTACCAGGGTTACTTCCTCGCCGTGTTCGGCACGGCGAGCGTGCTTGGGCCAGTGCTCGGCGGCTTCTTCGCCGGCGCGAGCTCGATCCTGACGATCACGGGCTGGCGTTGGGTCTTCCTGGTCAACGTGCCGATCGGCATCGTGGCGCTCTACGTCGTGTGGCGCACGCTGAACCTGCCCAACACGCATCGACCCGCGCGCATCGACTGGGTCGGCGTGGCGTCCCTGTTCGTCTGCCTGGTGCCGCTGCTTGTGGTGGCGGAGCAGGGTCAGAAATGGGGCTGGGGTTCCGGCACGTCGCTTGCTTGCTACGCACTCGGCATCGCCGGGCTCGTGCTGTTCATTCTCGCCGAGCATCGCATGGGCGACGACGCGTTGATTCCGCTGCGGTTCTTCAAGAACCGGGTGTTCAGCCTGACCTCGATCGTCGGGGTCCTCGTCGGCATGGGCTTGTTCGGCGGCATCTCAGTGCTGCCGCTGTACCTGCAGATCGTGCGCGGTGTCTCGCCCACCGAGGCCGGCCTGCTGCTGATCCCGTTGACGGCTGGCCTGATGGTCGGCGCGATCATCTCCGGGCAGATGATCTCGCGCACCGGGCGCTACAAGATCTTCCCCGTCGTCGGCTCGCTTCTTTGCGTCATCGCGCTCGTGCTGATGTCGTTCATCGGCGCCGATACCCCGCTGTGGCAGACCGACCTGTACGGCGCGCTCTTCGGGGTCGGCATCGGCAACATCATGCAGCCGATCACCCTCGCCACGCAGAATGCGATGCCCGCGCGAGACATCGGCGTCGCGACATCGTCGGCCACGTTCTTCCGTCAGATGGGCGGCACGCTCGGGGTCGCCATCTTCCTTTCGGTGCTCTTCAGTACGGCCGGCGGCAACATCGCCCACGCGTACAAGAACGCAGCGAAGTCGGCGTCGTTCCAGTCCCTCACGACTGACCCGAGCGTCACCAGCGCCGCAGCGAACAAGCCACTGCTCTCGATCCTGCAGGGCCAGAAACTCTCCTCGTCGGGCCTGAACGACACGGCCTTCTTAAAGCACGCCGACAAGAACCTCGCGCACCCGTTCTTCGTCGGGTTCTCAAACTCAATGGACGTGATCTTCCTGCTCGCCGCCGCAGTGATGGTGATCGGATTCCTGCTGCTGCTCCGCGTCGAAGAGGTGCCGCTGCGCACGATGTCCGGCATCCAGGCCCAACAGGCCGACGCGAAAGCAGTGAGTGACCGTAACGCGGCGGCCGCAGCGGCGGCGGAAGGTCAGGACGACGCGGCGTCCGACGACGCGGCATCCAACGACCCTGGGGTCGACGCGACCCCGACCTGATCAGGGGCCTCGCCCCTCGCCGTCCCACTCTTTAATACGTCGTTGCGGATGAGCAGCCCGGCGAGCACGCCGCCCAACGCGGTCAGTGTGGCAGCTATCCAGACCGCGTGATGGAACCCGTTGGAGAGTGCGGTCGGTGACTTGTAGGCAGTCGCCGTAATGCCCGACAGCGCCGGCAACACCGCCACCGCGAACAGTGCTGCGGTACGGGCAACGTCGTTGTTCACTGCCGATGCGACCCCGACGTCTCTCGACGGAGCGGCCGCCATCACGGTGGCCGTCAACGGCGCAACGGTCGTCGCCATGCCTAACCCGAACACCAGGATGCCGGGCAGCACCGATGACACGTAGCTGGATCCGGGATGCACCATCGCGAGCAAGGTGATGCCGATACCCGCCACGATCGGGCCGACGGTCATCTGCAACCGCGGTCCGCGCCGAGCCGCGTATCGGCCCATCCGCGACGACAGCAGCAGGAGCATGGCCGTGACCGGAAGCAGTGACGCGCCGGCGGCGACCGCAGAGAAGCCGGCGCCTTGCTGCAACTCGACCGGTAGCAAGAAGAAGATGCCGCCGAGCGCGCCGTAGACCACGATCGTCACCGCGTTGGCCGCACTGAACTGCTGCGAGCGGAACAACCGCATCGGCAGCATGGGCGTGCGCTCGCGAACTTCGACCAGGGCGAAGAGGGCCAACAGCACTACACCGGCCGCTGTGGCCCCCAGTTGTCGAGTGCCCCAGCCGAACGTCGACCCCTCAGTCAGCCCGTAGATAACCGCGGCTAACCCCAGCGCTGCCAGCGCGGCGCCTAGGACGTCGATTCTGCCTTCCGCGGACTCGTCACGCGTCTCGGGTATGTGCTTTGACGCGAAGACGACGACGACGGCGAGCGGCAGGTTGATCAGAAAGACCAGCCGCCAACCCCAGGGGGCGACGGCAACAAGCAACCCGCCGACGACCGGACCCAGCGCCGAGGCGACACCGGTCAGACCCGACCAGGCGCCGACGGCTGGCGCCCGATCATCTGGTTCGAACACGGCCTGCAGGATCGCGAGTGAGCCCGGAGTCAGCATCGCGCCCCCTACGCCCTGCACCGCGCGCATGGCGATCAGGAAGGCACCCGTTGGGGCGAGCGCGCACCCGAGGGACGCGGCGGTGAACCAGAGGACGCCGAGGACAAAGATCCGGCGGCGGCCGAAGCGGTCTCCGAGCGAGCCGCCGAGCAACAGCAGACCCGACAGCGTCAGGGCGTACGCGTTGACGGTCCATTGCAGGCTTGTGAGCCCGATGTGCAGGTCTTTCCCGATCCGCGGCAACGCGACATTGACGACGGTCGCGTCGAGTTGTGAAATCCCGCTAGCCAGGATCGTGGCGAGCAGCACCCAGCGACCTGCGCGCGAGCCATAGGTGACGGTCTCGGCCATGGTGATCAGCCTGCCATCTCGGCGCGGTTCGCATCCGGCTCGGCAGGGGTCTAGCGTGACTCATACGGGACGGGAGTTGAACGCACCGTCCGTGTGATCCTCGCCTAAGGCGAGATGAGAGGGACGTCAATGCCTGAGCTCACGCACGTTATGCATGTCCTGGAGAACCGCCGGTCGGGGGTGCGCGGCGACGTGTGGAGCGTGCAGGTTGACGGCGAGAACATCGGGGACGGCTCCGGTCTGGGCCCGGACGCAAACACCGGCGACCCGGCTGACACCGGCACGGTGGCCTCGTGGAAAGAGGCGCAGGAGCTCGCGGTGACGATGAACTGCCGCCTGGAGCCGCCGTCACCAGGGCTGCGTCGCGAGATGGTCGAAGCCGGCGTGTCCCGTGAGGAGTTCGGCGAATCGTCGTCCGCGGCGCTGTTCAGCCACCCGCACGGCGTCCCAGACATCTAAACCAACGCCACCGGCCCTCGCGCGCGACCATTGGTGCTCAGCGCGTGCAAGAACGCGCGCCCCGCATCAACGCTCCCAACAGAAAGCGGCTGTGCCCGGCGTTTCCACCGAGCACAGCCGCTGCTGTTTGTTCCAAGACTTAGACCGGGCGAACCTGCTCAGCCTGGGGGCCCTTCGGGCCCTGCGTGACCTCAAACTCGACACGCTGGTTCTCGTCGAGGCTGCGGTAGCCGTTCGTCTGGATCTGCGAGTGGTGAACGAACACGTCGGCGTCGCCGCCATCAGGACTGATGAAACCGAAGCCCTTTTCCGCGTTGAACCACTTCACGGTGCCTTGCGCCATCTGGGGTACTCCTCGTTAGGTGTGCTACGAGACGCCACGTCGGCGGCTCGGGCTGCCACGTCGGATTCGCAGGAGTTAACGAGGCGCAATCCGCGCAAACGCGGGGTGCTACCGACTCAACTCAAACAAAAGACGCCCGCTGCGAGAATCCGCGGGCGTCATTAACGTTCGAGGAGTACTGCAACTGCAACCTACGGTGACCCTATCACGGGTACTTCACCCGTGGTCAGGGCCGCTCAGACCAGTCGGCTGACCCGGCGGATGAGCTGACTGCCCTGGTCAAGGCGATCAGCGAACTGATTAGGCCCGCGACGCTCTCTCAGTTGCTGGGCCGCCACCGACAGCAGCTTGCCGGCGACCGGCACCGCGATGGCGATGACGAGGTCGCGTCGAAGGTTGAACAGGCTTCGGATTCTCACGCTGGCCTCCTGCCCAGGGGGTGAGCATTCTATGCAGGACACCCGACGACCTGTTGACTGTGCCCATTCACGCCTATTCACGCCCAGCGGCTCTGCCTATTCACGCCTAGCGGCTCTGCGCGGAAACGCCCCCGGGCGTGAGACACTTCGAACGCGGAGCAGTGGCTCCTCGACCCACCACCCCGCCATCCAGACCCCGTGGCGATGACTTCGGCGTGCGCGCCTGGAATGGAATCGCCGTGACTGCTCAGTCCGTGGACGTCCCCATCCGGCGAGGCAGCGAGTACGCAATGCTGTCGAGGATTGTGAAGGACGCCGGGCTGCTCGAGCGCCGCAAGCTCTACTACTGGCTGCGGATCGCGCTCAATGTCGTGATGGTCGCCGCGGCCGGTTTCGCGCTCTACCTGGCCAACCACACCTGGTGGGTGCTGTTGGTCGCCGTCTTCTTCGCGATCGTCTCAACTCAGCTCGCCTTCACCGGTCACGAGGCCGGCCACCGACAGATGTTCCGCAGCCGCCAGGCAAACGAGCTGGCCGGCTACTTGCACGGCAACCTGATGATCGGCCTGAGCTACGACTGGTGGGTCGACAAGCACAACCGGCACCACCGCAATCCGAACCAGGCCGAACTCGATCCTGACGTCGGCACGGGTGTCTTCGCGTTCAGCCGTGAGGAGGCGCTGAAGCGCGGTCGCATCGGTCAATACGCTGCCCGCTGGCAGTCGCTGTACTTCTTCCCGATACTCACTCTCGAAGCGCTGAACCTCAAGATTGCCAGTATTCAAGCGGTGGCAAAGACCGGGGCGCGCAACCGCGGCGTCGAGGCGTCCCTGCTCTTTGTTCACGTCGCCGGGTACATCACGTTGTTGCTGCTGACGATGTCGCCCCTGCAGGCGCTGGCTTTCTTCGGCGTCCACCAGGCTTTGTTCGGTGTCTATTTGGGCTGCTCGTTCGCGCCGAACCACAAGGGCATGAAGATGCTGACGAAGGACGAGGAGATGGACTTCCTGCGCAGGCAGGTGCTTACCTCGCGCAACGTCACAGGTGGCGTGCCGGTCGGTATGTTGCTGGGCGGCCTGAACTGGCAGATCGAGCACCACCTGTTCCCCTCGATGCCGCGGCCGAACTTGCGCCGCGCGGTGCCGATCGTGCGCGACTTCTGCGAAGCCCACGGTCTGCCCTACGCCGAGGCGTCGCTGTACCGCTCCTATCAGCTGGCCATGGGCCATCTCCACGATGTCGGCGCCAGCGTCGCGTCGTAGACAGGCTCGCGTCGTAGGCTGGCTGCATGTGCCGAAGCATCAAGACCCTGCGCCCGCCGTACGTTGACGAGGCCACCTCAGAAGATGTCACCGCTGCCGCGCTGCAGTACGTGCGAAAGATCGCCGGCATGCGCAAGCCGTCGGCGGCCAATCAGGAAGCGTTCGACGAAGCCGTCGCCGAGGTCGCTGCGGCGACCGAGCACCTGCTCGGGCACCTGCAACTGCGGCCGGCGCCGCGACGCGACCCGGTGTCGTCCGTCGGTTAGGCGTCGGCGGCGCCGTTACTCGCTGTGGTCGCCCGCGGTCGGGGTGCTGGTGCTGGCTTCGGTGCTGCCGATCCACACGGTCTTTGCGTTGCAGAATTCCTTGATGCCGTGGCTGGACAATTCGCGCCCGTAGCCGGAGTTGCGGACGCCGCCGAATGGCAACTCGGCGAATGACGTCGTCATGCCGTTGATGAACGCGGCGCCGGCGTCAAGACCGTTGATGAAGTACTCCTGCTCGTCCGGGTCGTTGGTCCAGGCATTCGATCCGAGACCGAACTCGGTGCCGTTGGCGAGTTCAAGGGCGTCCTCACGTGAGTTCACCCGGTAGAGACCAGCGACCGGGCCGAAGACCTCCTCGGCGTACATCTTCATTTCTGGGGTCAGGTCAGCGACCACCGTCGGCTGGTACCACCAGCCGGGCTGGTCGAGGCGGGCGCCCCCGCACAGAACCGAGGCGCCCTTGGCAACCGCGTCGCGCACCTGCTCCTCGATGTCGGCGCGGCCCTGCTCGGTGGCCAGTGGGCCGATATCGGTGCCAGCCACCATCGGGTCTCCGACCCGCAACGCCGACATCTTTGCCACGAACGCCGCAGTAAACGCGTCGTAGACATCGGTGTGCACGATGAACCGCTTTGCCGCGATGCACGACTGACCGTTGTTCTGGCAGCGGGCAGTCGTGGCGATCGCGGCCGCCTCGTCGATGTTGGCTGACGGCATCACCACGAACGGGTCGCTGCCACCGAGTTCAAGCACACTCTTCTTCAGCTCGCGGCCAGCCACCGCGGCGACCGCGCGGCCGGCAGCTTCGCTACCGGTCAACGTGACCGCTCTGACTCGGGGGTCAGAGATGACTCCCTCGACCTCCGCTGAGCCGATGAGCAACGTCTGGAACGAGCCCTCGGGAAACCCGGCCCGCCGGAATAGATCTTCGAGGAACAGCGCGGACTGCGGCACGTTGCTCGCGTGCTTGAGCAGCCCCACATTGCCTGCCATCAACGCGGGCGCAGCGAAGCGCATTGCCTGCCACAAAGGGAAATTCCATGGCATGACCGCAAGTACCGGGCCGATCGGCTGGTAGCGCACGAGCGCGCCGGTGGCGCCGACCGGTGCAGGATCGACGATCTCGTCGGCCAGAAACGCTTCAGCGTGGTCGGCGTAGTAACGGCCACCCTTTGCGCATTTCGCGACCTCGCCCTTCGCACTCGCGAGCGTCTTGCCCATCTCGATCGTCATGGTGCGCGCAACGTCGTCAATCTCGGCGTCGAGGATGTCGGCGGCGGCCCGCATCCACGCTGCCCGTTGGGCGAACGACGTCTGACGCAGCACCTCGTAGCCACGATAGGCCCGCTCGAGGCGAACCTCGATCTCCTCGGGCGTCATCGGGTCGAACGCCTTGACGACCTCGCCGGTCGCCGGGTTCGTGGTCGCGATCGCCATGGGGGTGGCCTCCGGTTGGACGCTTGTCAGCTGGAAGTTGTCACCGCGTAGTGACCCGAACCAGATTACCGGTCTTTGCCGGCGACCCGTTGCCCGTCTTTCCAGACCTGCAAGACGCGGTCAGACAAGCCGGTCATGTCATCGAGACTGCCGCCCAGCACCACCAAATCTGCGCGCTTGCCTGGCTCGATGGTGCCGCGGTCGTCGTCGACCCCGAGCAGGCGCGCTGCCTCCGAAGTCGTCGAGATCAGCGCCTGCGCCGGGGACATTCCGCACTGGGTCATGAGGTCGAGTTCGTGCAGGTTCTGCCCGTGCGGCCCGACGCCGCTATCGGTACCCATCGCGATCTTCACTCCGGCCTCGATGGCACGAGTGACAGCGCGACGATGGACGTCGATCACCGCATGCGCCTTCTCGATAACGACGGCCGGAACCTGGCCACCGGCGGAGACCAGCTCCAGAACAGCTGCCGGAGCCGACAACGTCGGGACCAGCCAGGTGCCGTGTTCGAGCATCAGGGAGATGCCCTCGTCATCGAGGTAGACCCCGTGCTCAATCGAACGGATTCCGGCCCGTACCGCGTTCTTGATGCCGTCGACGCCTTGCGCGTGCGCCATCACGAAACGGCCGGCTGCGGTGGCCTCTTCAACGAGCACCGCGAGTTCGACGTCGCGGAAATGTGCGTGCCGCGGGTCGTCGCGGGGAGACAACACGCCGCCCGACGTGAACACCTTGATGACATCGGCGCCGGCCCTGATCAGTTCGCGAACCTTGCGCCGCATCTCGTCGGGCCCATCGACGATGCCGGACGGCCGGCCTGGGTGGGTCGGCATCATCTCGATGCAGTTGCCGGACGCCATCCAGCCATCGCCGTGCCCGCCGGTTTGGCTGATGGCGGTCACCGAAATCTGCATGTGGGGACCAGGAATCATGCCGCGTTCGACCGCTTGCTGCACACCGAGGTCTGCACCGTGCGCATCGCGAATCGTGGTGATGCCGATGTCGAGGGTGCGTCGCAGATTCTCGACGGCTTCGTAGAACTGGAAGGAGAAGGGCCGCTGCAGCAACGACATGTAGTCGAAGCCAGAGACCGTGACATGGGTGTGGCAGTCGAAGAAACCGGGGACGACGGCTGCACCCGCGAGATCGACCCGCACATCGGCGTCCATCTCGTCGCCGTTGCCCTGACCCACACCGACGATGCGATCGCCCTCGATGACGACGGCACCACGCGCAGCTGGGGCGCCGGTTCCGTCAAAGACGGAACCGTTGGCGAAGAGGGTTCGCACTACAGCTTGGTGAGCCGGGGGTACGGAGCGACCAAGCGCTCCTGCCGCGGACCGAAGTCGACCAGAACCGCGACGTCTGGCTCAACGCCGATAACGCACCCGAGACCGTACCTGTCGTGGCTCACCCGATCGTTCACCGCGAACACCTCGACCGGCCGGGCGACCGTGATCACGTTGAAGGGGCTACCGGGCAGCGGGCGCCGGATCACGGCGTGGTCCTGTTCATTCCCCTCAGTATCGGTCCTGGACCGGTCCCTTGTCGCTGGCAGGTCCGATATTCCGTCCTGAGATAGCCCTTTGTGCCCAGCCCGTAAGCAGAGTGTGTGCCCAGGCCTATGAGAGTGCCCGAAGCGGGACGCCGACCCCTTGCCGGTCACGGCGATGCCGCGCGATCCAAGCGCTGGCCGTCGCGGCGTCCATCGGAAGGCCGACCAACCAGCCCTGCGCCTGATCGCACCCGAGCGCCTTCAAACGCTCGAGCACATCGGTGGTCTCCACGCCCTCGGCAACCACCGTGAGGTTGAGAGCGTGCGCAAGTTCGACGATCGACCCGACGATGGTGGCGTCTGCCTCGGAGTCGCCGATTCTTGAGACGAACGACTGGTCGATCTTCAACTCGCAGACCGGCACCCGCTTCAGCAGGGTCAAAGACGAGTATCCGGTGCCGAAGTCGTCAAGGCTGATGTGCACCCCAGTGGCGACGAGTTCGCTCAGAACCTTCGCGCCTCGGTCGTAGTCAGCGAGCAGCCGGCGTTCGGTGATCTCCAGCATGAGCGTCTCGGGAACGACGTGATGGCGGCGTAGCGCGGCTGCGACTCGGTCGGCGAAGCCGTAGTCGAGCAAGTCACGCACACTGATGTTGACGGCCATGATGAGCCCCGACTCTCCGGGGTCCAACTGTGCTCGCATGCCGAGCGCCTGGTCGAGCAGCAGATCCGTAAGCCTGGGCATCAGCCCGGACTGCTCGGCCAGCGGAATGAACTGGTCGGGCATCACCACGCCTAGCGTCGGGTGGTGCCACCGAACCAGGGCCTCGACGCCAAGCACCTCACCGGTCGCCAAAGAAATCTTCGGCTGGTAGTACAACTCCAGCTGTCCGATCTCGACGGCGTGCCGCAGTTCACCGAGCAGACCTAACCTGGCGAGTGAGTTGGTGTCCTTCTGCACGTCATAGACCGCAACGCCGCCGCCCGATGACTTCGCCACATACATCGCTACGTCGGCCCGTCGATGCAGTTGGTCGAAGTCGTCGCCGTGATCGGGGAACAGTGCGATTCCGAGACTCGCGTCGAGATCGACCATCGTGCCGTCGAAGGAGATCGGTTCGTGCAGCGTCGCGCGAATGCGCTCGGCGACCTCGATAACTGTTGCCTCGTCGTTCAGATCATGGAGCAGGATCGCGAACTCGTCCCCGCCCAGCCTCGCGACGAGATCGCCCGGACGGACCGCGTCTTGCACGCGCGCTGCCACGACCTGCAACACGCGGTCTCCGACTGGGTGCCCCAGCGTGTCGTTGATGTCCTTGAACCTGTCGAGGTCGAGCAGTACCAACGCGACCCGGCCATCGCTCTGCTGGAGCTCACCCAGAAGCTCGCCGGTGCGAGCCATCAGCAACTTGCGGTTGGCCAGACCGGTCAGCGCGTCGTGCAGTGACTGCTGCTCGCGCTCAAGTGAAATCGACGCGGTCTTGTAGACGAGGAACAGCGGGAGTATCAGCAGCGGGATCAGTTGCCATGCATGTACGGCAACCACGGCGATCACCGGCGACAAGGCGATCACCGCCATCGTCGTCGAGGTGTAGTACCAGAACTCGTCGATGATCTCCGCCCACAACGTGGTGCCGCGGCGAATCGAAATGATGATGCCGACCAGCACGAGGTTCATCAGGTGGTAGACAACGGCAGCAACGACAAGCCCGAGCAGCGTTCCGCCGGTCACCTCGTGGGGCGCAGCGAGCGACGCCGATATGCCGAAGACCCCCAGCACGACCGAGGCGGTCGCAAGGCAGATCGCGTATTGCCCGGCATTGAAGATCACCCGCCACCACGACTTGCGCATCAACACTTCGCGCATCGAGATGCCGGCGAACTGCAAGATGATGGCCGGGGCAGGGCCCCAGATGAGCAAGATGGCGAAGACGAACGCAGTGCTCAAGCTGACGCCGTCCGGGTCGTAGGACCCGCTGGCCACCACAGGGCGCAACTCGCCGAGCACAAGGAGAGCGGCGATCAGGACGAAGGCGCTCGTAGACCCGGTCAGGCGGTCGTGGGTCAGGGCTCTCACGCTCAAGACGATGAGCGATCCGGACGCGACAAAGATCAGCGTGAGGTAGGCCCACCACGCAAACCAGCCGCGACTAGGCGTTTCCTCCGCCGGGAACGCCACGCACAACCTCTTTCCCTGTCAACGAGCCTCACAGGAGTATCGGTACGCCCAGCCTGGGCTGAAGGCCATTTGCGCGGAGGTCGGCCCGGCTGTCCGCCGGGTAGGTCATGCTCGGACAGTGACGCAGACTCGGGTCGAGCCCGACCAGTTGCTCGCGGTCGCCACGAGGGTGCTCCGCGAGCTCGCCGGGCCGAGCGCTGTCCTTCGGCCCGACCAGCTGGCCGCGGCGCAGGGCCTGGTCTGTGAGGGCCGCCGGGTGCTGTGCGTTCAGGCAACCGGGTGGGGCAAGTCCGCGGTCTATTGGATCGCCGCCGCCGCGTTGCGCGCGGCCGGGTCGGGCACGGTCCTGGTCATCTCCCCGTTGCTTGCCCTGATGCGCGATCAGGTCGCCGCGGCGCAGCGGGCTGGCCTGCACGCGGTCACGCTCAACTCCGCAAATGTCGATGACTGGGGCGTTATCGAGAAGCAGCTGGCCGACGACGAAGTCGATGTCCTTCTGACCTCCCCCGAGCGCCTCGCGTCGGCGCGCTTTGCCGAGTCGGTACTGCCGAACTTGCTCGAACGTCTTGGGATGCTGGTCATCGACGAAGCGCACTGCGTGTCCGACTGGGGTTTCGACTTCCGCCCTGACTACCAGCGACTGACCCGACTGCTTACCAACACCCGCCCCGACCTGCCGGTGCTGGCCACGACCGCGACCGCGAACGACCGGGTCACCCGCGACGTCGCCGACCAGCTGGCGGTGGGCAACACGGTCGCGCCTTTGGTGTTGCGCGGAACCTTGGCTCGATCGTCATTGCAGCTGGGGGTTGTCCCCGGGCTTTCGGCGTTGCAGCGGTACGCGTGGGTGGCCGCCGCACTCGACACGCTCGACGGATCCGGAATCGTCTACGTGCTCACCGTCGCAGACACGGTCCGCCTTGCCGACTTTCTCACCTCTCGCGGCCATGCCGTCGCGGCCTACTCTGGCCAGCTCGAGACTGACGAACGCGAACGCATTGAGGACCAGCTGCGGCGCAACGAGATCAAGGCAGTCATCTCAACCTCCGCGTTGGGCATGGGATATGACAAGCCCGATCTCGCGTTCTGCCTGCACGTCGGTTCGCCGGCATCGCCGGTCGCCTACTACCAGCAGGTAGGACGCGCCGGTCGCGCGCTCGACACCGCGGTCGCCGTGCTGCTCCCTGCTGAGACCGACGACCGGGTGTGGGCCTACTTCGCCGACGCGTCAACACCGGCTCCTGCATTGGCGGCCTCGGTGCTGTCGGCGTTGGGAGCGGCTTCGCAGCCGCTGTCGTTACAGAAGCTCGAGGAGGCCACCGGCTCCCGGCGCGGCCGGCTCGAGGCGCTGCTCAAGATCCTCGCGGTCGACGGCGCTGTGCAGCGGGTCGGTGCCGGGTGGCAGGCGACCGGTGAACAGTGGATCTTCGACGAGAAACGGTATGCCGCGTTGGCCGCCGCTCGCGCGACCGAGGCCGGCATCATGCGCAGCTACGCCGCCGGCAGCGGCTGCCTCATGTCGTTTCTGCGACTCTCACTTGACGACCCGCACGCCGGCGTTGCCTGCGGCGTCTGCTCGGTGTGCACCGGTGTGCTGCCTGCGGGCCTCGCGTTCTCACCGTCGACCGTCGACGTCGACACCGCGCGCATCTTTGCTCGCGGCATCGATGTGGTGATCGAGCCGCGCAAGCTGTGGCCCACAGGCTCCATCGATCGCACCGGCGCGGCACGAAAGGGCCGTATCGGCACCACACTCGTCGATGGGCGCGCCCTCGCGTTCGCCGACGACCCGGGTTGGGCAGATCTCGTCGTCCCGCTGACTCGCGACGGCGCAGCTGACGGTGAGTTGCCGCCGGAGGTCGCGGCAGGGGTCGTCGAGTTGCTGGCGCGATGGGCGCGAAGTTGGCCTACCCGGCCGACGACCGTGGTGGCCATCCCGTCGCGGACCCATCCGTTACTGATCAGCTCACTGGCCCGCCACATTGCAACGGTCGGCCGGCTCAACCTGGTCGACGCGTTGGAGATCCGTGGTCCGCGGCCGGTGTCCGGCGTCGCGTCGGGGCAGCGCGTCGCGGCCGTGACCGCCAGTCTGGTGCCCGCGGGCGGCCTATCTGAAGGCTCGCTGCCGGCTGGCCCGATCCTGCTCGTCGACGATGTCTACAGTTCCGGCTGGACCATGACGGTCGCGGCGTCCCTGCTCGAGGAGCTCGGGGCCACCGCGGTCTACCCGATAGTTCTGCACCGCCGCCCGTAGTCTGGTCACTGACCAAACACCTGGAGCCCTACACCCCCTGGAGAACAGTCACATGGCCGACGACGACCTGCTGTCGCGCATCTCCGAACTCGTGGCCGAAGAACACCACCTGACCGGCACCGATGGTGCTGCTGATCGCCGTCGGCAGATCGAAGAGCAGCTCGACCAGTGTTGGGACCTTCTTCGGCAGCGCCAGGCCAAGCGCGAGTTCGGCGACAACCCCGACGAGGCCCACGCACGACCCATCCCCGAGGTTGAGCACTACCAGCAGTAATCGCTACCTAGGAAATCGTGACTCCCTGGAGCACTACCGCACCGAGCGTGTAGTCGAGTTCGGTCGACTGCGCTACGCCGGTCGGGGTGATCGTGTCCATCACCTTCGGCACAGTGTTCGGGTCGGCCGTGCACAGCGGACTGGCGGACGCAGCGGCACACACACCGAAGTTGAACGGCTGCGGCGTGGGTGCGAACGTGCGTGCATTGTCCTGGCCGAACCCGTCTTGTCCCGTGAGCGCGATGGTGAACGCCCAGCCCGATGTCGGCGTTCCGCCCAGCGCAGTTTTGTCGACTGGTCGAAATGGCTCAGTGCACCCGGACCACCAGGAAGCTTGGGTGACCGGCTCCCCGTGACCGCTCCCTTTTTTCGACACTATGCGGCACAAATCGCTCGTGTAAAGGGTGAAAAAGGTGGGTTCCGGCTAGCCGCCGGAGTACGCCTCGTCAGCGCCGACCAACGGCGCTGGATCGTCTGCCAACTGACGCCAGTTCGCCGGCAATTGCACAGGTCGTGGTCCGTGCAGATGCCCCCGCGGGAGGTTGCGGACGGCCGGCGGCAGCGGCATCGACGGATCGAGGGTGTCGAGAAGCGCATCGAGCTCGCCTGCAGTCTCGGCATCCATCAGCGCTCGTCGTAGGTATCCGCCGACGGGAAACCCGGTCAGGTACCAGCCGATGTGCTTACGAAACGCGCGGACGCCGAGTTGCGGCGTCGGCTTATGCGTCATGAGAAGGTCGACGTGACTGCGCATGACCGCGATGACTTCACCAAGTGCGGGCGCCGGACCGATCGGTACGCCGGCGAAGACCTGCGAGAGCTCGCGGAACAACCATGGCTTGCCGAGACATCCTCGACCGACCACGACACCAGCACATCCGGTCTCGCGCATCATGCGAACCGCATCGTCGGCGGCCCAGATGTCGCCGTTGCCCAGGACCGGCACCGAGGTGATCGCCTCACGCAGCTTGGTGATCGCCGACCAGTCTGCCGCGCCCGAATACAGCTGCTCGGCGGTGCGGGCGTGCAGTGCGATTGCGGCGACGCCGACATCTTCAGCGGCGCGGGCAGCGTCGAGGTAGGTCAGCGTCGCGTCGTCGACGCCCTTGCGCATCTTCACCGTCACGGGAACAGTGCCCGCCGCTCTTACCGCGGCGGCGACGACGGCACGGAACAACGCGCGACGAAGCGGCAGCGCCGCCCCGCCGCCGACCCGGTTCACCTTCTGCGCCGGGCAACCGAAGTTCAGGTCGATGTGGTCGACCCCAATCTCGCCAACCGCATGGCGCACAGCCGCGTACATCACGTCGGGATCGACGCCGTAGAGCTGCAGGCTGCGCACCGGCTCGTCGTCGCCGAAACGCATCATCGCCTCGGTGTTCGGGTTGTGTTCGATCACCGCGCGCGCCGACACCATCTCGCTCACGTAGAGCGCCGCGCCATAGCTTCGGCATAGCTGGCGAAACGGCACGTTCGTCACTCCCGCCATCGGCGCGAGCACGATCGGTGGGTCGACTTCGATCGGCCCGATCTTCAGCGCCACAGATCCACGATCCTGATGTCGATGTCGGCGAGCAGTCGGCGAAGTAAGGGCAACGAAAGACCGATCACGTTGCCGTGGTCACCCTCGATCCCGTCGACGAAAGGTCCAGCAAACCCGTCGAGGGTAAACGCACCAGCGACTTTCATAGGTTCGCCGGTATTGATGTACGCATCGATTTCGTCGTCTGTCGGCGTCCCGAAATGCACTGTGGTGCTCGCCACCCCCGACGCCTCGCGGCCCGAACCGACGTCGATGACGCAGTGGCCGGTGACGAGCACACCGTCGCGACCGCGCATGCGCTGCCAATAGTGCCGCGCAGCCTCCGCTGTGGGCGGCTTGCCCATGATGTCGCCGTCGAAGCTCAACATCGAGTCGCAACCAATCACCACCGAGCTCGCCGGCACGTGCTTGGCGACAGCTGCGGCCTTGCGCACCGCAAGAGTCTCAACCAGATAGACCGGATCGGCTCTTTCGACTGCATCCTCATCGACGCCGCTGACCATCACGATGGGATCAAACCCGGCGTCCCATAGGAGTCGTAGCCGCGCAGGCGACGCCGACGCGAGGACGAGCTGTCGTGACTGCATCAGGCCACGATCCTAAGCCACCGTCGCTTCGATTCCTCACAGATGCAGATGTCGACCCCTACAATCACGGAGCATGATCGTCGATCTTGCCAACGTGCGGGCCATTGACACCCATGTCCATGTCGAGGCCGACGGCAATGGGAATCGCTCGCTGGACGACGAATTGCTCGCTGCCGCGTCGAAGTATTTCAAGTCCACAGTCAACAGCACGCCCACCGTCGAAGACATCGCGCAGTACTACCGCGAACGGAACCTCTTGGCGGTGGTGTTCACGGTCGACGCGCACACCGCCACCGGGCACAAAGCACTCTCAAGTGAAGACATCGTCGCCCAGTCCGGCGCACATGCCGACGTGCTGATCCCGTTCTGTTCGGTCGACCCGCATGACGGGGCGAGCGCGGTGAGCCAGTTGCGCGATCTGGTCGCCTCGGGCGCGCGCGGGCTCAAGTTGCACCCGTCGTTGCAGGCTTTCGCCCCGAACGATCGCCATGTGTATCCGCTCTACGAAGCGGTGGCCGGCCTAGGCGTCCCGATCGTGTTTCATACCGGCCAGACGGGGATCGGCGCCGGCCTACCTGGCGGCCGTGGGATCAAGCTCCGGTTCTCCGACCCGATGCTCATCGACGACGTGGCCGCTGACTTCCCGACCCTGTCGATCGTGCTCGCTCACCCGTCGGTGCCCTGGCAGGATGCCGCGATTTCGATCGCGACGCACAAGGCCAACGTGATGATCGACTTGTCTGGCTGGTCACCGAAATACCTTCCGCCACAGCTGGTACAGGCGGCCAATGGCCGACTCAAGCACAAGGTGATGTTCGGCTCGGACTACCCGCTGATTACGCCCGACCGGTGGCTCGGCGACTTCGAGGCGCTCGATATCGCAGCTGACGTCCGACCACTGATCCTGAAAGACAATGCCGCTCGGTGGCTCGGGCTCTGAGACGTTTATCCCGGCTCCGACGACAACGCCGCGACAGCGACGGCAATCGCGGCGACGGCCTTGACAAAGCCTGCTGGATCGTCGAGTGCGGAGAGATCGACCGCCTGGTCGATCGCGACGCCCTGTGCGGCGCGCTTCAGGGGCACCTCAAGCCGTTTTCCGTTGTTGTTTCGAGGCAACGCGTTCACGAACACGATCGCGTCGGGTACATGGCGAGGTGAGAGCTGGCCTCGAATCGCCGCTGTAATCGCTGACCGCAACGAGTCGTCGTCCCCGTCGGTAGGGCTTGCCGCCACGATCAGCGCGATGAGCGATCCGTGCCCTGCGTCGTCTTCGAGATGAACCACCACGCTGTCGGCTACTTCGGGAAGCGCGTCGAGCACGCTGTAGAACTCCGCGGTACCCAACCGAACCCCGCCTCTGTTGAGGGTGGCATCGGAGCGACCGGTGATGACCCACGTGTCGCGCTCGGTGTGGATGATCCAGTCGCCGTGTCGCCAGACTCCGGGGTAGGTATCGAAATATGCGGCACGGTAACGAGAACCGTCTGGGTCATTCCAGAAGGCGACCGGCATCGACGGCATCGGCAGGGTCACCACGAGTTCGCCCGGTCGGCCGCTCAGCGGCTTGCCGGCTTCGTCAAATGACTCGGTCGCGACGCCAAGCGGCCGACAGCTCATCTCGCCGGCATACACCGACGTGAGTGAGCTGCCACCAACGAACCCGCTGCACACGTCGGTGCCGCCTGATGTCGGCGCTAGGAGTACATCACTTTTCACTGCGTCGTAGACCCACTCCGAGGCTGTCGCCGACAGCGGTGAGCCAGACGATGTGAGTTCGCGCAACGCCGCGAGGTCGTAGCTGGCCCCTGGCCGCAGGTCGGATCGCGCACACGCCGCGAGATACCCAGCGCTGGTACCGAAAAGGGTCGCCTTCGTCTCGGCAGCGACGGCCCATTGACCGCCGAGATCTGGCCACGCTGGGTCTCCGTCGAACAGCACAATGGTCGCACCCACGACCAACCCGCTCACGAGAATGTTCCAGACCATCCAGCCGGTGGTCGTGTACCAGAAGCCGACATCGCCCGGCCCGACGTCCATCTGCAGAGACAGCGCCTTCGCGTGTTCAAGTAGCAAGCCGCCATGGCCGTGCACGATCGCCTTGGGCAAACCGGTGGTGCCGCTGGAGAACAGCACAACCAGTGGGTGGTCAAACGGCAGCTCCTCAAACGTCGGGGGCAGCTGCGTCGCCGTGAATGCAGCCCACGCGATCGCTTCCGCCGGTGGTTCGGCATGGGCATCGAGGTAGGGAACTTCGACAACGCGGACGCCGGGCAGCTGGTCGCAGATTTCGGCTGCTTGGTCGCGGCGGTGGACGATGCGCTCGCCCCAGCGATATCCGTCGACGCAGACCAGGACTTTCGGATCAAGCTGGGCCACCCGGTCGAGCACGCTGCGAGGCCCCATCTCGATCGGCACACTGCACCAGATCGCGCCGAGACCCGCGACTGCAAGGTAGGTCACGAGCGCTTCGGGAATGTTCGGCAAGTAGCCGATCACCCGATCGCCTCTGCTCACACCGAGCAGGCGCAGACCTTGCTGCACGCGGCCCACGAGTGCAGCCAGTTCGGCGCCACTTAGATCCTGCGAGGCTCGAGTCTGACTTCTCGCCTTCACCCGGACAGCGGAGCTGCGATCGCGCAGCGCGTGCTCTGCGTAGTTCAGCGTGGCACCGGGAAACCATTGCGCGAACGGCATCTCTCGTCGTCCGAGCACGGCTGTCGGCTGTCGGTGGGCGATGACCCCGGCCTGTTCCCACACCAGCTGCCAGAAGGTATCGAGGTCCGACACCGACCATCGCCAGGCGGCCTCATAGTTGGCGAACTGCAGACCTGTCACGGATTCGGCTCGGCTAAGAAACCTGCCGAGCGCCGAGGTGTCCCTGGCGTCGTCAGCCGGTCTCCACAACACCTCCCCTGGTTCGACCATCAGCCGCGGGCTGGGGAGGTGTCGTCGGCGTCGCGCCAAATTTCGATGAGCTCGGGTAGGCCGTCAACGATGAGGTCAGGTCGGTCGGCTGGTTGCGCGAGCTCGACGTCGTTGACGCCGTGAATGCCGGTGGTCACCAGCGCCGACAACGCGCCGGCCTGAAGCCCCATCCGGATCTCGAGGGTAAGGTCGTCGCCGGCGACGAGCATGCGTGACGGTTGGACGCCGAGCCGTGCTGAGGCGACCTGCATGGCGGCCTCCGAAGGCTTACCCACGACTTCGTAGTCGCGTTCAGTCACGTAGGCGAGGCCCTTCGCGATGAACCCCCCGAGGCCAACGGTCGGCCGCGTACGCGTCGCGAATCGGCGTGCGTCGCTGGTCACCAAGAAGTCCGCGCCTCCCCAGATCGCATCGGCCGCGATCTGTAGTCGATCGCGATCGAAGCCGACGTCCCACCCGATGATGACCGCTGCGGGCTGCTTGGAACTGCCTTCAAGGGTCGGGTGCACCAGCTCGATGTCGTAGCTCTTCAGCACGTCGAGCAGCCCGGACCCGCCGAAGGCCATGACGGGCTGACCCGGATACCGTGCGCGGAGAAGTTCGGCAGCAACGACCGATGGCGTCAGCACATCGGCAGGTGCAACGTCGAGACCGATCGCCGTCAACCCCGCAGCGAGAAAGTGCGGCGTCTTCGACGATGCATTCGTGAACAAGACGACACGGCGGCCCGACTCGCGCAACCAGGTGAGCGCCTCGCTCGCACCGGGCAGGGCAAGCCCGCCGTCGCCGCCAGGTTTGTCGGACAGCACGAGACATCCGTCGACGTCGAAGATGACTCCCTCGACCTCGGCGAGGCGTGTCTTAAGTGCCGCGTCCATGACAGCGGGTCGGACGGTCACGGCGCCTCCTGTGCTGATGCGCGGTTCAAGACGACGCGTTCGGTGCCACGGGTAACGTTGATCGACCGCCATTTTTGCAGCGCGTTCACGCCCGCGATGAACGTGCTTGCAGACGCAGGATTGTCGTGCCACGCGACTGCAGGGCGGGTGATCGCATCAAGTTGGTCACCCGGAAGCACCAGACGCAGCACGACCTCGTCGTCGCCAACCTGATGTCCGAGACTCGACGCGACTCGGTTGCGCAGTTCATCAATAGTCGGGTCAGGCAGCGGCAGGTCGAGTTCCTTGGTGCGTGGCGCGGTCTGGACGCGCTCCATGACGACGTCGGCGATGGGGCCCGGCGGTGGTCCGAAATGCCCGAGCACGTAGCGGATGATCTCGTCGGGAAGTTGCGACCATCTGGGTTTGCCCGACTGCACGCTCATCACGTTGAGCACCGCCTGGCTACCAACGAACTGGCTGTAGGGCGTCACCATGATGGGGTAACCGAGTTCGGCGCGTACCAGCGCGACTTCCTCGAGCACTCGCGGAAACAACTCGGGCATCGCAAGCTCGACCATCTGCCGACGCAGGGTCGCCATCATGCCGCCGGGAACTTGATGACGGTGCACGCTGAGGTCGTACTCGAGTGGTCGACCGGGCTCAAGATGTTGTTTTTCGGCGAAACGCCCGATGAGCCGCTCTGCCTCAGCGATCGCATCGAGGTCGACGTCGACAGCTATCCCGACCGCACTCAGGTTCTCGACGAGCTTGGTCGCGGACGGCTGGCTGGTGCCGTTGCTCAGTGCGCCGATCGCGGTGTGCAGCACGTCGATGCCGAGCTGCGCGGCAAGCACATAGACCTGTGGGGCAACGCCGGTCGTGCAGTGACTGTGCAACTCAAGCGGAGTCTCACCGACCGCGGCACGAAGCTCCGGAATCAGCGTGGCAGCTCGTTCAAGCGTGAGCAGTCCGCCTGGGTCTTTGAGATAGACGGCGTCAATCGCCGGATCTTTCGCAAGCTTCGCCGCCGCTTCGCTATACAGGCTGTCGGTATGCACGGGCGACTCCGTGAAGGTCACGGCCGCGACCACGATCTCGATGCCCTCATCCTTCGCGAGCCGGGCGACCTTGCTGGCGGCAGCGGCGTCGTTCGACGGCTCCAATACCTGCAGCCGCCGCATTCCGTGCTTCGCCAGCGATCGCATCGCGAGTCGCATCACCGACTCGGGCGAGCGGTCCCAGGCCATGAAGCGCATACCCGTCGTGATCAACGACAAAGGTGTCGTGGGGACGACGGCGCGCATCCGCCGTATTCGCTCCCACGGATCCTCGTGATGCCAGCGAACGCCGACCGACAAATGGGTCGACGACGTAAAGTCGATCGCGAGAAATCCGGCGCGCTCAAGGGACGGGCCGACAGCTTCGACCATGCCGGTCGTGAGGCCGGTCGCTCCCCACAGGCTCTGGTTGCCGTCACGCGTACTCGTGTCGACCAGACGGACTGTTCTCATGTGACGCCGCTAGCGTCGACGACGAACAACGGCTGGCCGGACTCGACCATGTCGCCGTCTTCCGCGAGCACGGCGACGATCCGTCCGGCGACAGTCGCCTCGACGGGCACCATCATCTTCATGACCTCGATGATCGCCATCGTCGCACCGACGGTGACGTCATTCCCGACGTCAACGAAAGGCGGTTGGTCCGGCGCCGGTCGTCGGAAGAACAGGCCGACGATCGGAGCGGTGATCTCGACACCGCCTGGTTGTACAACCTGCTCATCGGCTCCGGCGGGCGGCATGACCGCGGCTGGAATGACGGCTACTGCATCTGGGAGACCACGGCGTGACACACGAATGGTGAGGCCGGGCATCTCGACGACGAAATCCTCGAAGTCAGTGGTCTCGAGATGCTCGACGAGGGCAAGCAGATCCTGCCAACTCGGCAACGCGTCACTGCTCACGCTTTGCGCACTCCCGTTCCCGCGTTCTGGATCACGGAAAGGTACGAAGCCGCGGCACTGGATCCCGTCTTTGCTCTCGATTCAGCCTGTCGCTTCTTCCAGCTCGTTTCGGGCCGCGACTGCAACAGCACGATCCGCGCCGGCCTGCCGTTCGTGGCGCGCGTCCTCGCCCATTCGATGTCTTGCGGGCAGCCGTAGTGCTGCTCGACCCGAATCGCGATGTCCGCCAGCTCGCGGATCGACTCAGGCGCCAGGCACGCGACGTCCTGCTGATCGTCGGGCACCGGAATCGTGATGACACCTCGACCTGTTGTCGACGGGACGCACTGCATCGTCTTGCGAGCGACCGTGCTGCTGGTCACGTCGAGACCGATCTTCGACAGCCAGTATTCGTCTGGCGTCACTTCGCCGGACACGACGGCTTGCCCCAGGCCCCAGCTTGCGTTGATCGCCATAACCGACCGGTCGCCGGTTCGCGGGCTCACGGTGAAGGCGACGCCCGCTACCTCCGCGTCGACCATCGCCTGCACGCCAACGGAGATCAACGTCGATTCGAACGCCACCTCCTCGGGGAGTTGGGAGCGGTAGGCAATGGCCTGCGGTGTGTAGAGACTTGCCCAGCACGCGCGGACGTTGTCGATCACGTCGTGCGCGCCCACCACCCACAAGTAGGTCTCCTGCTGGCCGGCAAAGCTCGTCACGTCACCGTCTTCTGAAATGCCGGACGACCGGACGGCGACGGGGAGCGCCTCGTCGCCCGCGGCCTCGCACAACTCGCCGTAGGCAGCCACGATCTGATCAACGACCTCTTGCGGTATCGGCGTCGCCGCGACGAGTTCGGATGCCGCCGTGTGGGCAGCGTCGAGATCGCTGGATCGGCTCGGGTCGACCGAGCGCACAATGCGCTTGAGATCGTCCCGCAACGAGCCCTGATCCCTGAAGGCCTCGAACGCGCCGGCCGTGACAGCAAACCCGTCGGGAACCTCTATCCCGGCATGAATCAGCTCGCCGAGGCTGGCGCACTTACCGCCCACGTCAGGGCGATCGGTGAGCCTCAGGTCGCCGAAGCGCCTGATGTAGGTCATGAGTCCGAAAGAATCGTGACGATCCCCTTGTCGCCGTCGACCCTGATGATCTGCCCGGTCTTGATCGTCGCCGTAGCCGTGCCAGTGCCGACTACTGCCGGCAACCCGTACTCCCGCGACACGATCGACGCGTGACACATGATCCCGCCGATGTCGCTGACTGCGCCCTTGATGCGCGCGAACACCGGCGTCCAGCTGGGGCTCGTAATCGGTGCGACCAGGATCTCGCCGTCGACAAGGAAGTCGAGATCTCCCGGACTCATGACCACGCGGGCCGGGCCTTCGGCTACGCCAGGGCTGCCCGCGAACCCCGACAACACGCGGACCACGCCGTCACCGCTCTGCGCGTCGAGCCAGCTCTTGACCTGGTCGTCCGTGATGCCCCACAGCATGATCGTCATTGGCTCGACGATCTCGGCGGGTGCCGGGCCCAATGCGGGTGGTGGCGTCCATCGCTTGAGTGCCGCGTGAATGCGCCGACGTTCTTCGATAATGCTCGGCCAGTAGTCGGGACCGAGGGGTTCGCCGCCACCACACCAGGACATCTGGACGTCGACCAGCGCGTCGCCAACTTCGGCTCGGCGCATGAAGAAGATGTCGTCGACATCGGCGAAGAACTCGAATCGAACGAAGACCTCACTGAGCTCGCGCATCTTGTTCCAGAACTTGGTCATGTACCAGTGTTCGATGAAGAAGTTGTGATTCTCGACGTAGGGGAACACGACCCGAGAAAGGCCAAGCGCCTCGTCGAACGCCTGCACGTCGTCCGCGTCAAGTAGCGACCGGTAGCGGTCGACCACGGCGTCGCGCTCGGTGCTCACAGCTTCCAGCGGCCGCCTCAGGTCCTCGTTCTTTTGCAGCCGCCCGATGTATTCAGCGATGATCGTCAGCGGGAAGGTCGGGTCGTCGCTCCAGCTCCGATGGTGATGGTAGAACCCGTTGCCGTAGGAGAAGTTGAACCAGGGATCGGCCGATTCGTCGTAGGCCGCATTCCACTTTTGGCCGGCTCCCGATTCGGCAAGGTCGGCGCGCAACGACTCGAGCCGGCCCGCTGCGAATCGTCCTGTCACATCAAGCTCTATCGCCAGCGCGGCCAGCTTCTTCAGTTCGTCGTCCGGGCGGAACAGCAAGACTTCGACGCCACTGACCATCTTCGCTACCGACTGGTCGCTGATCTCCGGAAAATGACCGCGGAGGATCATCAGGAAGTTCAGGTAAGCCGCGTAGCCCATGTTGAGCAACTCGCTGTGCAGGTTCCAGGCCGCGTCAAGCGACGCGAGGATCGCCTGGTACGCGACGAGAAAATCGTTCGACGACGTCACTCCCCGGTTGGCGAGCACATCTTCGACCGGCTCGAATTCCCCAAGCGCAGGAATCGCGACAGCTTGCAGCTTCGCGATCTCGGCTCTGACCTTCGCTTCCCACTTCGCGTAGATGTCCGGCCAGTTCTGGTAGTAGTACCCGACGCGCACCGCGAACTCCTCGGCGCGGTGCCCGATCTCCTCCGGATTCTCGACGCCATTGGCGGACATGTAGACGTAGCCGTTGAGCACGCGCACATCGATGCCGAGCGCTGGCGGCAGCGCGAAGACGCGGGTGTTCATCACTCCGGTGCTCATGAAGGCACTATCTGACGTCACGATGTCGAAGGGCGGCATCGGCTCGGGGAAGTGCATGCCGTTGCGGAACCAGGTTCGCTTGGAGTCGCGGTCGCGGCGCGATTCGAGGAATCGGTTGTAGTACGGATACATGTCTTCCCAGCCCTGCGCGCCGTCCGGCGTTGGAATGCTGTACGGGTCGGGGAAGCGGCGAACTGAAGTGCTGTCCTCGGTTAACGTCATGACGGTCTCCTCGTGGCTGAGCAATCGTTGTGGTCTTAGAAGTTGTTGGGCGTCATGCCATGACGCGGCCGCCGTTGACGAGCAACACCTGACCGGTAATGAAGGCACTCGCCGCGGACAGCAGAAAAGCCACCGCCCCCACGACGTCGTCTGGATAGCCGACGCGTCCGAGTGGGGTCGTGGTCGTGTCGTAACTGTCTGGGTCGCCGATTGCCCGGGCGCCTTCGGTATCGGTGAATCCTGGTGCGACCGCGTTGACTCGAACCTTGTTGGCGCCAGCCTCGCGAGCCAGTGCCCGGGTCAGGCCGACGACCGCCGCCTTGCTAGCAACGTAGTGCGCGAGGTTCGTCGAGCCGCTGTAGGCGACTTCGCTGGCCAGGTTCACCACGCTGCCACCACCGGCGGCGGCGAGGACCGGCAGTGCGGCACGGTAGATGAGCCACGGTCCACGCACGTTCACGGCCATGACCTGGTTGAACTCGTAGACCCCGACGTGTTCCGCGGATTTGCGGGTCACCGCGACGATGGCGGCACTATTGACGACACCGTCGAGTCCGCCGAGCTTTTCAGCGGCGCCTGCCACGGCCTGCGCAACCTGTACCTCGTCGGACACGTCGCAGGTTCGGGTACACACGGTGGTCTGGCTGAAGGCCTGTTCAAGGCCAGCAGTGTCGATGTCGACCGCGAACACCAATGCTCCGGAGTCGACGAGGTGACGCACGACGGCGCGGCCGATGCCGCGCGCGGCACCAGTAACGAGTACCCGCGATCCATCGAGGTCTTTGGTCGTCATCACGATTGACCGATAGCGTCGGCGGAAGTCGTGGCGCGCAGGTCGGCCTCGGCATCGAGCCCGAGATCAGTCGCGATGGCCCGCCAGCAGTTAAGGCTGCTGCCACGACCGATGCCGGATCCGGAATGCATGCTCGACGAGCACATGTACAGGTTCTCGAGCACGGATCGGTATGACGAGAGCTCCGGGATCGGGCGGAAGCGACCGAGCTGGCTCGCGATTGTGCTGCCCTGGCTATACCCGCCTTCCGCCATGTCCGGATGTGTCGCGAAGATGTCGCGCGGCATCGCGACATGAATGGACGCAATATTCTCGCGCGTCATATTCGGCGCGTATCGCTGCCACTGTTCGATGATCGTGTCGACAGCCTCCTGTTCGATTCGCTTCCAGTCGTCGCGACCGAACAGTCGCAAGGGCGCCGTGAACTCCTCCAGACCGACGAGATGTTCGCCGACCGGGGCGCGCGATCGATCCCAAATGGTGTCGGCGGAAGAGAACGCGAACGATCGGCTCGAGTAGCCCTTGGTCATGATCTCGGCCTGGTACCTCGTCGCAAGCCAGTCGGGGTCCTTAGGCCCCCAATACAGCCGCGGCTGCTCGCCGACTGCCGCGTCACTGTTCGCAGCCGAGTAGTCGGGCAGTTCGTGAACCGCGACGTTCATCCAGATCAACTGACCGCGGTCGAAGTGAATATTGCGGAGCCGATGCGCGACGCGCTGCGGTAGCGGCAGGTCAGACAGGAGATCGAGGATCGTTTGCGGCGCCCCGAGCCCGCTGATGACCAGGTCGGCGGACACCACGCTTCCGCTTGCCAACCGAATCCCGGTGGCGCGGGTTCCGCCCCGAACAATCGCAGCGACCGGCTCGTGCGTGTAGTACTCGACGCCGCGACGCCGGCCCGCACTGACCAGCGCGTCGGTCACGGCGCCGGTGCCACCAACGGCTATCGCCGCCGGTTCGAGCGAGAGCGTCAATGCGAGAACGTGCACGAGTCCTTGCAGCCCGATGACGTCGTCAGGGAATGCGCCGGTCGAGGTCGTTGCAGCTCGCATGAAGAGGGTGCGGAGTTCGTCGGATTCGAAGAAATCGTACGCGAGCTGACGCGCGCTCATGAACTGGTGCACAGGCTCGATGACGCCGCCTTCGCGCATCAGCGACTCGAGCGGATCGGGTGTGCTCCACGGAGTTGGTGCGGTGAAACGGTGCCGTCCGAATGCCGCTTTCCAGTCCTTGACGTAGGCCTCGTGGAACCGCACGTACGTGTCGGCATCGACGCCGGAGAACCTTCTGATGGCCGCTTCGGTACGTCGAAGACCCTCGTCCCAGGGCTGTTGCGAACCGGATTCGTCGACGACGCGACTGGCCGACCACCCGACGAAAGCAGTGCCGTCGTCGAACACCATCGCTTCGTTACCTTCGGGGAAGACGTACTGCAAGCCTTCTGCGCGCAGGTCGAAGTCACGGTAGGCGGGATGGGAGTAAAAGCGGGTCCAATGCGAGTAGTGATTCATGGTGTAGCCCCGCGCTGGCCCGGGCCCGCTCAGCGCAGCTCCGCCGAGGCGCCCTGACGCTTCGAAGACGGCGACCGACATGCCGGCGCGTGCGAGGTAGGGCGCGATGATCGTCGAGTGGTGGCCCCCGCCCACGACGACGGCGTCATACCTGCTCGCTGCCATCACGCGTCGTCCCCTCTGCTCGGCTTTTCGGGCTCAGCGTGGCCCCTGGCGGGAGCGGTGTCAGGCGATCCTTCCACGATGTGGAAGTTCCCTTTAGAGTGGCGTTCTCCACCTGATGGAACGGGAGGACGCGGTGACGGCACGGCGAAGCGATGACGCACGGTCGGCGGCCGGCCGGACGCTGTTTGTCCTCGGCGCGTTCGACGAGAGCCACCCGAGCTTGACGCTGTCGCAGATCGGTCAGCGCGCGCAGCTGCCGCTGCCGACTGCGCACCGACTCGTTGCCGAGCTCGTCGGCGCGCGGCTGGTGACCCGAAGCCCGGACGGCGCGTACTCGATCGGTGCCCGGCTCTGGCGTCTCGGGCTGCTCTCAGCTCCAACGACACTGCGCGAAGTTGCCCAGCCGCATCTGCAAGACCTAGTCGCAGCAACAGGCCACACCGTGCACCTTGCCGTGCTCGAGGGATCGCGTGCGATGGTCGTCGAGCGTCTGTCTGGCACGCGGACTGTTTCAACCCGGCATCGACCCGGAGCGCTCCTCCCGTTGCATTGCACAGCGGTCGGCAAGGCGTTGCTCGGTTACGCGAGCGACGACGTCGTCAGTGAGGTGATGGCCGCACTGACGCAGCACACGCCGTTCACGAATACCGACCCACGAGTGCTCCGCCGCCAACTTGTCGAAGTTCGGCGCACGGGAGTCGCGCGCAGCGCGCAGGAGCATCGGCTCGGGGTCTCGTCGTTGGCCGTGCCTGTATTCGTTGACGGCGACAGCGTTGTCGCTGCGGTCGCCGTGATCGCGCCGCTGACCAGCCCGCGGATCACCGAGTCGGTGCCGCCGATGAGGGCAGCAGCCGCCGCAATAGCTGAGGGCCTGCGACGTCAGCGACTCACCGCCGAACACCAGTGAGTCAGCTCGGCATTCGCAGGATGGGCTTGATGACGGATCCGTCGTAAGACTTCGCCAACGCCGCCTCGACCTCGTCAAGCTCGAAGTACGTGACGAGGCGATCGAGGGGAAACCTGCCCAACGCGTAGAGGTCGATCAGTCCACCTATGAGTTCTGCACTGCGCCCGCCACCACCGAGAACGCCGACGATTCGCTTTCCCCACAAGGTCGACAGGTGGTCAAGGCTGAACTCCGCCGCTGCCGGCGCGCCACCGATCAGGATGCACGTGCCAAGCATGCCGATGCAGTCGGCCGCTTGCCTGACGATGTCGATGACGCCCGTGCACTCCAACGCGTAGTCGGCGGGGCCGCCACAGATGGAGGCAATCGCCGCCAACGGGTCATCAGTGTTGACGTTGATGACGTGCGTTGCGCCGAGTTCGGATGCAAGTTCGAGGCGCCACTCGTGGCGGTCAACAGCGATGATTTTCGTCGCGGGCGAGTTGCGCGCGGCCATGATCGCGGCAAGTCCCACGGTGCCGACACCGAACACCACCAAAGTCGATCCCGGTGTCGGTCGAGCAGTGTTGAACACTGCACCCGCACCCGTTGATACTCCACACGCGAGCGGACCCATCATCTCCAACGGAACATCAGGTCGGACGGCGACAAGTGAGCGTGATGTGGTCAACGCGTAGGTGGCGAACGATGACTGTCCAAAGAAGTGGCTATGGATCGGTGCCCCGTCGGTACGATGCAACGCCGGCTCGCCGCCGCGTCGAGTGCCACCGACCAGCAGCTCGCCGAGATGCTGGCAGTAGCGGGGCTCACCCGCCTGGCAGTTGCGGCAGTTTCCGCATGACGGCCAGCCGATGACAACTCGGTCGCCAGCCGCAAACTCCGTGACGCCAGGGCCTACTGCGTCGACTGTACCCGCGCCTTCGTGGCCGAGCACGCCAGGAAAGGGAAACGGTAAGTCGCCGTGGCGCGCGAGCCCGTCGGTGTGGCAAACGCCGGTCGCAACGAGACGAACAAGCACCTCACCGGGGCCAGGCTCATCAATCTCGAGAGTCTGCATCTCGAATGGCTTGTCCTGCGCCTCGACAACGGCCGCGGTGATCTCGACCGCCACAGCTGCATCCCTTGCTCGGAACGGATTGTGCTCAGAACGGATACGACGGCGGCTCGCTGCGCATCGTGACCCACTGAGTCTCGGTGAACGCATCGATGTTGGCTGCGGCACCACCAAATCGAGAGCCGGTACCTGAAGCACCAACGCCACCGAACGGGGTATTCGCCTCGTCGTTCACGGTCTGGTCATTGATGTGCACGATTCCGGTAGGGATTCGTGCGGCCAGGTCGAGGCCCTTCATGACGTCACGCGTCACGATCCCGAGAGACAAGCCGTACTCAGTGGCCGTCGCAATTCGAACGGCTTCGTCGAGATCAGCGAAGCGCATCACCGGGGCGACCGGGCCGAAGACTTCTTGCTCGAAAGCGGGAGAGGTAACCTCGACATTGGTGAGTACGGTCGGCTGGTAGAACAGGCCTTCGTAGCTGCCGCCTGCTGCGAGCTTCGCGCCGCCTGCGACGCTGGATGTCACGAGCCCGTGCACCTTGTCGCGTTGTCCCGCATCGATGAGGGGACCTAACGCCACCTGACCCGACGCGGGATCACCGACGGGCAAGTGGGCGGCTTTGGCAGCGAGCTTTTCAACGAACTCATCGTGCAACCGCGTGTGCACGAGGTGACGTCCGGTCGTCATGCAGATCTCACCCTGGTGAAAGAACGATCCCCACGCCGCCAGGTTGACTGCTGCGTCAACGTCCGCGTCGTCCAGGACGATGAGCGCGGAGTTGCCACCGAGTTCGAGATGCACCCTCTTCAGGTGCTTGCCCGCGAGTTCGCCTACCCGGCGTCCCGCTGCTGTCGAACCGGTGAACGAGATCACGCTCACCAACGGATGCGTCACCATTGCTTCGCCGACGTCACCACCGCCGGGCAGCATCTGAAGGACTCCCGGCGGTAGTCCCGCCTCTTCGAATATGCGGGCGATCGTGACGCCGCCAGTAACCGCGGTGCGGGGATCGGGCTTGAGGATGACGGCGTTGCCGAGCGCGAGTGCGGGCGCGACCGACCTGATGCCGAGAATGATCGGGACATTGAACGGCGAGATGACGCCGACAACGCCGACGGGCAGCCGACGGGCGAGTGATAGCCGCGGGCCTTCGCTCGACAGGATCTCCCCGGACGGTCGGCTCGGAAGCGAGGCCGCTTCGTAGCACTCCTGCTCGGCGACATGCACGGCGAAGCCGGCCATGCCCTCGATGGCGCCGACTTCTCGGATGTTCCACCAGCTGATCTCTTCGGCGTGCTCAGCCCAGAGCGCGCCGGCCTTGCGCAGCACGGCCGCGCGCGCCGGGTGCGGCAACGCAACCCATTCGCGTTGCGCCTCGCTCGCGCTGACCGCAGCCGTCGCGACATCGGCCGGACCCGCGAGACCGCTCTGCGCCAACGTCGCGCCGGTCGCCGGTTCGATCACGTCCGCGACGCCGCCGGCACCAGGAACCCATGCTCCGCCGACGAAGATCTGGCCCTTCCACCTCGAGTCGTCCAGGATCACCAGTTGCCTCCTACGTCAGCGCGCACCGAGGGCGGAGCCCAGATGTGGGGCGGAGCCCAGATGTGGGGCGGTGGCCAGACCGTAAACGGGCAGCGCTAAATAATCAACCAGCTGTTCCGATAGTTGGAACGAGCGGTTCGCTGGCTAGGACGATTGCGCCCGATACCCGAGCCGGGCGGAGATTTCGTTCGTCGTCCGCCGTAGCGGGGCCTCGAGCCGGGCACTCAGCTGCTCCATCGGGGCGGTGGCGATGCTGAGAGGGACAACGACGCTGACCGCGGCGATGACCTCACCCGATCGGGAGCGCACGGGCGCGGCGATCGCGCGCAGCCCGGGTGCCAGTTCTTCGTCATTCAATCCGATGCCGGTCTCGCGAATGCGACCCAGAGCGAAGGTCAATTGCTCGCGGGCGGTGATCGTCTTCGGCGCCCGACGGGCCAGGTCCGTGCGATCGAGCAGCACCCGCAGGATGGCTGGATCGCGGTACGCCAGCAGGACTTTCCCGAGCGCTGTGCAGTATGCCGGTAGCCGGGAGCCGACGTGGAGATTGAGTTCCATGGCGAGATGGACGCCGCGAGCGCTGCGGCGCCGGTCCACGTAGACGATGTCTGAACCGTCGAGCACCGCCATGCTGACCGTGTGTCCGGTCTCGTCGGCGAGCCCTTGAAGTGGTCGCGCCGCGACCCGGGTGATCTCCATCGAGTTGATCGCCGCGAACCCGAGGTCGGCCACCCGCGGGCCGAGAGAGTATTTCTTGGTTTCGGGGTCCTGCTGGAGGTAATCCAAGCGGGCCAGTGTCGCGACGTAGCGATAGGTCGTGCTCTTGTTCAGATCGACGGCACGGGCAATGTCGGCAATGCCCAGCACCGGGCGGAGCTCGTTGAACGCCGCCAGAATCTGCAATCCACGCTCAAGAGACTGCGAAAACCCTGCGGTGGCACTCGTCGCGGCTGGCGCTCGCTGTTCTGGGTCACCGACGGCCATGTTCGAATCGTAACCCAAAGTGTTCCACCTAGTGAAACAAGTCGTTGACGGCCAGCACGCCGACTCTTACGTTTCGGCCACTTACCCGCAATCGTGGAGGTCATGGTGGACCCTTCTTCCCAGCCCGAGGTCGTCCAGGCGGCCATCAGCCGGCGGAATTTCCTACGCGCTGCCGGCTTAGGCGCCTCAGCGCTCGCGTTCACGAGCCCGCTCCTCGCGGCTTGCTCGAGCAGCAAGAAGACGCCAGCGGCAGCCTCGAGCGCCGCGCCCACGACAGCAGCGGCACCACCTGCGTCCGCGTCCACAGCGGCCACGACGGCGGCTTCGACCCCCGCCGCGGCGGCCTCGGCCGGGCCGAGGGCAGGCACGCTGAAGATCGGCTACGTGAGCCCGATCACCGGGCCCGCCGCCGGTTTCGGTGAGCCTGACGGCTACGTGCTCGGTCTTGCCCGGAAGGCGTTCGCCGCCAAGGGCATCCAAATCGGCGACAAGACATGGGATGTCCAGATCATCGACAAGGACGGGCAGTCCGACCCGGCTCGAGCCGCTCAGGTGGCTAACGATCTGATCAACGGCTCCAAGATCGACCTGATGCTCACCACGTCGACACCGGAGCAGGTCAACCCGGTCTCCGACGCCTGCGAGGCGGCGGGAGTGCCGTGCATATCGACCGTTGTGCCGTGGGAATCGTGGTACTACGGTCGAGGCGCGAAGCCAGGGGACAACCACGCGTTCAAATTCGTGTACCACTTCTGCTTCGGTGTCCAGCAGTTCGCCAACGCCTACACCACGATGTGGCCGCAGGTGTCGACCAACAAGAAGGTCGGCGTCATGTGGCCCAACGATGCCGATGGGAACGCCATCAGATCCGCACTAGGCCCGCTGTTGACCAAGGCGGGGTACACGATCGTCGATCCGGGCGCCTACACCGATGGCACGAACGACTACACGTCGCAAATCAACAAGTTCAAGTCCGGCGACTGCGAAATCTTCAATACCTTCCCGATCCCGCCTGACTTCGCGACGTTCTGGCAGCAAGCTGCACAGCAGGGCTACAAACCAAAGATCGCTCAGATCGCCAAGACCGGACTCTTCCCGTCTCAGGTCGAATCCCTCGGTGCGATCGGGGTCGGGCTCGCCAGCGGCGTCTACTGGGATCCGACGTGGCCGTACTCGTCGTCGCTGACGGGCATCAGCTCCGCGGACCTGGCCACCGGCTATCAGACTGCATCAGGCAAGCAGTGGAACCAGCAATTGGGTGCGAGCCTTGCCCTCTTCGACGTAGCGGCGGCAGCCTTGGCTGCGTCGTCGAACCCCCAAGACAAGACTGCGGTCGCCACGGCCATCAGCACGCTTGACGTGAGGACGCCGGTCGGGCATTTGCAGTGGGGCAAGGGTCCCAATGCCAACGTCGTGGTGACGCCGATCATCGGCGGTCAGTGGGTCAAGGCGCCGTCCGGTCCTTACAAGCTCGCGTTCGTGATCTGCGAGCACTCCTCCGACCCGAACATTCCCATCGCAGGCTCGCTGCAGCCCTACGGCGCGTGAGCGACGCACCGGCCGGTTCATACACCGGGTCAACCCACCCCGATCAGCTTCGGCTGGTCGGGGTTGGCTTGTCTAAAAGGTTCGGCTCCTTGCAGGTGCTCGACAAGGTCGACTTCCAAGTAGGCGCCGAAGCGGTCGGCATCGTCGGCCCGAACGGCGCCGGCAAGACCACACTGCTGAACGTACTTTCCGGTTCACTCGCGCCCAGCGCAGGAACAGTGCATCTGGGCGCGCAAGACATCACGCACATGCGGTCAGAACAACGCTGCCGCCTTGGAGTAGGGCGGGCGTTTCAGATCCCGCGCCCGTTCGGTGCGATGTCGGTGCTCGAGAACGTCCTAGTTGGTGCGTCGTACGGCGCAGGTCTCAGCAAGTCTGCTGCATATGACAAGTCTGTCGAGGTCCTGGAACTGTGTGGGCTGATCGACCTGGCCAATCGGCGCGCAGAGAGTTTGGGACTGTTGCATCGCAAGCGCCTGGAGTTGGCGAGGTCGTTGGCGACGGATCCTCAGGTGCTGTTGTTGGACGAGATTGGTGGCGGTCTGACCGACGCCGAGGCCGCACAGTTGGTCGATACGATCCGGCGGGTAAGAGCCCGCGGGATCAGCATTGTGTGGATCGAGCACATCGTGCATCTGCTGCTCCAGGTCATCGATCGACTCGTCGCGATGGACGCCGGGAGGGTGATCGCGAGCGGCAAGCCGGACGTCGTGCTTCGCGACGCCGCCGTTGTCGACGCGTATCTGGGGAAGGCAGGCCCGTGACCCTGCTGGAAGTTCAGGACTTGCACGCTCGTCACGGACTCCTGCAAGCCGTGCGCGGGGTGAGCTTCACCGTGAGTCAAGGCGAAACCGTCGCCCTGGTCGGTGCCAACGGTGCAGGTAAGTCCACGATGCTGCGAACACTCGCCGGCGCACACCCTGCCTCCGCTGGATCGGTTCGATTCGATGACGTCGACATCACCGGCGTGCCCGCGCATCGACGAGTTGCTCTGGGAATCGCCCTTGTGCCCGAAGGGCGCAAGCTGTTCGCCGATCTCACGGTCGAGGAGAACCTGCTCGTTGCGGGCCGACGCGCGAAGCCTGGCCCCTGGACGGTCGAGACCGTGGTGGCTGCGTTCCCGATGCTCAAACCGCTGCGCAACAAGAAGGCCTCGCAGCTGTCCGGCGGTGAACAGCAGGCAACCTCAATCGGTCGAGCGCTCATGACCAACCCGCGACTGCTCATGGTCGACGAGGTATCGCTTGGTCTCGCGCCAATCGCGGTAGATGCGGTGTACGAGTCGCTCACGTCGCTGATCAAGTCGGGCTCAACCGTCGTGCTGGTCGAACAGGATCTGCGCCGCGCGATGTCGGTCGCCGACCGGGTGATTTGCATCCTGGAAGGCAAGATTGTGCTCGAGGCCGCTACCGCGTCGGTCAGTCGCGAACTCATCACCGAGGCATATTTTGGCCTTCGAGCGCAGGGATCGACATGAGTTGGGTCAACGCCGTCGTGCAGGGCCTGCTGCTCGGCGGCCTCTATGCATTGTTTGCGTGCGGCTTGTCACTCATGTTCGGCGTCATGCGGATCATCAACCTCGCGCACGGCGACATCGCCGTGCTCGGCGCCTTCCTGGTGTGGGAAGTCTCGTTCACCTACCACGTGTCGCCGTTCATCGCGCTCCTGCCGGTGCTCCCGATCATGGCCGCGTTCGGCTACGTCCTGCAGCGCAGCGTGCTGGCGCGCAGCCTGCGCGGCGGACCGTTAATCCCGTTGCTGACCACGTTCGGTCTGTCGATCGTGATCCAGAACGGCCTGCTGCAGGCCTACTCACCGGATGTTCGCTCGCTCGGTGCGAAGGCCGGCACGATCTCCACCAAAAGCTGGGTGATCAATTCGCGACTTGCGGTCCCCTACATCGGCCTTCTCGTGCTCGTGCTCGCCGTCGTTGTACTGGGCGGTTTACAACTGACGCTGCGCCGCACGCCCTTCGGGCGGGAGATGCGCGCAACGGCGCTCGACCCCGACACTGCAGCGCTCGTCGGCATCCCCGCGTGGTCGGTATATGCCAAAGCCACTGCGATCGCGCTGGCGACTGCCACGCTGGCCGGCGCGTTTCTCGCCATTAGATCGACGTTTCAACCCTCCAGCGGGCCGACACAGCTGATCTTCGCGTTCGAAGCCGTCGTGATCGGCGGGCTCGGCTCGCTGTGGGGAACGCTGGGCGGCGGCATCGTGCTGGGCATTGCGCAAACGATCGGAGCCAATATCGACCCGCGGTACTCGATCCTCGCTGGCCACCTCGTATTTCTCGCGGTCCTTGCGAGTCCTCGAGGACGCATCCTCGCGAGCCGGAGCACGGCGAGATGACCACCGTGCGGGGCGGCCCGATAGGGAGCAGCTCTGGGTGGCTCGTCCGACGATCGACGCGCGCTTCGGCCGTCGCCTCTGTCGTATCGCTTGTGCTTGTGGTTGCGCTGTTCCTGGTGCCCGAAGTGATGGGCGCAAACGCAGTGCAGCAACTGACGAGCCTGTTTACGTTTCTGATCCTCGCCATCATGTGGAATGCCCTTGCTGGCTACGGCGGAATGGTTTCTGTCGGCCAACAGGCGTTCATCGGTTTCGGCGCGTACAGCGTCATCTTCTTGACCCAGCACGGCGTGACGCCGTATCTGGCGGTTGTCATCGCGGCATTCGCCTCCGCGGCACTGGCAGCGATCGAATCGCTCCTTGTGCTGCCGTTGCGCGGCGGACAGTTCGCGGTCGGAACGTGGGTCGTCGCCGAAGTGCTCGCCCTGCTCGTCACCCTCGATCACAGCATGGGCGGCGGCTCGGGCATCTCGCTCCACGGCCTGAACCGGTACTCGATCACCGACCGCCGCGACTACACCTATTGGCTGTCTCTGGCGTTCATGGTGCTGCTGCTCGGTTCGGTCTTCTTGCTGCTGCGCAGACGAACCGGAGCGGCGTTGCAGGCGATTCGCGACGACGAGGAGGCCGCGGCATCGGTTGGTGTCCGCGTCCGGCCGCTGCGGTTCTTGCTGTTCGTGCTCGCGGGCTTCGGCTGCGGGGCCGCCGGTGCGCTAATCCTTGCCAACACGTCGTTCATCCAGCCGACGTCGATCTTCGGTGTTCAGTACACGGCGTACATGATCTTCATGGTGCTCGTCGGCGGCCTCGGCACCTTCGAGGGGCCGATCATCGGTGCCATCGTGTTCTTTGTCATCCAATACAACTTTGCCGACGAGGGCGCCTGGTATCTCATCGGCCTTGGTGTGGTCGCGATGGGCTTCGCACTGTTCCTGCCCAGAGGACTGTGGAGCCTGCTGACCGATCGACTGCACTTCCAACTGCTGCCCGTCGGATATCGGCTCACGCGACCTGAGAAGCTACCGGTCATCGCGAACGAGGGAGGCGGCGTTGTCAGCGAGCACGGTTAGTACGCAGCCTCCGGCCAGCCCGTCCAACCCGCCGAGGCGGCTTCGCCACTACATCGACGGACAGTGGTGCGACTCCGTCAGTGGTCGCGAATACGAAAGCATCAGCCCATGGGACGGCGCCGTCATCGCTTCCGCTGCTGCCGGCGATAGCGATGACGCGCGACGTGCTATCGAGGCGGCACACAACGCCTTTCCGGCGTGGGCGGCCACGACGCCCAACGATCGAAAGAGGGTGTTCCTGCGCGCCGCCGACGACCTTTCGCGGCGCAGACCTGCGGTCGTGGCCGAGCTCGCGGTCGAAACCGGATGCGGCCGGCATTTTGCCAACATTCAGATCGAGTTCGCGGTGTCGCTGTTGCGTCAGGTCGCGAACCTGGCGCACTCGCCGTCCGGTCAAGTCTTGCCGTCAGACGTACCCGGAACGCACGCGATAGCGACGCGCAGACCGGTTGGCGTGGTCGGCGCAATCGCGCCGTGGAACGCGTCGCTGACGCTCGCGGGGCGCGCAATCGCTGGCCCGCTCGCACTCGGCAACACCGTGGTGCTAAAGCCGTCGGAGGAATCCCCATCGACGGGCGGCACCTTTTGGGCGCAGCTCTTCGAGGACGCCGGATTGCCGGCGGGCGTTCTCAACGTAGTCACGCACGCGCCTGGCGAAGCTGGCGGGATCGGCGATGAATTGATCACCAATCCGCTGGTACGCAGAATCAACTTCACCGGGTCGACTGCTACCGGTCGTCGACTCGCAGAGGCAGCTGGGCGCAACCTCAAGCGCGTGGTTCTTCAGCTCAGTGGGCAGAATCCGCTGATCGTGCTCGCGGGTGCCGACTTGCAATACGCAGTCGAAGCCGCGGCGTACGGTGCCTTCGTTCACCAGGGCCAAATCTGTATGTGCGTACGGCGAATACTGGTCGAGCGGTCTATTGCGCAACAGTTCACGCAACGCCTCGTGGCGCGGGTCGCGGAGTTGCCTGTGGGCGACCCCCGCGATCCACATACCGTCATCGGCCCGCTGATCAGCAGGTGGGCGTTGTCGCTCATCACCCGGCGGGTCGAGGAAGCCGTCGCGCTTGGAGCCCGCGTGCTCGCCGGCGGAGTCGCAAGCCCACCGTGCTACCCGCCGACGATCCTCGCGGACGTGCCGCCGGAGGCTGAACTCTCACTAGATGAAACCTTCGGCCCCGTCGTGATCATCGACGTTGTCGATGACGCAGCCGATGCAATCCGGCGGACCAATGAGTCGCGGTTCGGGCTATGCGCGGCGGTGCTGGCCGCCACTGTCGAAGAAGGCATGGTTGTGGCGCGCGCGCTCGACGCAGGGATCATTCATGTGAATGACCAGACCGTGAACGACGAGCCACAGATGCCGTTCGGCGGCATGAAGGACAGCGGCTGGGGTCGGTTCGGGGTCGGCTTTGCGGCGGAAGAGTTCTGCGACCTTCAATGGATAACATCGCGGAGCGAGCCGAGAGCCTTCCCGTTCTGATGCGTACCCAAGTTGGCATTGTTGGTGCCGGGCCGGCTGGGCTGTTGCTGGCGAGACTGCTCGAAGCGCAGGGCATCGAGTCGGTGGTGCTGGAGCAGCGCGATCGTGAGTATGTCGAGCAGCGCGTGCGGGCCGGCGTACTCGAGCATGGCAGCGCGCAGACACTGCGCGAAGCCGGTGTCGGAGCTCGGATGGATGCCGAAGGACTTCCGCACGATGGGACGAATCTGCGCTTCGGGTTAAAGACCCACCGACTCGACTTCGTCGAACTCACCGGCCGCAACGTGACGGTGTACGGGCAGCAGGAGGTGGTCAAAGACCTCATCGCAGCGCGTATCGCGAACGGCGCTGACCTGCGATTCGAGGTCAGTGACGTCGCGTTGGAGGCTCTGGACTCCGCGCAGCCGAGGGTCACCTTCGAGCATCAGGGCAATCGCCAGAGCGTCGCGTGCGACTTCGTGATCGGCACCGACGGGTTCCACGGCATCAGCCGCGGCTACGTACCGAACCTCACTGCTTACGAACGAAGCTACCCGTTTGCTTGGCTTGGCATCCTCGCCGAGGCCCCACCGTCGTCGGCCGAACTCATCTACGCACGTCACGCAAACGGATTCGCCTTGCACAGCATGCGGTCGCCAACAGTGACCCGGATGTACTTGCAGGTCGCCCCAGATGAGTCGCTCGAGGAGTGGTCCGACGATCGGATCTGGGCCGAGCTGCACACCCGGTTGGCTGACGACTCGGGCTTTGCCCTCACCGAAGGTCCGATCGTGAGCAAAGGCATCACGCCGATGCGCAGTTTTGTCGCAACCCCGATGCAGTACGAACGTCTCTACTTGGCCGGCGACGCCGCGCACATCGTCCCGCCGACCGGCGCAAAGGGAATGAACCTTGCGATCGCCGACGTCCGGCTGCTCGCCCGTGCCCTCGGCGGTTACTACGCCGCAGGCCGCGAGGATTTGCTCGCGGAGTACTCCGAGACCGCGGGCCGCAGGGTCTGGCGAGCGACCCACTTCTCGTGGTGGATGACCACCACGCTCCACAAGTCACCAGAGGACGATCCGTTCGACGAAGCGCTTGCCCTCTCACAACTCAACTACGTCGTCACCTCGCGAGCGATGGCCACAGCGCTGGCGGAGAACTACACCGGGCTCCCGTACGAGCACGACTGGTTCTACCGGTAGTTCGCAGGCCTACACCGACACGGAATTCCTTCCGTTCAGCGGAATACACTCTGGTCTCACCACAACCGCGCTGAAAGAAATGACCTCATGGCGATTGTCGTCCGCAACACTCCCCGCACCGACCTGGCGATCGTCGACGCCCTTGGGGAACTCGGCGTCGCGACGATCCACGAGGCGCAGGGTCGCATTGGCTTGTTGGCGTCGCGCCTGCGACCGATCTACCGGCCGATCAAGGCGGCGGGCAACGCGCTGACCTGCGAGGTCGCCCCCGGTGACAACTGGGCTATCCACGTGGCAGTCGAGCAAGCCAAGCCTGGAGACCTGTTAGTCGTGACGCCGACCAGCCCTTGCGAGGACGGCTATTTCGGCGACCTGCTGGCCACCAGCTTGATGGCGCACGGCGTCAGGGGGTTGGTCATCGACGCAGGCGTGCGCGATATCGCGTTCCTGACGCGTATCGGTTTTCCGGTGTGGTCGAAAACCATCTCGGCCCAGGGCACCGTCAAGGAGACGCCGGCGAACGTACAGACACCGATCGTGTGCACAGGGGCGCATGTTCGTCCCGGCGACGTGATCGTCGCCGACGACGACGGCGTAGTGGTGGTGGCACGCGCGGACGCCGCGGCAGTGCTGGAGAAGGCGCGCGCTCGCGAGGCGAACGAGGTCACCAAGCGCGCCCGGCTGCAGTCGGGCGAGCTCGGACTCGACATCTACGAGATGCGCGACCGTCTTGCCGAGCGCGGTCTTCGCTATGTGGAGAGCACAGACTCATGAGCCAGACGGCGATCAGGTGCTCGGTGATTCGGGGTGGTACCTCGAAGGGCCTGTACTTCCACGTCGAGGATCTGCCAGCCGACCGCGAGACTCGAGACGCCGTTCTGCTTGCCGCGATGGGATCACCTGATCCACGAGAGATCGACGGCATGGGTGGCGCCCATCCGCTGACGTCGAAGGTTGCCGTCGTGGCAAAGTCGGCGCGTGAGAACGCCGATGTCGACTACTTGTTCTTGCAGGTCTGGCCCGATCGCGCAGACGTCTCCGACAATCAGAACTGCGGGAACCTGCTGGCTGGCATTGGCCCGTTCGCGCTCGAGGAAGGGTTGATCGAGGCGACGGGCGACGTGACGCCAGTGCGGATCTGGATGGAAAACACCCAGACATTGGCGATCGCTCACGTACAGACGCCGGCCGGCAAGGTTCGCTACGACGGGACGGCGGCGATCGACGGAGTGCCTGGAACGCACGCGCCGATACCAATCGACTTTCTCGACGTCGCCGGCTCGACCTGTGGGGCACTGCTCCCGACCGGCCACGCGGTCGACGAGGTCAACGGCATCAGGGTCACCTGTATCGACAACGGAATGCCCGTCGTCTGCATCAAGGCCGATGATCTGGGCCTGATCGGCCACGAGAGCCCGAGTGAGATCGAAGCAAATCTCGACGTGCTGCGGCGTATCGAGGATATCCGGCTAGCCGTCGGGCCGATGATGAATCTCGGCGATGTCACCAACAAGACGGTGCCGAAGATGACACTCGTCTCGACTCCGCAACACGGCGGCGCCGTTGACACCCGCACGTTGATCCCGCACCGCGTACACGAGGCGATCGGCGTCTTCGGCGCGGTCTCGGTTGCGACGGCTTGCTTGGTGCCCGGGTCGGTTGCCGC
Organism: Acidothermaceae bacterium; assembly: GCA_036510735.1. Classification (GTDB taxonomy): domain Bacteria; phylum Actinomycetota; class Actinomycetes; order Acidothermales; family Acidothermaceae; genus PALSA-607. The sequence continues at coordinate 9,827 of DATCDK010000240.1, read as the reverse complement.
CGAGGTCGCCAAGATCAACGATCCGGCCGAGGTCGAGATCGAGCATCCGACCGGCTTCTTCACCGTCACGATGGACGTCGAGATCGTCGATGGCGCCGTCGTCGTGAAGCAGGCGGCGCTGCTGCGGACGGCGCGGTTGTTGATGCGCGGCGAGGTATTCATACCCGAGTTAGTGTGGGCAGGCCCATGAAAACTGCACTGTGGGCGGGCCGATGAATATTGCGCTGATCGGCCTCGGGGAAGTCGGCCGCGTCCTCGCCGAGGATCTCGCCGACGGCGGCACCGGAGCCACCCTGTCGGCCTGGGATACCGCGTTCGGCGATCCTGACAGCCGGGCCGCCCGCAACGCGAGCGAGTTGCCGGTTCGAGTCGCGACCGATGCCGTCGATGCGGTGCAATCAGCCGACCTCGTGATCAGCGCGGTCACCGCAGCGAACGATCTCTACGCGGCACGTGACGTGGCAGCGGCTCTCACCACTGGCACGTGGTTTCTCGACCTGAACTCGGCATCGCCGGGACAAAAGCAGGAAGCAGCTTCGCTGATCGATGAGGTGGGCGGGCGATACGTCGAGGCTGCGGTTCTGTCGCCGATCCATCCCAAGCGCATCGGTTCGCCGATCCTGCTCGGCGGTCCACATGCGAGCGAGTTCGTCGAGACGGCCCGCAGTCTGGGATTTTCCGGCGTCGAGTTCTTCGCGCCAACTGTCGGACCCGCTTCGGCTACCAAGCTCTGCCGGTCGGTTGTCGTGAAAGGCCTCGAGGCGTTGCTGATGGAGTCGATGCTCACTGCACGCATGTGGGGCGTCGAGAAGCCGGTGCTCGATTCGTTGTCGAACCTCCTGCCGGCCGCCGACTGGGCCGAGCTCGCTGAGTACATGATCCGGCGCTCCATCGAGCACGGCGAACGGCGGTCTGAGGAGATGACGGAGGCCGCGTCGACAGTAAGAGACGCTGACGTCGACGCGCTGATGGCGACAGCGACGGCGCGTCGGCAAGCCTGGGCTAGCGACCAGCGCGACGCCCTTGGCGCCGATGATCTGGGCAGCCTCCTTGACGCGATTCGGGCGGCGCGAACGTGATCATTGACTGCCACGGCCACTACACGACGGCGCCCGATGCACACAGCGCGTGGCGCGACGCCCAGGTCGCCGCCTACGACGCAGGTACCCCTGCGCCCCTGTATCCGAGCATCTCGGATGCGGAGATCCAGGAGACGATCGAAAAGAATCAGCTGCGCCTACTCACCGAACGCGGCGCGGACATGACGATCTTCTCCCCGCGCGCATCGACGATGGCGCACCACATCGGCGACGAATCGGTCAGCATGGCCTGGAGCAGAGCGTGTAACGACCTCATCAAGCGAGTGGCCGATCTCTATCCGAATACGTTCGTCGGTGTATGCCAACTGCCGCAGTCACCCGGAGTTCCGATCGAACACTCGATTGCCGAACTCGAGCGGTGTGTCACCGAGTTGGGCTTTGTCGGCTGCAATCTCAATCCCGACCCGAGCGGTGGGTTGTGGAACTCGGCGCCTCTGATCGACAAGTCGTGGTACCCGTTCTACGAGAAGATGGTCGAACTCGATGTGCCGGCGATGGTGCACGTTTCGGGGAGCTGCAATCCGAACTTCCACGCGACCGGTGCCCACTACATCAATGCCGATACGACGGCGTTCATGCAGTTTCTGCAGGGCGACCTATTCTCAGACTTTCCAGCACTGCGCTTTGTGATCCCCCATGGCGGCGGGGCCGTTCCCTACCACTGGGGCCGGTACCGCGGCCTGGCCGACATGCTCAGCAAGCCGCCACTCTCCGAGCACATCATGAAGAACGTGTACTTCGACACTTGCGTCTACCACCAGCCCGGCATCGACCTGCTCTTCGAGGTGATCGACCCGAAGAACATCTTGTTCGGCTCGGAGATGGTCGGCGCGGTCCGCGGCATCGATCCCGAAACTGGGCACTACTTCGACGACACCAAGCGCTACATCGATGCGCTCGACGTCTCGTCCACGGTGAAGGATGCGGTGTTCTCCGGCAATGCCCGGCGGGTTTATCCACGGCTCGACGCCATCCTCGCGAAGCGAGGCCTGTGATGGGACAGAACGAAGCGAGAGCGCGATGATCCAGACCTTTCAGATGGACGCCGATTGGTTGCCGTTCGACCCGAACCCGTCCAAGCCGACCTACACGCCACCCCCGGGCTCGGTCGACGCACACTGTCATGTGTTCGGCCCTGGCGATCAGTTCCCTTACGCACCCGAGCGGAAGTACACGCCGTGTGACGCCGGCAAGGACCTTCTCTTCGCGACTCGCGACTTCCTCGGGCTTTCTCGAAACGTCATCGTCCAGGCCACCTGCCACGGAGCTGACAATCGGGCCATGGTCGACGCACTCGGCGCAGCGAGTGGTCTAGCTCGTGGGGTTGCCACCATCAAGCCCGATATCTCCCCCGACGAATTGAAGGCGCTCGATAACGCTGGGGTGCGAGGCGTGCGATTCAACTTCGTCAAACGGCTGGTCGATCCGAAACCCGACGCCTATTACCTGAGCCTCGTCGAGCAGATTGCACCCTTCGGCTGGCACATCGTCGTGTATTTCGAAGCGGCCGACCTCGCCGAGCGCTGGAACTTCTTCACGTCGTTGCCGACGACGGTCGTCGTCGACCACATGGGACGCCCCGATGTGACACAGCCGATCGACGGCCCCGAGTTCGGACTGTTCGTCAAACTGATGGCCGAGCATCCCAACATCTGGTCAAAGGTGAGCGGCCCCGAGCGGCTGTCGGTGAGCGGCCCGCCGACATACGACGACTTCGTGCCCTTCGCACGCCGCATCGTCGAGTCTTTTCCCGATCGCGTCTTGTGGGGCACCGACTGGCCGCATCCGAACCTCAAGACCCACATGCCGGACGACGGCGCACTCGTCGATCTCGTACCGCGGGTAGCACCGACGGAAGAACTTCAGCACAAACTGCTCATCGACAACCCGATGCGGCTCTACTGGGAAGGAGAGTAGGCGTGGACGTCTCCGACTTCGACGACATCCCCGGCACCACGGTGTTCACCGCGCAACGCTCGCGCAAGGGCTACCCCCTGAATCAGTTCTGTATGAGTCTGATGAAGGCGGAGAATCGCGCGCGCTTCAAGGCCGACGAGCGAGCGTACGTCGACGAGTGGCCGATGACGCAGGCGCAGAAGCAGGCGGTTCTCACTCGCGACTACAACGCCGCGATTCGAGAGGGCGGCAACATCTACTTCCTCGCCAAGATTTTCGCTACCGACGGTCTCAGCTTCCAGCAGGCCGTCAGCACCATGACCGACCTGACCGTCGAGGAGTACGCCGCGATGATGCTGGCCGGTGGGCGGTCTATCGAAGGCAACCGTTCGATCAAGGAGCACCGCTGAGATGGCCAAAATCACTGCAGGCTTGACGACAAGCCATGTGCCCGCCATTGGAGCCGCGATCGACCTCGGCAAGACCCAGACCGACTACTGGCGCCCGCTGTTCGAGGGCTACGAGTGGACCAAGCAATGGATCAAGGAAGAAAAGCCCGACGTCATCTTCCTCGTCTACAACGACCACGCATCAGCGTTTTCCATGGAGATGATCCCCACGTTTGCCATCGGCTGTGCGGACACCTTCGAACCCGCCGATGAAGGCTACGGCCCGCGGCCGGTACCCGTCGTCGAGGGCCACGCTGACCTCGCGTGGCACATCGCCCAGGAGATGATTCTCGACGAGTTCGACCTGACCATCATGAACAAGCTCGAGGTCGATCACGGGCTCACGGTGCCGTTGTCTCTCGTCTACGGCCAGCCCGAGGCGTGGCCGGTCAAGGTCATTCCGCTCGCAGTCAACGTCGTGCAGTACCCCCCGCCGACCGGCAACCGTTGCTATCTGTTCGGACAGTCGCTGCGCCGGGCGATCGAAAGTTACCCGGAGGATCTGAACGTCCAGGTGTGGGGCACGGGTGGCATGAGTCACCAGTTGCAGGGCCCTCGCGCCGGCCTGATCAACAAGGAGTTCGACACCGCGTTCCTCGACAACCTGACAGCAGACCCCGAACTGCTCCGCAAGATGCCGCACTTCGAATACCTGCGCGAGTCTGGCTCCGAAGGCGTCGAGATGGTGATGTGGCTCATCATGCGCGGAGCGATGGGGCCGGCCATCAAAGAGCTCTACCGGTTCTACCATGTGCCCGCGTCGAACACGGCTGTCGGACACATCGTCGTCCGGCCACAGCAGTCAACAGAAGCAGAGAGCTGAGAGATGCGCATCGCCGTCGCCGGTGCCGGCGCGTTCGGCATCAAGCACCTTGACGCCCTGCAGAACATCGACGGCGTCGAGATCATCTCGATCGTCAGCCGTCGCATCGAGCAGGCGCGCGAGGTGGCCGAAAAGTACGGCGCCCCCCACGCGACCACCGACCTCGACGAGACGCTCGCGCACGATGACGTCGACGCAGTGATTCTCTGCACGCCGACTCAGCTGCATGCTGCACAGTCGATCGCGACATTACGCGCAGGCAAGCACGTGCAGGTCGAGATTCCGCTCGCCGACAACCTGGCTGACGCGCTGGCAGTTGACGAGGTGCAGCGCGAGACCGGATTAGTGGCAATGGTCGGGCACACCCGCAGGTTCAATCCCTCGCATCAGTGGGTGCACAACAAGATCGTGACGGGCGGGCTAGCGATCCAGCAGATGGACGTGCAGACCTACTTCTTCCGCCGCTCCAACATGAACGCCCTTGGCCAGCCGCGGAGCTGGACGGACCACCTGCTGTGGCACCACGCGGCACACACGGTCGACCTCTTCCAGTACCAGACGGGCGAGGACGTCGTCATTGCGAATGCCGTGCAAGGACCGATCCATCCGGTTCTCGGGATCGCCATGGACATGTCGATCCAGTTGCGCACGTCGAGTGGCAAGATCTGCACGCTGTCACTCAGCTTCAACAACGACGGCCCGCTCGGGACGTTCTTCCGCTACATCTGCGACAACGGCACCTACCTCGCGCGTTACGACGATCTGCTCACAGGCAAGGACGAACTCGTCGACGTCTCGCACGTGGCGGTGTCGATGAACGGCATCGAACTCCAGGATCGCGAGTTCGTTTCGGCTATCAACGAAGGCCGCGAGCCAAACTCCAGCGTTGCGGACGTGCTCCCCTGCTATCGGGTGCTCGACGTCCTTGCACGGCAACTGGAGAAGCAGGTCGGCTAGGTGCTACGCCAGCGCACGCGAGATTCCCCGGGCGGCCGCCATCACAGCGGGCACGTATTGCGCCGAGATGTTGTCCCTCGCCTTGACGACGACGGAGATCGCGGCGACGACCGCGCCCGAACTGTCTCGGACCGGCGCGGCGGCCGACGACGAAATAGTTTGGATTTGCCGGTCGCTGATCGCGTATCCGACTTGCCGTATCTCCGCGAGAATCCGCCGCAACCGGCGTGGATCCGTGATCGTGTAGCGGGTGTAGCGCGCGAGCGGCGAGCTCAACACTTCCTCCTGCGTCTCCGGTGAGGCGTGCGCGAGGAGCACCAACCCGACAGCGGTCGCGTGAACAGGGAGCCGAAGACCGGGACGGGTCAGCACCTGCACCGAGTCACGGCCCGCTATCCGCTCGACGTAGACCGCGTCCATGCCGTCGATGATGGCGAGTTGCACGTTCTCGTGCGTTGCCTCGTACAAGTCCTCCATGATCGGCAGCGCTGACTCGCGCAGCCCGACTGATCGCGGCGCGTGCGACGCGAGTTCCCACAGGCGCAGGCCGATTTGATACCGGCCGGACTCGTCGCGTTCGAGGAAATGCCGGCTCACGAGTTCACCGACGAGGCGGTGGGTCGTCGTGAGAGGCAAGCCGGCTCGTCGCGCTACCTCAGACAGGCTCAAGCTTTCGCGCTGGCCGGCGAACGTCTCCAAGATGTCGGCGACCCGACTCGTCACGCTGGCCCCACCTGAGACACCGCGGCCGGCCACTCGCCGTCCCCTATCGGGAACGACGCGGGACGTCGGAACCCGCGGCTCCGTCGTGAAGATTCGCCGTGCATGACTCAAGCGCTGACCGCAGCTGTCGCCGCGTCGACGCGTCGACGCCGCGCAGCATTCTTGCCTCGAGTTCGTCGACCTCGCCGTCGCACGATTCCAGTAGCGCCGCTCCGGCCGCCGTCAGAGACACGAGCCGGATGCGCAAGTTCGCCGGGCTCGGCTGTCTCTCGATAAAGCCCTTGCGTTCCAAGATGGCGACCATCTCGTTGCCAGCTTGTGCGGTGACAAATGAGCGCCGCGACAGCTGCGCGGACGAGATCCCAGGATTACGTTCGAGCACGCTCAATGCGGTGTACTGCACGGTCGTGAGGCCGTGCCTGCCGACGATGCGGTCGAGCTGCGCCCGGATCGCGAGCTCTGCTTGTTTCACCAGGTAGGTCAGTCGTGGCGCGGGAGCTCGAACGACTGCGCGCGTCGCACCGGTGCGTCCGCCCGCGGTCGTCATACCGACACGGTAGCAACGACAAGCGTGCGCTCCAGGGATTGCGGTCTGGCGCCTCACCGAGCACACTGTCCATATCAAGGTACTTGATACTGGAGGGTCACAGTGGAGTCGACTGTCGCGGTAGTGATCGAAGACGGCATCGGCTGGGTTTCGCTGAATCGTCCCGACAAGCGCAATGCGATGAGCCCGACACTGAATCGCGAAATGATCGCTGTCCTGCAGGAGTTAGAGGGCGACGATCGCGTGCGCGTCGTGGTACTCACCGGCGCCGGCGATGCATGGTCGGCGGGGATGGATCTCAAGGAGTACTTCCGCGAGGTTGATGCGAGCCCCCCGCATGTGCAAATCCAAGCGCGCCGCGACAGTGCCGAATGGCAGTGGCGTCGCCTGATTCACTACTCGAAGCCGACGATCGCCATGGTCAACGGCTGGTGCTTTGGCGGGGCGTTCACCCCACTCGTGTGCTGCGATCTGGCGATTGCCGCGAACGAAGCGATTTTCGGTCTGTCAGAGGTGAACTGGGGGATTCCGCCCGGCGGCCTGGTGAGTCGCGCTCTCGCGGAGACCGTCTCCAGCCGCGACGCGTTGTGGTTCATCATGACCGGCGAAACGTTCGACGGAGTCCGCGCCGCGCAAATGCGGCTGGTCAACGAGTCGGTGCCCTTGGCGCAGTTGCGCGAGCGCACGACTGAGGTAGCGCAGAAGCTGGCCGGCATGAACCTAGCCGTTCTGCGCGCCGCGAAGGTGGGGTTCAAGAAGGCTCGACTGATGTCGTGGGATGAAGCAGAGGACTACCTGTACGCGAAACTCGACCAGGCAGTTCTCGGTGATCCCGAGAGCGGCAAGCAACAAGGGCTTGCGCAGTTCCTCGACGAGAAGACGTTGCGGCCCGGCCTCGATTCCTACGACCGGATCTGATCGGCCCAGGTGTTGCAGGCATGATCTACAGCAGCCTGTACCCGGATCCCGTCATCCCGCGAATCAGCCTTCCTGACTACGTTCTTTCCGCAGCCACAGATCAATCGGCACATCCCGCGCTGATCGACGGAACTACCGGCGAGTCGTTGACGTATGGCGATCTCCGCCAACTTGTGCCCGCGATTGCGCAGTATCTCGCCGCCGTGCCGGTCCAGCCAGGCGACGTCGTGGCCCTGATGAGTCCCAACCGACCTGCCTGGGCGGCAGCCTTCTACGGCACACTCGCAGCCGGCGCGACGATCACTGCCCTGAACCCGCAACTCACGCAGCGCGAGGTGAGTCGTCAACTGAACGAGTCACATGCCGTCGCACTCATCGCGGACGCGAGCGCGATGTCAGTCGCCTTGGCGGCGGGCGCTGCCGCCGCGATCCCGGTCGTCGACCTCACGTCGCTCTGCAATACGACGATCGGCGAACCAGCCGCCGCCACTGACACGCATCAGGGCGGTTCTGCCAATCCTGAATCGGACGTCGCGGTGCTGGCGTACTCAGGCGGCACCACCGGCCTGCCCAAGGGAGTGTTACTTACCCACCGCAACCTCGTTGCGTGCCTGTGCCAACACGAAGCGGTCTACCACGTCGACTCCCGCGACGTCTTCCTTGCAGCGTTGCCCTTCTTTCACATCTACGGCATGTCCATCATCTTGGGTTACGGTCTTCGCCACGGCGCCACGATTGTCACGATGCCGCGCTTTGACGCGGATCGATACTTGGCGCTGATCGGCGAACGACGCGTGACGCGACTGCACCTCGCTCCCCCATTGGCCGCCGTCGTGGCAGCTGCAGATCGGCAGTTTGATCTGAGCTCTGTGCGGCACGCCATGTCAGGTGCGGCGCCGCTGGACGCCGCGACCGTGGTTGCGCTCGAGGCTCGCTTGAAGTGCTCAGTCGGTCAGGGCTACGGGATGACCGAAGCGAGTCCAGGCGTTACGTGGGTCCCCGATGTCGGCGCTGCGACTCCGGCCGGCTCCGTCGGCCATTTGCTGCCGGGCACGCAGGCGCGAGTAGTCGATCCGGTCACGCGCCACGATGCCACAGGGCCAGGCGAGCTCTGGATTCGCGGACCGCAGGTGATGCGCGGTTACCTCGGAAATCCTGCGGCCACCGACGATGCGATTGTCGAGGGTGGCTGGTTGCGCACCGGCGACGCCGTCCGGATCGATGAATCGGGAACAGTTTGGGTCGTCGATCGGCTCAAGGAAATCATCAAGTACAAGGGCTACCAGATCGTGCCAGCCGAACTCGAGGCCGTGTTGCGCGAGCATCCGTTGGTCGTTGACGTCGCCGTGATCGGACTGGCTGACAGGGAAGCCGGCGAGATCCCCAAGGCCTTCGTTGTGCGCAAGGAGATCGAGCTGACCGACGCCGCACTTCTCGCATGGTGTGCCGAACGAGTTGCTCCGTACAAGAGGCCGCGCGCCGTAGAGTTTGTCGAGTCGATCCCGAGGTCGACATCAGGAAAAGTCTTGCGTCGCATGCTGCGAGAAGGGGCCCAGACATGACCGGATCCTTCAACATTGAATGGCTACCTGGCGGCGCCTCAGCAAGTTTCGTCGTCGCCAACAAGGTTGCGCGGATCGCGATGGTCTCAACTAGTGCGATCACCGCCATGCAGCAGCGCCGCGTGACGACGGCGCCCGGCATGCACGACCCGTCGACCGTCTCATTCCACCAAGACCTCGATGAGGCTGTCGCAGAAGGCCGGAATGCCGTCACGAACTAAATGCGGCCACTACGCTCAGTAAGTGACCACCGACGGCTCGACCAACGCGGCGTTCCCGGTCGGGTTCTTTCTCTTCTTCGGTGCAATCTGGCTCGTGTTCGCCGCTTTCTACATTGTTGGAATAGCGGGTCTGATCAGCATTGCTCGACAGCCGACCGAGGCGTTTGGACCGTGGTGGGATAACACCAAGCAGACGTGGGTCATCGGCTCGGCGATCGCGTTCTTCGTCCCGTTCGGTCCGCTCGTCGCGGGCATCTGCTGGTTCTCCGGCGGCAAAGCACCGATCCGCCGTGGACAGCAGGCGGGCAGACCGTTTTGGAGCGGACCACCGAAACCACCGCCGTATCCCCCGTACGGCTACCCGGGCTACCCACCGCCCGGCTACCCACCTCCCGGTTATCAGCCGCCGGGTTATCAGCCGCCGAACTCCCCGCCGTCCGACCCGCCACCGCCCGCGGGCTGACCCACAACTAGCGACGAGTTGTGCGGACGCACGAGATTAGGGCGTCGGCTGCGGATGCCGCCGCGGTGAAGTATCCGTCGAAGTTGTCGGGAACCACCGGTGTCCTCGTCGAGTGGGCGACGGTGATCCTAGCGCGGCGGCGCCCGTAGTCGTGGCGGGGGCAGCAGC